>NZ_CP012752.1:2107954-2409090 GCF_001302585.1 Kibdelosporangium phytohabitans | reverse complement strand
GCTGATGTGGGAAGGCATCGACCAGCCGTTGCCGGAGGGCAACTGGGAGGTCTGCGGCCCGTCGGCGATCCCCTACGCGCCAGCCAGCCAGACCCCGCGCGAGCTGACCCCGCACGAGATGGCGGAGATCAAGGCACAGTTCGTGGCCTCGGCGCGATCGGCCGCCCGCGCCGGGTTCGACCTGCTGGAACTGCACTGCGCACACGGCTACCTGCTGTCGTCGTTCCTGTCGCCGTTGACCAACCAGCGCACGGACTCCTACGGCGGGTCGCTGGAGAACCGCCTGCGCTACCCGCTGGAAGTGTTCGACGCGATCCGCGAAGCCTGGCCCGGCGCCATGACGGTGCGCATCTCGGCCACCGACTGGTGCGAAGGCGGAATCGACTCCGACGAGGCCGTGGCGATCGCACGCGCGTTCGCCGAGCACGGCGTGGACGGGGTGGACGTGTCGACCGGTCAGGTGGTGAGCACGGAGAGGCCCGCGTACGGCCGCAGCTACCAGACCCCGTACGCCGACCGGATCCGCAACGAGGTCGGGCAGAAGTACGGTGTCGCCGTGATCGCGGTCGGCGCGATCTCCTCGTACGACGACGTGAACTCGATCATCCTGGCGGGCAGGGCGGACCTGTGCGCACTGGGCCGCACCCACCTCTACGATCCACACTGGACACTGCACGCGGCGGCGGACCAGGAGTACACCGGCGTCGCGTGGCCGAAACCGTTCGCCGCGGGCAGCCGGAAACCACGCGCGGGCCGCACCGAGGACCCGAAACCCCGCCTGAACCTGATCCGTTCCGGCGAACCCGGCACAGCGCACGCGCGTTGGAGGGGATGAGGATGCTGACCGCCGAGCAACGCGAGTTCGCCGACGAGGTCAAGGCACTGGCAGCGGACTGGCTCGTCCCCCTCGCCGAAGCGGGAACACCGGGATCGGTGAACCGCGAACTGGTCAAGGCCCTCGGCGAACTGGGCCTGCTCGCCCAGCTGTTCCCCGGGGTGGACGCGGGCAAACCGTCCCGTGACGCAGCGGCGCTGGACCTGTGCCTGCTACGCGAAGCCCTGGCCACCCAGAGCACGCAAGCAGAGACAGCGCTGGCATTGCAGGGCCTGGGCACGTACCCGATCCTGCAGTCCGGGCAGGACAGTCAGGTCGAACGCTGGGTGCCCGCGGTCGCGGCGGGCGAGGCGGTCGCGGCATTCGCCCTGACAGAACCGGAAGCGGGGTCGGACGCAGCGGCGTTGCGACTGGCAGCGACCCGCGACGGCGGAGGCTGGCGCCTGTCCGGCGAGAAGATCTGGATCTCCAACGCGCCGGAAGCGGACTTCTACACGGTGTTCGCCCGGACATCGGACGCGGGAGCACGCGGCGTCAGCGCGTTCGTCGTACCGGCGGATCGCCCGGGACTCAGCGGTGAGCACCTGGACATGGTCAGCCCGCACCCGATCGGCCGTCTGACGTTCGACGGCGTGGCGGTGCACAGTGAAGAACTCCTCGGCGAGGAGAACAAGGGCTTCCGCGTCGCGATGCGCACCCTGGACCTGTTCAGGCCGAGCGTGGGCGCGTTCGCGGTGGGGATGGCCCAGTCAGCGCTCGACGCGGCAGTGTCACACGCCGACAGCCGTATCGCCTTCGGCGGCCCGCTGCGTGAACAGCAAACAGTCGCGCACACCTTGGCCGAGATGGCGACGCGCACGGAAGCCGCCCGGTTGCTCGTGTACTCAGCCGCACAGGCGTACGACGCTGGCGAGACAAGCATCGCGGGGCGTTCGGCCATGGCCAAACTCCTCGCCACCGAAACCGCCCAGTACGTGGTTGACGCGGCCGTCCAGATCCACGGTGCACGGGCTCTGCAACGCGGCCACTTGCTGGAGCACCTCTACCGCGAGGTGCGCGCACCTCGAATCTACGAGGGTGCTTCGGAAATCCAGCGCACGATCATCGCCCGGGAGCTGTACCGCTCGAACTGACCCAAAACGCGGGCCCAAGGTCACACCCGTGCAGCATGCCGCCCGCCCGCGAGATCACGGCTGCTGGCAATCAACTTCTCGGCCATCTGGTTGACGGCGACAGCGAACTTGTCCCCCATCCTCGTGCCAATCTGCCAGCTGACCGAGAAGCCACGCGCGAGCAGCGCCGATCAACTGACCGAAAGCCTCGGTACCAGCGGGCGTGAACCGATAGTGCCCTTCAGCCTCGGTGACGTAGCCGATGTCGACCAGATGACGAGCAACGGGCTGGAATATCCCCGCCGGCACCTTCGTGTGGTCAGCGATCTCTTGCAGCGTCGCGTCACCGTCGTCGACGCTGTGCTTGAAGATCCGCACCAGCATCCACGCCTGCGCGTAGTTCAACGGAACACCCGACGCCGCAAGCATCTCAGGCCGGGGGTCGTGCTCCTGTCTGCTCACCACAACGGAGATCAGTTTCTCCAACTCGACGCTGGAATCACTCGAAGCAGGCGGGGCGAAGCTCTCGCCGACCCCGCTGTTGCCCGCGGCCACAACCCGCGCAGTGTCACGCAACGGAACTTCCTTCAAGAACAAGGCCACGAGGAACGCCAGCAAACCCACCGGTGCCGCAGCGAGGAACATCCTGGACCGCGAGGCCGCCTTGACCGCGGGCATCGACACGACCGTGACGACCAGCACCAGCACACCGAGCGGCAAGTTGACGTAGAACGCCCACCGCCAGCTCAGGTGGTCCACGAACAGGCCGCCGAGCAGCGGGCCGATCACGGTGGACACGCCGAACACGGACGCGAGCGCGCCCGGGCGGGGGTGGCTAGATTCGCACCATGAGCTTGCGCGTCGGATTGATCGGGTACGGCACGGCTGGCGCGGTGTTCCACGCGCCGCTGATCACCACGACCCCCGGGCTGACCTTGCGATCGGTGGTGACCTCCCGCGAAGTACCGGACGGGGTGCGCAGGCTCGACCGGCCCGACCAGCTGTGGGAGGACCACGACCTGGTCGTGATCGCGTCCCCCAACCGGACGCACGTGCCGCTGGCGACCGCGGCGGTCGAGGCCGGGCTGCCGGTGGTGGTCGACAAGCCGTTCGCGCCGACCGTCACCGAGGCCCGAGCGTTGACCGACCTCGCCGCGACCCGTGGCGTACCGCTCACGGTGTTCCAGAACCGCCGTTGGGACGGCGACTTCCTGACCGTGAAGGACCTGGTCCGGTCCGGGGCGCTCGGCGACGTGAACCGGTTCGAGTCGCACTTCGACCGCTGGCGGCCGGCACCGAAGCAGGGCTGGCGCGAGCTGCCGGGCCGCGACGAAGCCGGTGGCGTCCTCTTCGACCTCGGTGCGCATCTGATCGACCAGGCACTGCACCTGTTCGGCCCGGTGCGGTCGGTGTACTCGGAAGTGCGCAAGCTCCGCGCCGGAGTGCAGGTCGACGACGATTTCTTCCTCGCACTGCGGCACGAGAACGGCGTGGTGTCCCACCTGGCCTCCAGCACCCTCGCCGCGCAGCCAGGGCCGCGTTTCCGCGTCACGGGCTCGGCGTCGGCGTACACGAAACACGGCTTGGACGTGCAGGAAGCAGCGCTGAAGGCAGGCCAGGGGCCAGGATCCCCCGGCTGGGGCGAGGAGCCCGAGCAGGCATGGGGACTGCTGGGCGCGGCAGGCGAAACGACGCCGGTACGCACCAAGCCCGGTGCGTACCAGTACTTCTACGCCGCGATGGTGTCGGTGCTGCGCGACGGCGCCCCGGTGCCGGTGGCGCCGGAATCCGCCATCGCCGCACTGGAAATCATCGAAACCGCGCTGGCGTCGGGCTGAGCCGTCAGGATCGGCCTGTCAGGGCGAACGGCACTCCATGTGGTCCCGGTCGACGGTGTTCTGCTGCTCCAGTCGAGGGTATGTGGTGCCGACAAGCCCGGCTGTGCTTGTGCCGCACTAACTTCACAGACGACGAATCGACTGCTCGAACCGATACGGGGGATCGATGGCGGGATTCGACGTGGTGATCGAGGAGCTCCGCGAAGCCGGCCGGGCGGCGGCAGGCGCAGGCGAGCAGGCGGTCCGTCGATCTCGGCGGGACGGTCGCCGGGGTACCCGCGGCGTTACCCGGCAGCCGATCGGCCGAGGTCGTGCAGCGGACCGCCAGCGCTTGGCGTACGCAGATCACAGGCTGGAGTGCGCGGGTGGCAGCGCACGGCCGGTCCTTGCACACAGCCGCCGACCTGTACACGAACAACGACGCGGCGGCGAAGCAGGATCTCTCCGATGCTCCCCGGGGCCGCCGATGGTCAGCTACGGCGACGCCCGCAAGTGGCAGCCGGAGCCCTTGGACGAGGCCGAACGGCAGATCAAGGCGCGATCCGACACCCCGGTCGGGCTCGCTGACGAGGTGACCGCCGCGGCGAACCCACCGGGATGGCACGGTGCCGCCGCCGAGCAGGCCGCCGCGGAGGTCGCTCAGACCACCGACCAGATGGAACACGTGCTGGCAGGGCTCAGCGCGGCACGGGCCGGGCTGATGCACGCCGCCGACCGGGTCACCGAGTTGAAGCACTACGTCGCGGACACCGACGGCCTGGCGCGGGCGCAACGGTTCACGACCATGGGCAACGGCGAGATCGGCGACGCGGGTCCGTCGCCGGGCACGCCACCCGACCAGGTCGACGCCGTGCGGCAGGAGCGCAGCCGGACCGGGGCGGAGCTGACCGATCGGGTGCACCAGATCGTCAAGTACGCCAACGACATCGACGCCACGTTGGCGAAGGTCATCGAGGATGTCGAGCAAGGCCGGATCTCCGACGGCGGGGCGACCACGCGGGCGGACGCGGCCAAGGCAGGCGAAACCAAGGCGGGCCTCCCGGGTCCGCCGCCGGACCCGGCGACCGACCCGGGTGCGGGCGAACACGGTTCGGATCCGTGGTACTCCAGAGGTGATGACTGGAGATGCGGTACCAAACCCACGTTTTCGACCGGTACAACTGGGACGGTGGCAAGTCGACCGACATCGGCCCGATCACGATCACCGACGAGAAGATGGCCGAACTGCACCGTGCGGGCGTGGCACAGGAGTACGACATCCGGGGATCAACGGGAAACAAGCACCACAACGGGACCGTGCCGCCGCCCGGCCAACAGCCGGACCTGCCCAAGCCGCCGGACAGCCGGGACGGTGGCCGAACCGATCCGGGGCGTCGACTTGCGATCCTACTGCCGATGCTGATCACGGCAGGCTGCTCGGCCACGCCGGAACGGGAGAACAGGGTGCCTCCGGAAAGCCCGTCCGCGCAGGACGCATTGAAATTCGGTGGCGTCGTGCTGCCCACGTCCGCCGAGGTGCTCGGTGTCGCGCGCGACACCGGGATCGACCAAACGCCACCGGGTGGCGCCGCGCCTGCCGTCAGGCGACGTCACGAGCCTGTTGTCGGCTTCGAACTTCACCGCGCCGCTGGTGCCCGACCCGGGCCCTTACGCGAAGGACCCGGCGGGCGGGTTCTGGTGGACCGGACCGATCCGGCCACCTCGACGGTTCACCTGCGGCTGTTCACCACATGATCGTCGTCAGGCGAGTGTGGTCGAGGTGGGCGTGGGGTTGCGGAACAGGTCGAGCACCGGGCAGTGCTCGTCGACCTGCTGCTTGAGCTCCTCGTACTTCGCCGGGTCGGCGGGGCCGGAGAGCTCGACCCGCACCTGGACGCCGGTGAAGCCGGGGCGCACGGCCTCGTCGAAGCCGAAGAAGCCGTGCAGGTCGAGGTCGCCGGAAACGGTGACCTTCACGGCGTCCAGCGGGATGCCGAGCTTGGCGGCCCAGAACTGGTAGGTGATCACCTGGCATGAGCCGAGCGAGGCGAGCGCGTACTCGACCGGGTTGGCCGCCTTGTCGGTGCCGCCGAGCGCACCGGGTTCGTCCACAGTGAACTGGTGGTCGCGAGCCTGGACCTCGACGACGGTGGCCGTTCCCGCGACAAGCTCGTGGCTGACGCTGAACTGCACGGCGACGTTCTTGGGGTCGACACTGGCTGCCGCACGCGTCGCCTCGATGACGTCGGTCAGGGACATGGTCATTCCTCCAGTGGCACGCAAGTGGATGGCGCCATCAGAATGACTGTCCCCGCCGACGAACGGACGACTTCTCAGAGCGTGGGACACAACGCCGGACGGAGTTGCGCGAACGCGGAAGCAGGGCTGGAGACGTGTCCAGCAGCTGGGCTCTTGGAATCCTGCCAGCGAACTCCAAGATCAAGAACAGTCCAACCAACCCTGGACGCGCGAGCACTGTGCCCGGGATGGCTCGGATGGATCGAGAACGCAGTTCGGCGGGCGGCTCGACGGTCTGTCCGTGACCGCCACCGAGCAGGGCCTGACCACGCTGCCCGACACAGGTGCGGAGGCCTGCGGGCGATCAAGCCGCCCAGTCGTGAGACGCGACGCGCAACCCAGGTCAGGCCCCGAGCTTTCTCAGCAGCGTCTCGGCGAGGGTCAGAAGCCTGCCACAGATGGCGATCGCGCCGCCGCGGGAGTCACCGGGCAGAGAGGTCAGCGCGAGCATCTGTTGTTTGCCAATAGCTACGAGAACATCGCAGGAACCGGGA
This sequence comes from Kibdelosporangium phytohabitans, assembly GCF_001302585.1. Lineage (GTDB taxonomy): Bacteria > Actinomycetota > Actinomycetes > Mycobacteriales > Pseudonocardiaceae > Kibdelosporangium > Kibdelosporangium phytohabitans. Next base: position 2,402,534 of record NZ_CP012752.1, on the reverse strand, counting down.
TAGTCGACCGCCTGGCTTCGGACGACCCCGGGGAAAGCCCGAAGCTCCACGGCGTGCCGGAAGCCGTATTTCCCAGACGTGTCCTCGTAGGCCGCTCGCAGCGATTCGAGGTCCCCCTTCAGGCTCAGGTCGAGGCTCCCGTCGGCCGGTCCGCCGACCGCCTTGCATGACGGAACCGAGAAGTCAGGGCCAGTGGGTTTCAGGCTCGGCTCACCCTTGAACCCCAACTCGGCGAGGTCCCCTTTCTCAAGCAGGCCACAGAGGTTGTCCGCGTACTTGGCGGCGTCCAATGACCTGGGCACAGGCGGCATCGACTGGGCTCCCGACGTCACCGGCGGGTGGGGTGTGGCGCCCGAATCGCTACAGCCTGCCGTCAACGCCAGCAGGACCGTCATGACTGCCATCGCGTTGCGCATCTCCTCAACCCCCGCCTGCCAGTCGTCGTTGAATGGGACTGTCCGGGTTCGCCCCGTTGTGCTGCTGTTCCTCGGTGAACTTCCGGCGCTCCCGGTCGAACGCCGGGCCGAACCTCGCCGGATCCATCTCCTTCGACATGAACGTCTCGTAGCGGAAGCCGGGACTGTCGACGTCCAGATTCACCTTCGACGGCGCGAAGACCATCGGCCGCCAGGCGTCCAACTGCTCCTGGTTGCGCACGAGGATGGCCGCCACCTCGTTCAGCTCGGCTGTGTAGCCGTCCAGCAGCCGGTCGCGGTGCCGGGTGAAATCCTTGACGACCTCGGCCAGCTTGCCGCCCTCCATCGCGAGGACGACGCTCTCGACCGCGATGTCCAGCACGTTCTCGGCCACAGCGAAGATCGCTTTCTGCGGATCGCCGAGCGCACCGATCACCGACTTGGCGATCCCGTTGCCCACCTTGAGGGCGAACTCGGTGCGCTTGTCCGAGGCATCCGAGATCACTTTGTGCACTTGTTGTCCCGTGGCCTGTGCCAGCGCCACGAAATCCTCCCGCGACTGGACCGCCACACGGAGCATCGCGGCCAGTGCCCTGATCGTCTCGGCCATGAACGCGTACTGCTGGCCCGTGAACGACCGGATGTCGGACAGGTGCGACCGGAACGCGTCGGCCCCCGCGCCGTGCCAGTTGCGCACGCCGTCTCTGGCGGCGTCGAGGTCTCGCGTCACCTCCTCGGAGACGTCGACGCAGGTGTCCTTCGCCGCCTTCGCCATCCGATCCCACTCGTCGAGGATCTTCTGCGGGTCGAGGCTCAGGAAGTCGCGTGCGTTGGCGAACATCGAGGCCCGCAGTGTTTCCAGCGCGTCATGGCCGTATGCCACGCCCTCCCAGTTCGCCAGGCCCGCGAAGCTGTCGGCGATCGCCTTGCCCCAGTTGTAGACCTCGTTGTCGTCTTTCCAGAATCTCGACATCTCAGATCTGCCCGTCGGCGCGGCGGTATACCGTCACGATGTCACGTAGTGTCCGCGCGGTCGCGTCGATCACTTCGCGGCCGTGGCGGAGGCGTTCGGCCAGGGCGTCTGTGTAGTGGGCGTAGACGCTTTGCACGTTGTCGACCGCGGGCATGTTGCCGCCCGGGCCGTGCAGGCCTTCGTGTGAGAACAGCACGGTGACCGGTCCTCGCAGGTGGTTGGCGAGGTTCGGCAGTGCGACGTCCGCTGCCTTCTGGGCATCCGCCAAGTCGATCTCGAAGCCCTCGTCCGACATGACCAAGTCTCCCCTCTTGGTTCAGGCACACAACTGCCCTCTGACGGACCTTAGCAACGGACGGTTCCCGTTCGATCTCACTCCGTGATCAACTGGCGGATGAGAAGATTCGGGCATGGGTCGAGACAGGGATCCGGATGGACGGGCACGCAACGCCAGGCCGCGGGACGGATTGGGACGTCCGTTGCCGTACGGGACCGAGGGTGTCGAGCGGCAGCCGGAGGGCATCAGCCGCACGCCAGAGCAGACGCTCGTCGAGGCACAACAACTGCTTGACGAGGGAAAGCCCTTTCACGCACACGAGGTGTTCGAGGACGCGTGGAAAGCCGCGGATGGGCCTGAGCGGGCGTTGTGGCGCGGCTTGGCGCAGATCGCGGTGGGAATGACGCATGCCGCGCGCGGTAACGAGACCGGCGCCGAGGCGTTGATTGAACGCGGCGTGAACAATATCTGGCCATATGAGGTCGATCCGCCTTACGGCATTGACATCACCGGATTGCTGCGTTGGGCAGCGAATCCCAGTGGTGTGCCGAGGTTGCGGGCGCCTGCCGCATAGGGTCAGGCGCTTTTCCGACGGCCCCACCCGTCACGCACACCATCACCGAGTACACGCGGTTCGCCATTATCGCCGTACGCGATGACAGTTATCGGCCCAGCGACATTGCCGGGTGATCCTGCCTGCGGGAAATTGGAGAGTCAGCACTGGCGGACCGCTTGGAAAGGCAGGAATGATGCCGGAAATCAGCAGGCACACCGCGGTCACGACCGCATCCGGCTCGGCGTGAGCGAGGATCTCGTGCAGTCGTGCGAACTGCCGGAGCTGCTCCGGCGATTCCGGGACGCCCATCCGCTCGTCGAACCCGGACTTGTCGTCGAACTCAGCACAGTGCTCCGCGGCAGACTCGCCGCCGGGAAGGTCGACCTGACCTTCGCCAAACGCGGTCACGACGAGCCGTCCTGCTCGACCTCGTTGGCGGATTCGCTGTCATGGGCCTGCGTCCCGGTCTGCGTCTGGACACCACCGAGCCGGTGCCGCTCGTGGTCTATCCGGAGCCGAGCATCACCCGCGCACGCGCACTGGACACGTTGCGGCGCCGCCCTCTCACCTCCGGCCCGGCGGCGGCCCTCTGGCGACTGATCAGGTCCCATCCGTGGATGTCGCCGACGTTGCGCCGGGCGCTGACCCGCTGACACCGGCTCGTGCTGGCCCGTACAGTCCCGGGCCGGTGATCGTTGTGCCCGCCAGGAACTCCCGTGACCCGGTGTACGCGTTCGAGATCAGTTCCGCTGTGTGCCCGAAGTCCAACGGTGTCACCGCTTGCACGGGCGCGCCCGGCAGGTACAGCACCGGCATCTGGGTGGCCGCGCGTTCGGATTCCAGTTCCGCCTGGTTGCGCATGCCCAGCGTGGCCCAGAACAGCACCGCGTCGGCCAGTGTCTCCGGCACGCGCGGCAGGTGGCCGGGGAAGGCGCAGTCGAGGATCACCACCGATTTCGCCCCGAGGGCGATCGCTTGCCTGATCGGCACGTTGGCGACCACCCCGCCGTCGTAGAGCACGTGGCCCTGGTGGCGCACCGGCGGGTAGATGCCCGGAATCGCACTGCTGGCCAGGATCGCGGGCGTCAGCGGCCCTTCGGTCAGCAGGACCGCTTTGCCCGTTATCGCGTCCACCGCGACTGTGCCGAACGGCAGCGTCAGGTTCGCGAAGTCGTCCACGCCCGCCAGTTCGGTCGCGAGGATCTCGGCCAGCCCGGTGTTGGGGAACAGGTGGTTGCGGTGCCGGCGGAGGGTGCGCAGCTGGGCGAGCGGCCCGCCGGGGAACACCTTCGCCCTGGTCATCCGGTGCCAGATCGCTTCCAGCCTGGTCGGCGCGTTCTCCGGGTCGAGCGCCAGCAACGCCCCGTTCACCGACCCGACCGAGGTGCCGACGGCCAGGTCGGGGGTGATCGAGCGCTCCGCGAGCGCCCGCAGCATCCCGACCTGGCCCGCACCGAGGCTGCCGCCGCCGCCCAGCACGAACGCCACCGGTCTCGGCAGCTCGATCTCGTCCACGAACCACATCCTGGGCCACGGACTGCCCGGCGGCACGGCGAGGTGTCAGGAGCGCAGGCTGCGCGGCCGCATGTCGGTCCAGACCTCGTCCACGTAGTCGGTGCACTCCTGCTTGGTGCCCTCCTTGCCCGCGGCGTGCCAGCCGGCCGGGATCGCCAGGTCGGCCAGCCAGAGCGAGTACTGGTCCTCGTCGTTGCGCAGGACCTGGTAGCGGGCGTTCTCATCCATCGGTGTGATGTCCTTTCTAGACGGAGACCGGGGCGTGCCGGGGGAACCGGCGCAGCACCGGGCTGACAGTGACGAGCAGTGAGATCGCGGCCATGCCCGCGGTGCACCAGAGCACCGCGACCGTGCCGTTGACGAACTCGACGAGCAGGCCGCCCACGGCGGGCCCGGCCGCGGCGGCGCTGCCGACGAAGACGTTCATCACGCCGCTCAGCCGCCCGCGCAGCTCGTCGGGGGTGAGCAGCAACTGGTGTGTGTTGATGGTCGTGTTGGCGGTCGGGGCGAGGAACGACATCCCGGCGAACAACGCACCGAGGAGGTATCCGTTGTGCGCGATGAGCGTCAACGGTGTCAGCACGGTGACCATCCAGAACACCGCCATGATGGACACCCACGGGTGCAGCACGCGGTGCAGGGTCGGTGCGATGAGCGAGCCGAGGACACCGCCGACGCCGAGCATCGCGGCCATCAGGCCGATCTGCCCGGCCGGCACCCCTTTGCTGTCCGCCAGCACGATGATCACGATGTAGAAGGCGTTGAAGAAGAAGTTCAGGCTCACCGCGCACAACGCGGTCACCCGCACGTGCCGGTGGCTCCACACCCACCGCAGGCCTTCGACCATCTCCTTGCCGATGTCGCCGATCGGCGCGCGGTCGACCTGGCGCGGCGGGATGCGCAGGAACGCCAGCGACACCAGGGAGATCAGGTGGGTGATCGTGTCGACCACGAACGGCACGACCCGGCCGACCGCGAACAGCACACCGCCGAGCGCGGTCCCGGCCATCTGACCGACCGACGACCTGGCCGCGTTCAACGAGATCGCGGTGGCCAGTTGCTCGTCGGGCACCAGCCGCGGCAGGCAGGCGTCCTCGGCCGGTTCGAACAAGGCCCGGCACACGCCCAGCACCGCCGCGACGGCCACCATGTGCGTCAAGGAAGCGCTGCCCCACCACAGGGCCAAGGCGAGGCTGCCGACCGCGAGCGCCATCGCGGCCTCACACCACAGCATGATCCGTTTGCGGTCCCACCGGTCGACGAGCGCACCGGCGGGCAGGCCCGCCACGAGCTGTGCCGCCGCGTCGACGCCCAGCACCAGTCCGGACGCCGCCGGTGAACCCGTGATCGCCAGCACCAGCAACGGGAACGCGATCATGGTCGTGCTGAAGCCGACCTCGGACACCGCCTGCCCGGTCCACAGCAGGGTGTAGTTCCGGTTGCGCCGCAGGGGAACGACAGTCATCGGCACTCCTCGGCCATCGCACGCAGCGCGGTCGTGAACCTGTCGACCAGCGCGGTGACGGTGCCGCGCCGGTGCGAATCCGTCCGGAAGTACCAGGTGAAGCCGAGCCTGCCGTCGCCGATCTCGCCGACGATGTCGATCAGGTGCTCCGGCTGCGCGGACTCGTCCTGGTCACGGCCGATCGAAGTCTTCACCGCCCGGTAGAGCCCGGAACCCGCTTCGCCGCCGCCGGAGTCGAACTGGCCGAGGTAGTTGAACGAGACCTGCGGGCGGGGCACCGGCGGCAGCCGGTCGGTCAGGTAACGCAGCGGCCCGTAGCCGAAACCGTTGCGGGGCACCGCACGCAACTGCCTGCGCACTGTCTTGACGATGTCGCGCCAGCCACCAGTGGGGACGGTGACCGTGACCGGGTACATCGAGGTGAACCAGCCGACCGTCCGTGACAGGTCCACGTCGTCGATGACGTCCTCGCGGCCGTGGCCTTCCAGGTCGATCGACACCGTCGCCCCCTCGCCGAACGCCCAGGTGCAAGCCGCCAGCAGGACATCGTGCAATCCCGTGCGGTACGCGACCGGCGCGCCGCGCAGCAGCGCGTCGGTGTCCTCGGCGCTCAGGAGCGTGCCGACCGAGTCGACCGGTTCCGCGGCGCCGGCGCTGGGCTGGTCGGCGGGCAGGTCGACGACCCGCACGCCTGACCAGAAGTCGAGCTCCTGGTCGAGCCCGCCGCCCTCGACGTACTCCGTCAGCTTGTGCGACCAGTCCCGGAACGAGGTCGTCTTCGGGCCCAGGTCGGCGGGATCGCCGCGCAGCGCCTGCTGGTAGGCGGTATCGAGATCGTCCAGCAGCACCCGCCACGACACGCCGTCGACCACGAGGTGGTGCGCGACGAGCAGCAGGTGCGGCGCCGGGCCGTCGAAGAGCACGGCCTTCAGCAGTGGCCCGCTGCCCAGGTCGAAGCTCGCGTGCACCGAATCGGCGACTTCCTCCATGTCGGCGTCGGTGACGACCTGCAGCACCTCGACCGGCGTCACAGGCGCGTTCTCCTGCGACCAAACGCCGTCCGTGACGGTGAAACGCATGCGAAGCGCGTCGTGGTGCACGAGCAGTGCGGCGATCGCGCTGCGCAGCGCGGCGACGTTGACCTCCGGGGCCAGCTCCACGAAGTGCGACTGGTTGAAGTGGTGCGGGTCGCCGTGCCGTTCGGCGAAGAACCAGCGCTGGATCGGCGTGAGCGGCACCGGTCCGGTGACCGGCGCGCGGTCGTCGTCCGCCGACTCGATCACGGTCACCAGCGGCGCCATGGACGCGATGGTCTGGTGCAGGAACACGTCCTTGGTCGCGATCCGCAGCCCGGCCTGCCGCGCCCTGGCCACCACCTGGATGCTCAGGATCGAGTCTCCGCCCAGCTTGAAGAAGCTGTCGTGCACGCCGACCCGGGACAGGCCGAGGACGTCGGCCCAGATCGCCGCCAGCGCTGTCTCGATCGGCCCGGTGGGCGCGACGTGGCCCTCGTCCGGCTGGACGCCGGGTTCCGGCAGCGCGGCCCGGTCGACCTTGCCGTTCGGGCTCACCGGCAGCTCGTCCAGCGGCACGAACACCGCCGGGACGAGGTACTCCGGCAGGCTCCGGCCGAGCAACTCCCGGATGCCCGCGGGAACCTCGGGCACGGTGTACGCGACCAGGCGTTTGTGGCCGTCGTCCTCGCGCACCACCGCGACGCACGAGCGCACCGAGGGGTGCGTGCGCAGCGCGGCCTCGACCTCGCCGAGTTCGATCCGGAAGCCCCGGATCTTGACCTGGTCGTCGGCGCGGCCGATGAACTCCAGCGCGCCGCCGGTGGTCCACCTGACCAGGTCGCCGGTCCGGTACATCCGGGTGCCGTCGCCGGACGGGTCGGCCACGAACCGCTCCGCGGTCAGCCCCGGCCGGTTGAGGTAGCCACGGGCCAGGCCGTGGCCGGACACGTACAGCTCACCGGTGACGCCGATCGGGACCGGACGCAGTCGCCCGTCCAGCACGCGCACCTGGGTGTTCCAGATCGGCCCGCCGATGGGCGGCGTGCCGCCCGGCGTGAGCGGGGCGCTCCACGAAGTCACCACAGTGGACTCCGTCGGCCCGTACGCGTTGATCATCCGCCGCCCCGCCGACCACCGGCTGACCAGTTCGGCCGAGCACGCGTCACCGCCGACGATCAGGCACCGGAAGTCCGGCAACGCGACCTCGGGCACGGTCGCCAGCGCGGCGGGCGGGATCAGCGCGTGCGTGACCTGGTTGTCCCGCAACACCTGTGCCAGGTGATCGCCGAGCAGGGGCCCGGGTGGGGGCACGACCAGGCTCGCGCCGACCGTCAGGGACATGCAGAGTTCGAGCACGGACGCGTCGAAACTCGGCGACGAGAACTCAAGCACCCGATCCCCTGGCCGCACGTCGTAGTGCGCGCGTTGCGCGGCGGAGAACGAGGCCAGCCCGGCGTGGCTGACGACCACGCCTTTCGGCCGTCCCGTCGACCCGGACGTGTAGATCACGTACGCCGGGTGTTCCAGTCGCCGTTCCACCACCAGGTCGCTGGAGTCGCCGTCGACGTCCGCTGTGTCCTGCCCGGAGGCCAGCACCAGGACCGGGCCGGCGTCGGCGAGCATGAAGTCGATCCGCGCTTGCGGATAGGCCGGATCCACGGGCAGGAACGCGGCGCCTGTCTTGGCCACGGCCAGTTCGGCGACGATGATCTCGACCGATCGCGGCAGCATCACGGCGACGATCCGCTCCGGTCCGGCGCCGTCCTCGGCCAGCCGGCGTGCCAGTCGGTTCGCGCGGGCGTTGAGCTCGGCGTACGTCATGGACCCGCCGTCGAAAAGCAGCGCGGGCGCGTCCGGTGTGCGGGCCACCTGTGCCTCGACCAGCTCCGGGAACGTCATCGGCACGACTGGGTGTGCGGTGTCGTTCCACGTCGCCATCAGGTCCTGTTCGGCCTGGGTGGTCGCGGGGAGTTCGTCGATCGGGCGGTCCGGGTCCGCCGCGACGGCTTCGAGGACCATCGTCAGGTGCTCGGTGAACCGCCGGATCGTGGCCGCGTCGAACAGGTCCGTGTTGTACGTGACCACTCCGCGCAGTCCGTCGGGTGTTTCCCGGAATTCGCAGGTGATGTCGAAGCTCGCGGTCACCACGGGCAGGTCGACGTCCTCGGCGGTCAGGCCGGGCAGGTCGATCGTGTTGTCCGGCGTGTTCTGCAGCACCACCATGACCTGGAACAGCGGTGTCCTGCTGGTGTCCCGGCCGGGCTGGACCGCGTCGACGACGTGCTCGAACGGGACGTCCTGGTGGGCGAACGCCTCCAGGACCGTCTCGCGCACCCCGGCGAGGTGGCTCGCGAACGTCCCTGTGGCGTCCACAGTGGACCTCAGGACGAGCGTGTTGACGAAGAACCCGGTCAGTTCCTCCAGTTCGGCGCGCAACCTGCCGGAGGTGACCGTGCCGACGGCGATGTCGTCCTGGCCGGACCACCGCCGCAGCACCAGCTGGCACGCCGCGACCAGTGCCATGAACAGCGTGCTGTCGGGCAGTTTCAGGTGGTCCGCGGTCTGGCGTGACACGCCGAACTCGACGATGTCACCGTTGTCCGTGTGCACGGCCGGTCGCGGCCGGTCGGTGGGCAGCTCGACCGGAACGACGCTGTCGAGGCGCTCACGCCAGTAGCCGAGCTGTCCGCTGGTGTCCTGTTCGCGTTGCCACGCGGCGAAGTCGGCGTACTGGATCGGCAGTTCCGGCAGTTCGGCCGGGGTTTCGGTGAGTTCGGACCGGTACAGCTCGGCGAGGTCGCGGATCAGCACGCCGCCGGACCAGCCGTCGGTGACGATGTGGTGCATGACCAGGCCGAGCACGTGCTCGTCCGGGGCGATCCGCAGAAGCCGGGCCCTGAGCAGCGGGCCGGTCGTGAGGTCGAACGGCGTGCGGCTTTCCTCGACCAGCGCCTGTTCCGCGTCGGTCACGTCGATGACCGGCAGCGCGACGTCCACATGAGCGTGGACGACCTGGACACCTTTACCGTCGACGGAGCCGAACGTCGTCCGCAGTGACTCGTGCCGGTCGACCAGCCGGTTCAAGGCGCGTGACAGCACGTCCGCGTCGAGCTCGCCGCGAAGGCGCACAGCGAGCGGTGTCACGTACTCGGTGCTTTCCGGCTCGAACTCGTTCAGGAACCACAGCCGCTGCTGGGCGTACGACAACGGCAAGGCGCCATCCCGTGGCCGCACCGGGATCGCGGCGGATGCTTCCCGCGCGATCCCCGCCGCCAGGCCCGCCACGGTCGGTGTGTCGAACACCGCGCGGGCCGAGACGTCCGCGCCGAGGACGGCCCGGATGCGGGAGATGACCTGGATGCTCAGGATCGAGTCGCCGCCGAGTTCGAAGAAGTTGTCGTGCGCGCCGACCCGGTCCTGGCCGAGCAGGTCGGCCCAGATCTCGGCGATGGCGTGCTCGGCCGCGGTCTCCGGTTCGGCGTAGCCGCGCTTCTCGACCGCCGGGTCCGGCAGCGCACGGCGGTCCAGCTTGCCGTTGCCGGTCAACGGGAGGTCGTCGAGGCCGACGAACGCCGACGGCACCAGGTAGTCCGGCAGCATCCTGGTGGCGAAGTCCGGCAACGCCGGGTCCACGGCCGGGACGACGTACGCGATGAGCTTCTTGTCGCGGGCGATCACAGCGATGTCCGTGACGCTCGGGTGCGCCGAGAGGACAGCGGCCACCTCGCCGGGCTCGATCCGGAACCCGCGGATCTTCACCTGGTCGTCGCTGCGGCCGAGGTAGTCGAGAACGCCCGTCCACCGCACCACGTCACCGGTCCGGTACATGCGTTCGCCCGGGAAGAACGGATCGGCGACGAACCGCTGGGCGGTCAGTCCCGGCCTGTCCAGGTAGCCACGGGCAAGTCCGGCGCCGGCGACGTAGAGCTCACCCGGAACACCGGGTGGCACTGGGCGCAGCCGGTCGTCGAGCACGTAGGTGCGGGTGTTGTCCAGCGGCCGTCCGATGGGGACGGACTCGCCGAGGTCGTCCACCGGGTGGCACGTGGCGAACGTGGTGGTTTCAGTCGGGCCGTAGCCGTCCACCACGGTGACGTCGGGGCAGGCGGCGCGGACGCGCCGGATCGCCGACGCAGGCACGGCTTCGCCGCCTGTCCAGACCTCACGGACACCCGCGAGGCAACTCGGGTCATCCGCGGCGACCATCCGGAACAGTCCGACCGTCAACCACAGCGCGGTCACGCCGTGGTCGGCGATCATGCGTCGCAGCAGTGCCGTGTCGATCTCACCTGGCGGTGCGACAACCACGGAATGGCCGTTGAGCAGCGGTACCCAGATCTCGTAGGTGGAGGCGTCGAACGCCTGCGGTGAGTGGAAGAGCACTCGTTCGTGCCCGCGCAACCGCTGGTCCCGGGACAACGCGATCACATCGCGATGGCGGACCGCGACACCTTTCGGCTTTCCGGTCGAACCGGACGTGTACATCACGTACGCCAGCTGGTCGGGGTGCACCCGGACACCGGGATTGTGCCCAGGGCCGTCCACAGTGGCCTGGACGATGTCCCCGCTGTGGATCTGTTCGGCGACTGCCTGCCACGACTCGTCGGTCACCAGGACCGAAACACCGCTTTCGACCAGCAGCGAACGCAACCGGTCCAGCGGCGCGCGGCTGTCCAGCGGCAGTGCCGCGCCGCCCGCCTTGGCGATTGCCAGCAGCGCGACCACGAGGTCCGCGGACCGTTCCATCAGGACGCCCACGCGCTCGTCCGGGCGGACGCGCAGCTGGTGGGCCAGCCTGTTCGCGCGGGTGTTGAGTTCCCGGTAGGTCAACGCACCGACAGCTGGAACGTCAGGTATGCGGTCGGCTTGTGCCTCGAACAGCTCGGGGATGGACACGTCCGGCAAACCGGTCACCGGGCCGGTCCACTCGGCCAGCGCGCGTTCCTGCTCGGCACCGGTCATCCACGGCAGGTCGTCCACCGGTCGCTCGAGGTGGTCCGGTATGGCCGCGATCAGCAGACGCAGCCGCTTGGCCAGGCGCTGGATCGTCACCTCGTCGAACAGGTGCGGGTCGTACCCGAGCTCGACGTGGAGCCGGTCGTCGAGGTACGCGCGGACCGCGAGCGGGAAGTTCGTGGTGTCCATGCCGTCGAGTTCCTCGACGCCCGGCGCACCCGGGATGGTCTCCTCGCCGATCGGGTAGTTCTCGAACGCCACGATGCTGTCGAACAGGCTCTCCCCGACTGGCACGCCGGACAACGAGTGCAACCGGTTGAGCGCGCTGGACTCGAAGCGCCGCGACTCGGCCTGTGCCTGCTGGATCTCGCCGAGCCAGTGCGCCAAGGCCTGCCTGCCGCCGATCGTGATCCTGGTCGGCACGGTGTTGATGAACATGCCGATCATCGACTCGGCACCGGGGAGTTCGGCCGGACGCCCGGAGACGGTCGTTCCGAACACGACGTCCCGGACACGGCCGTAGCGGGCCAGCAACAGCGCCCACGCCCCTTGGACGAGCGTGTTCACCGTCAGCCCGTGGCGGCGTGCGACGTCGTTGAGCCGGTCGGCGGGCAGCGCGATCGACACGGCCGCAGTCGATTCGCTCTGATGCGACGCGGCCGGTGGCCGGTCGAAGGGCAGGGGTGTCGGTGATTCGATCCCCGCGAGCACTGCACGCCAGTGCCGGTCGGCTTCCGTGGTGTCCTGGCGGGTGAGCCAGTCCAGGTAGTCGCGGAACGGTCGGCGGTGCACCGGTTTGTGGTGACCGGTGTATCGCTCGATGACCTCCGTGAAGACCTGGGCGTTGCTCCACCCGTCCAGGAGCATGTGGTGTGCGGTCCAGACGAGGTCGACCTCATCGCCGGGCAGCGGTGTGATCGCCAGGCTCATCAGCGGTACCGTGGTCAGGTCCAGGCGGTGATCGGTGTTGACGGGCAAGCTCACGCGCTTGTGGACGACCTGGAGTGGTTTGTCCACGCCTTCCCAGAGCACCGAGCTACGCAGGATCGGGTGGGCGTCGACCGTCGCCTGCCACGCGTCAGCGAGTCGTTGGATGTCGGTCACGCCGGTGAGCCGTACCCGGGTCTCGTTGAAGTACGCGTTGGTGTCGGTCAGGCCGTGGAACAACATGCCTGCCTGCAACGGTGTCAGCGGGTAGATGTCCTCGATGCCGGTGCCCAGCCGGTCCAGCTGGTCCTGGGTCAGCGAGGCCAGCGGGAAGTCCGACGGCGTGTATCCGCCTTCCGACTGCGCGCAGTGCTCGATGATCTCCCGCAGGGCCGCGACGGCGTCCTGGGCGACCGCGTGGACGGTGTCGTGGTCGTGGATGTTGCCGGAGTACTCCCAGTCGAGGCGCAGTTCGCCGTCCTCGACCGCGCCCGTGATGTCCACGAGGAAGCCGCGGTCGTGGTCCGGTGCCACGTCCGCGCCGATGGCCGGGAGTGTGCCGGCGAAGAGCCCTCGTTGCTCCGAGGCACCCCACTGGCCGTGGTAGTTGAAGCACACCTCGGGCAGGTCACCGAACGACCGGCCGCCGATGTACTTCAAGGCCTCGTAGCTCACGCCCCGGTCCGGGACAGCGCGGAGCTGTTCCTTGACGGACTTGAGCGTGCGGCCCCATCCGGCGTCGGGGATCTCCAGGCGCACCGGGAACTGGGTGGTGAACCAGCCGACGGTCTGTGACACGTCGATGTCGTCGAACAGTTCCTCCCTGCCGTGGCCTTCCAGTGTCACAGCGACTTCGTCCCGGCCGGTCCACCGGGCGAGCGCACGGCCGAGCGCGCTCAGCAGGACGTCGTTGACCTGAGTCCGGTAGACGCCGGGCACGTCGTGCAGCAGGGCCGAGGTTTCCGCGCGGCTGAGCCGGACCTGGACGGTCTGGGCGGAGGCAGCGGTGTTCGGGCCTTCGCGGTCGACCGGGATGCCCGTCGGGGCCTGTTCCCAGGCGCTGTCGGCGAAACCGCCCGACTTCACGTGTTCGTTGAGCCGGTGTGCCCACTGGCGGAACGAGACACCGGGCTGTCCGAGCTTCACCGGTTGCCCGGCCGCGATCTGGTGGTACGCGGTTTCGAGGTCCGCGAGCAGGATCCGCCAGGACACGCCGTCGATCGCGAGGTGGTGCACAGCCAGCAGCAGTTTGTTGCCGGGGAACAGAACCGCCCGGAGCAGAGGCCCTTCTTCGAAGTCCACACCGGACTGAGCGGCCAGTGCGACGGCGTCCGGGGAGCCTTCTCCGGCGTGGCTGAAGAAGCCGGCCGCGGGGCCGACGTCCTGGCGCCACTCGGTGTTCTCGGTGAAGAACCGCGTGCGCAGCGCCTCATGGCGTTCGACGACGGCTGTCAGTGCTTCGCGGAGCGCTGTCTCGTCCACGTCCTCGGTGAGCTCGACGAACATCGACATCGTGAAGTGCTTCGGCGCGCCGTGCTCGAAGAACCAGTGCTGGATCGGCGTCAACGGCGCCGGTCCGGTGATCTCGGCGACCTGCCGGACGGTCGTCTCGGTGGTCACCGCGGCGAGGCGGGCGATGGTCTGGTGCAGGAAGACGTCCTTGGACGTCAGCTTCAGCCCGGCCTGCCTGGCGCGGGACACGACCTGGATGCTCAGGATCGAGTCGCCGCCCAGTGCGAAGAAGTTGTCCGCCACACCGACTTGCGGCACACCGAGGACCTCGGCCCAGATTCCCGCGAGCGTCCGCTCGATCTCGTTGCGCGGCGCGACGAGCTCCGTGTCCACTGTGATCTCGGGGTCCGGCAGGGCGCGGCGGTCGAGCTTGCCGCTGATGGTCAACGGCAGCTGGTCGAGTTCGACGAAGACCGACGGCACCAGGTAGTCCGGCAGCCTCTCCCCCAGGTGCTCCCGCAGCCCAGCGGTCGGGCCGACCACGTACGCGACCAGCCGGTTGTCCCGTGCGATGACCGCCGCCGCGCGCACTTGCGGGTGGTCGAGCAGGCACGCCTCGACTTCGCCCGGCTCGATCCGGAAGCCGCGGATCTTGACCTGGTCGTCTGTGCGGCCGAGGAACTCGACGCCGTCGCCGGTCCACCGCACGCGGTCACCGGTGCGGTACATCCGCCCCCGCTCGAACGGGTCCGCCATGAACCGGGACGCCGTCAGGCCGGGCCGGTTGAGATAGCCCCGCGCGACCTGAGGGCCGGACAGATACAGCTCACCCGGGAGGCCCTCGGGAACTGGCCGCAGGTAGTCGTCCAGGATGTAGGCCCGCAGGTTGCGCAGCGGCAGGCCGATCACCGGGCGGTCACCGGTGACCCGGCACGACAGAGCGTCCACTGTGGCCTCAGTCGGCCCGTAGAAGTTGTACGCCTGAACGTCCCGCAGCTGACGCCACAGCGCCTCGTCCAACGCCTCGCCACCGAGCATCAGCACACGCACGTGCTCCAGCAACCCAGCCGGAATCAACTGCCGCAGATACGACGGCGTCAGGTCAAGGAAGTCAACGCGATTCGACTCGACGTAACCGACAAGTGCTTCCGGATCGCGGCGCACCTCGTCATCGATCAGATGCAACTCATGCCCACTGGCAAGCAACACCAAGCCCTCAAGCGACGTGTCGAACGAGAACGCCGCCGTCAACGCGACCCGCATGTCCGCCGGGAACACAGCCCGGTGGTTGGCCAGCAGGTTGACCAGGCTCCGGTGCTCGACGACCACGCCCTTGGGCAACCCGGTCGAGCCGGAGGTGTAGATGACGTACGCCGCGTGGTCGCCGCGCAGCGGCGTCACGGGATCCGTCGTGTCACCGGAATCCGGCACGTGGTCGAGGACCAGCAGCGGATTGACGTCCTGGCGGATGAATTCCTTGCGGTCGCCGGGCAGGTCCGGGTCGAGCGGCAGGTACACCGCGCCTGCTTTGAAGACAGCCAGTATCGCCACGATCATGTCGGCTGAGCGCGGCAGGGCGAGCGCCACGACTTGTTCCGGGCCAGCGCCCTGTGCGATCAGCCAGTGCGCCAGCCTGTTCGCGCGGGCGTTCAGCTCGGCGAAGCTCAGGGCCTCGTCCTGGAACACCAGCGCCGTCCGGTCGGGCGTACGCGCCACCTGCGCTTCGAACACGTGCGGGTAGGTCGCGTCGGGAACCGGGTGCGTGGTCGTGGGGATGCGGTCGTCCGCGGTCAGCAGGTCGGCCAGTCGCCGCGGGCCCGTGACCCCGGCCAGCAGGGTGACCAGGTGCCCGGCCATGCGCTCGATGGTCGACGCGTCGAAGAGGTCCGTGTTGTACTCGATCGCTCCGAGCAACACGTCGTTGCGCTCTTCGAACTCGAACGTCAGGTCGCACGCGGCGGACACGACCGGGACGGCTACTTCGTCCACGGTCAGGCCGTGCAGCTGCGGTGGGGCGGCCGGGGTGTTCTGGAGCAGGACCATCACGTCGAACAGCGGGTTGCGGCTGGTGTCGCGGACCGGCTGGACAGCGTCGACGACGCGCTCGAACGGGACTTCCTGGTTGGCGAACGCCGCCAGCACGGTCTGCCTGACCGAGGCCAGGCAGTCGTCGAACGTCCCCGACAGGTCCACAGTGGATCGCAGGACGAGCGTGTTGACGAAGAACCCGACGACCTGGTCGAGCTCGGCGCGGTCACGGCCGGAGGCCACGGTGCCGATCGCGATGTCGTCCTGGCCGGTGTACCTGGCCAGCAGCGCCTGGCACGCGGTGATCAACGTCATGAACAGCGTGCCGTCCTTGGCCCGCGAGACCTCACGCAGCCGGGCCAGCACGTCGGCCGGAACCGAGAACTCGACCATCGCCCCGGCTGAGGTGAACACCGGCGGCCTGGGCCGGTCGGTCGGCAGCCGCAGGGGCTCGATCGCGTCCAGCGCCCGCCGCCAGTGGTCGAGCTGGCCGGACAGGACCGGCTCGGACAGCTTGTCCCGTTGCCACGCGGCGAAGTCCGCGTACTGGATCGGCAGCTCGTCGAGCGGGGACCCGTTGTACAAGGCGCCCAGGTCTTGCGTGAGCACACCTGTCGACCACCCGTCGGTGACGATGTGGTGCAGGCTCAGCACCAGCACGTGATCCACATCGGACACCCGGAGCACAGCGGCCCGCACCAGCGGTCCCGTGCCGAGGTCGAACGGCTTCCTGCTCTCGATGGCCAGGACACGGTCGAGATCCGCCTCGGCGACGTCGATCACCGGCGCTTCGACGTCCGACGGCGGGTGGATCACCTGGCTCTCGGCCCGGAACGTCGTCCGCAGCGACTCGTGCCGGGCAACGAGAGCGGTCAGCGCCCGGTTGAGCCGGTCGAGGTCCAGCCGGCCACGCAACCGCAGCACAGTCGGCGTGATGTACTCGGTGCTGTCCGGTTCGAACTGGTCGAGGAACCACAACCGTTGCTGCGCGAACGAAAGCGGCACGACGTCACGGGATGTGCGGGGGATCGGCTCGTCGTCGCCCTCGAGCGGGATCGCGGCGGCGAGAGCGGCCACGGTCGGGTTCTGGAAGATCACGCGCGGCGACAGCTGGACGCCGAACTCCGCACGCAGGCGGGAAACCACGGTGATGCTGAGGATGGAATCACCGCCGAGCTCGAAGAAGTTGTCCTGGGCGCCCACCCGGGCCGCACCGAGCACGTCCGCCCAGATCAGTGCCACCGCTGTCTCGGCGCGCCCGACCGGTTCCACGTAGCCGTCGGAGGCCGGGAAGTCCGGCTCCGGCAGAGCGCGTTTGTCCAGTTTCCCGCTGGTGGTCAGCGGCAGCTCGGCCAGCGGGACGAACGTCGCCGGAACCATGTAGTCGGGCAGGATCTCGCTGAGATAGGCGCGCAGGCCGTCCGTGCGGCCGGCCACGTACGCGATCAGCCTGCCGCCGCGGGCGATCACGGCGGCGGCCCGCACGTCCGGGTGCTGGGTCAGGCGGGTCTCGATCTCCCTCGGCTCGATCCGGAAGCCGCGGATCTTGACCTGGTCGTCCGTGCGGCCCAGGTACTCGATGCCGGACCCGGTCCACTTGACGAGGTCCCCGGTCCGGTACATCCGGCCGGGCGTGAACGGGTTGGCGACGAACCGCTCCGCGGTCAGCCCGGGCCGGTTGAGGTAACCGCGGGCGAGCTGGGACCCGGCCAGGTAGAGCTCACCCGGCACTCCCGGCGGGACCGGGGACATCCGCGCGTCCAGGACGTAGATCTCCTGGTTGGCCACGGCATGCCCGATCACCGGCCGCTCGCCTGCGATCCGGCACCAGACCGTGTCCACTGTGGCCTCAGTCGGCCCGTAGAAGTTGTACGCCTGAACGTCCCGCAGCTGACGCCACAGCGCCTCGTCCAACGCCTCGCCACCGAGCATCAGCACACGCACGTGCTCCAGCAACCCAGCCGGAATCAACTGCCGCAGATACGACGGCGTCAGGTCAAGGAAGTCAACGCGATTCGACTCGACGTAACCGACAAGTGCTTCCGGATCGCGGCGCACCTCGTCATCGATCAGATGCAACTCATGCCCACTGGCAAGCAACACCAAGCCCTCAAGCGACGTGTCGAACGAGAACGCCGCCGTCAACGCGACCCGCATGTCCGCCGGGAACACAGCCCGGTGGTTGGCCAGCAGGTTGACCAGGCTCCGGTGCTCGACGACCACGCCCTTGGGCAACCCGGTCGAGCCGGAGGTGTAGATGACGTACGCCGCGTGGTGCCCCTGCGGGGGCATCACTTCCGCGTCGGACCAGTCGTCCAGTTCCGGCAACGCTTCCAGCGTGACGATCGGGCGGGCGTCCGCGACCATCGCGTCCACCCGGGACTGCGGCAGTTCGCGGTCGATGGGCAGGTACACCGCGCCTGCCTTGAACACCGCGAGGATCGCCGTGATCATGTCCGCGGTCCTCGGCAGCTTCAGTGCCACGACCTGCTCACGACCGGCGCCCTGCCCGACCAGCCAGTGCGCCAGCCGGTTGGCTTCGGCGTTGAGTTCGGCATAGGTGTACCGGCGGCCCTGGAACACCAGCGCTGTGCGGTCCGGCGTGCGCGTGACCTGCTCGTGGAAGATCTCCGGGTACGTCAGGTCCGGGACGTCGATCCGGGCTCCGGCACCCTGTGCCAGAACAAGCTCCTGCTCGTGCGGGGCCGTCCACGGCACCTGGCCGAGCGAGGCCGCCGGGTCGAGGCCGGTGATGATCGCTTCGAGCCGGCCGGCCATCCGCTGGACGGTCTCGCGGTCGAACAGCCGCGGGTCGTAGGCGAGGTCCAGGTGGAGCTGATCGGCCACGTGAGCCGACAGCGTCAACGGGAAGGTCGTGTTGTCCTTGGCCCGGACGCCGACCACACGAGGTTCGGTGGTGGCGTCGCTGAGCGGGTAGTTCTCGAAAACCACGACACTGTCGAACAAGGACCCGGTGGACTGGATCTGCGCCAGCGAGACGAAGTCGTGGCGCCGGGACTCGCTTTGGGCCGACTGCAGGTCACGCAGCCAGGTCGCCACGTTCCGCGAAGCGGTGAGGCCGACGCGGGCGGGCACGGTGTTGATGAACATGCCGACCATCGACTCGACCCCGGCCAGTTCGGCGGGCCTGCCGGACACTGTCGTGCCGAAGACCACGTCGGACTGACCGCTGTGCCTGCCGAGCAGCAACGCCCACGCGCCTTGGACGATGGTGTTGATCGTCAACCCGTTGCCCTGGGCGATCCGGCGCGGACCGTCGGCCGCGAGCGTGAGTTTGACCGACTCGGTCGACTCGGCCTGGTGCGCCTCTCGCGAAGGCCGGTCGTACGGCAACGGCGTCTTGCCGTCCACACCGGATAACGTGTCGCGCCAGTATTGCTGCGCTGCCTTGTGGTCCTGCGTGCCGAGCCACCGGAGGTAGTCACGGAACGGCCGCCGCGTGATCGCCGCGGCGCCCCGGTACTCGTCACAGACCTCCGCGAAGACCTGCGCGGTGCTCCACCCGTCCAGCAGGATGTGGTGCGAGGTCCAGGTCACCCTGACCTGGCCGGCCGTGATCTGCTCGATCGCGATCCGCGTCAGCGGCGCCTGGGTGAGGTCGAATCCGCCGGGTTCCGGTTTCCCATACGTGACAGGCACGACGACATCGCGGTGCACGACCTGCACAGGCTGGTCGACGTCCTGCCAGAGCACGCTGGTGCGCAGCACAGGAGTCCGGTCGACGACACGCTGCCACGCGGCACCGAGCGCCCGCGCGTCCGTGACGCCGTCGAGGACGATCTCGATCTCGTCCACGTACGCGTCCGCCTCGACCAAGCTGTGGAACAACATCCCGGCCTGCAACGGCGTCAGCGGGTACACGTCGTCGACAGTCGGGCCGAGCCGGTCAACCTGTGTCTGCGTGAGCTTGGCCAACGGGAAATCAGACGGCGTGCGACCGCCCGCACCCGGTGACAAGCAGTGCTCGATGATCGCTCGCAACGCGTCGAGATAGCGTTCGGCCAACGTGCGGACGGTCTGCTCGTCGTGCACCTCGGACGAGTACTCCCAGGTCAGCGTCAGCTCACCGGCTTCGACCAGCCCGGTGACGTCGAGCAGGTACGTCCTGGGCTCACCGGCCGGGATGTCCTGGCCCGGACTGTCCAGCCGGCCGCGGACCAGGCCCGTGCCACCGGTCAGGTCGAACGCGCCGTGGTAGTTGAAGCAGATCTGGGGCAGGCCGGCGAACGACTGACCGCCGAGGTACTTGAGGGCCTCGTAGCTCAGGCCGCGCCGCGGGATCGCGCGCAGCTGCTCCTTGACCGACTTGAGAGTGTCGCCCCAGTTGTCGCCGGGCATCCGCAGCACGACCGGGAACTGGGTGGTGAACCAGCCGATCGTCCTGGACAGGTCGACGTCGTCGAAGATCTCCTCGCGGCCGTGTCCTTCGACCGCGACGGCCACCTCGTCCCGCCCGGTCCACTGCGCGAGCACACGCCCGAGTGCGCTGAGGAGCACTTCGTTGACCTGGGTGCGGTACGCCTCGGGCACGCGGTGCAGGAGCGATTCGGTGTCAGCCTCGGCGAGTTTGACCTGGATCCTGCGCGTCAGTCCGGCTGTGTTGCGGCCGTTGGCGTCGACTGGAAGCGCGGCGTGCTCCGAACCGGTGCGCCAGAAGGCGATGTCGTCGTCGAAGCCGCCCGCGGCCACGTGCCCGGCCAGGCGACGTGTCCAGCCGCCGAACGGCGTGCTCACCGGGGGCAGGTCGACCGGCTGACCGGCCCGCAGCTGCCGGTAGGCGGTCTCCAGGTCGTCGAGCAGGATGCGCCACGACACCCCGTCCATCACCAGGTGGTGCACGGCGACCAACAGCCGGGTCCCGTCCAGGACAGCCTTGATCATCCGCCCGGCGGCGGGGTCGAGGCCGTCACGGGTCAGCGGTGTACCGACCTCGAACACACCGGTGCCTGCTCCCGCGACCTGCTGGCCGTCGCCGAAGGACGTGGTCAGCGCGGGGTGGTGTGCGACGACGGCCTCGAAAGCCGACCGCAGAACCGATATGTCGACATCCGGGGTGAGGTCGAGCAGGACGGACATGGTGTAGTGCGCCAGCTCGCCGTGGGTGTCGAAGAACCAGCGCTGGATCGGCCCGAGCGGTGCCGGACCCGCCGGTTCCGCCGCGGGTGCGTCCGCCTGCGCGGTGATCCGCACCCCGGTGGCGAGTTCGGCGATGGTCTGGTGCCGGAAGATGTCCAAGGAGGTCAGCCGGATCCCGGCCTGGCGTGCCCTGGCGACCACCTGGATGCTCAGGATCGAGTCGCCGCCGAGACCGAAGAAGTTGTCCAGCACGCCGATCGGGCCGACCCCGAGCACATCGCTCCAGATCCGGACCAGTTCCCGTTCGACCTCGGTGCGGGGCGGCACAGCGCCCTTCGCGTCCGTGCCGAACTCGGGGACCGGCAACGCGCGCCGGTCGACCTTCCCGCTCGGTGTCAGCGGCAGCTCATCCAGCTCGACGAACACCGACGGCACCATGTAGTCGGGCAGGATCCCCTTCAGCCAGCCGCGCAGGTCCAGCGCGCCGACCGGCACGACATACGCGACCAAACGCTTGTGCCCGTTGTCCTCCCTGGCCACGACGACCGCCTCGGCGACGCCCGGGTGGCGCAGCAGGGCGGCCTCGACCTCGCCCGGCTCGATCCGGAAACCGCGGATCTTGACCTGGTCGTCCGTGCGGCCGAGGTACTCCATCCCGGCATCGGTCCACCGGGCGCGGTCACCCGTGCGGTACATCCGCGTCCCCGGCTCGAACGGACTCGCCACGAACCGGTCGGCAGTCAGCCCCGGCCGGTTGAGATAGCCACGCGCGACCTGCGCGCCTGCCAGGTACAACTCCCCCGGCACACCAACAGGTTGCGGGCGCATCCGGTCGTCGAGCACGTACGCGCGCAGGTTCCGCAGCGGCCGGCCGATGACCGGCCGGTCTCCCGTCACCTCGCACGACAATGCGTCGACCGTGCATTCGGTCGGGCCGTAGAAGTTGTGGGCCCGCACGTCCGACTTGGCGAGCTGGCGCCAGAGCGATTCGCCGAGTGCCTCCCCGCCCAGCATCAGGATCCGGGCGTGGTCCAGCAACCCGGCCGGGATCAGCTGCTGCAGGAACGACGGTGTCAGGTCCATGAAGTCGATCCGCCGCGTGGCCACGTAGTCCACGAGCGCCTCGGGATCGAGCCGCACCGATTCGTCGATCAGGTGCAGCTCGTGCCCGTCGGCCAGGAACACCAGGCCTTCCAGCGACGTGTCGAACGAGAACACCGCGGTCAACGCGACCCGCATGTCCGCCGGGAACTCCGCGCGGTGGTTGAACACCAGGTTGACCAGCTGCCGGTGTTCGACGACGACACCCTTCGGCTTGCCGGTCGAGCCCGACGTGTAGATCACGTACGCGGCGTGGTCCGCCCTGAGCGGGTTGACCGGGCCGGTGCCCGGCTGGCCGGACAGGTCCGGGAGTGCGGTCACCACGACGACCGGCCGCGCGTCCTCGACGATCTCCTGAATCCGGTCGGCCGGCTGCTTCGGGTCGATCGGCAGGTACACCGCGCCCGTCTTGAACACGGCCACGATCGCGGCGATCATCTCGGCGGTCCGCGGCAATGCCAGCGCCACGATGCTTTCCGGCCCGGCGCCCTGCGAGATCAGCCAGTGCGCGATGCGATCGGCCCACGAATCCAGCTCGGCGTACGTGTATTCGCGGTCCTGGAAGACCAACGCCCGTTTGTCCGGCGTCTTCGACACCTGTGACTCGAACAGCGCGCGATACGTCAGATCCGGGACGGCGACGGACGCGCCGTGCCCGTCCGGAACCTCACCCAGCACCAGGTCGCCGACCGGCGCCTCGGGCGTGGCTGTCGCGGCGTCGAGCAGGGCAACCAGGTGCTCGGCCATCCGTTGGATCGTGTTCGCCTCGAACAGGTCCGTGTTGTATTCGAGTACGCCGTCGACCCGGCCGCCGCGCTCACGGAACTCCACGGTGATGTCGAAGTTCGACGCCCACCGCGGCAGGCTGACCTCCTCCACCCGCAGCCCCGGGAACACCGGCAGCGGCCTGTCGGCGTTCTGCAACAGCACCATCACGTCGAACAGCGGGTTGCGGCTGAGGTCCCGCTCGGCGTGCACGAGCTGGTCGAACGGCACCGCGTCGTGCGCGAACGCGTCGAGAACCGTGTCACGCGTGCCCGCCAGCAACGACGCGAAACTCCGCGACGAGTCCACTGTAGACCGGACAACGACGGTGTTGACGAAGAAGCCGACCAGACGTTCCAGTTCCGTGCGGCCACGGCCGGACGTGACCGTGCCGAGCGCGATGTCGTCCTGCCCGGCGTACCTGGCGAACAGCGCCTGGCATCCGGCGAGCAGAGCCGAGAACAGCGTTGTGTCGCTGGCCCTGGCCAGGTCGGCCAGCCTGGCGGTGAGCGTGGCCGGGATGGTGAACTCGTGTGTCGTACCGGCGGACGTGCGCACCGCAGGCCGGGCGCGGTCGGTCGGCAGTTCAAGTGGCGTGATCGCGTCGAGGTGCTGGCGCCAGTAGTCCAGATGCGACGCGAGGTCCTGCTCTCGTTGCCAGACGGCGAAGTCCGCGTACTGCAACGAGATCTCCGGCAGCTTGCCACCGGCGTAGAGGACGCTCAGCTCGTCGGCGAGCACGCCCATCGACCAGCCGTCCACGACGATGTGGTGCGAACTGAGCAGCAGGATGTGCTCCTGATCGGACAACCGGACGAGCACCGCGCGGAACAACGGTCCCCGGCGGATGTCGAACGGCCTGCCGAACTCGGCGCGGAGCACGTCGTCCACGTCACCCGCGGCGCAGTCGACGACGGGGAGGGGGAGGTCGACGGCCGGGTGCACGATCTGCACACCCTCGCCGTCGACCTCGTCGAACGTCGTCCGCATGGACTCGTGCCGTCGCGACAGCTCCTGGAGGGCGGCTGCCATCGCACCGGCGTCCAACTGGCCGGTCAGGCGCAGCGCGAACGCACTGTTGTACTCGGTCTCGTCCGGCTGGAACTCGCTGAGGAACCACAGCCTCCGCTGGGAGAACGACAACGGCAGCGGGCCGTCGCGGTCCGCGCGGGGAATGGTGTCCGACGTTGCCTGGCCCGCCAGCCTCTTGCGCAGCGCTTCCCGCAGGTGTTCGGGCAGCGCGGAGATCCGGTCCGCTCGTGACGCCATGGCTCACTCACCACCCGCGGCGATGCGCTCGAGCTCACGCAGGATGTGTTCCTCGACCGTTTCGGCGAGTGCCTGCACGGTCTGCGCGGTCATGACGTCCCGTGGTGTCAGCGACACGTCGAATGCCGCGTTGGTCCGTGCGGAGATCAATACGCTCTGAATGGAGTCACCACCGAGGTCGAAGAAGTTGTCGCCGACGCCGATCCGGTCGACGCCGAGCACCGCGGACCAGATCTCCGCGACGACACTTTCCGTGTCGGTGCGCGGGGCCACGTGGTCGGCTCGCGCGGTCTGGCTCCAGTCGGGCGCGGGCAGGGCGTTGCGGTCGAGCTTCCCGTTGCTGTTCAACGGCAACTGGCCGATGACGACGAACGCCGCCGGGACCATGTGATCCGGCAGGGTGGCCGCTGCCGACGCCCGGAGCCCGTCCACGTCCACCTGGCCGTTCGCGGGCACGACGTACGCCACGAGCTGTTTGCGGCCCTGGTCGGACCGCGCCACCACGACAGCGGACGAGACACTCGGGTGCTCGGTCAGGACGGTCTCGATCTCGCCGGGTTCGATCCGGAAACCGCGGACCTTGACCTGGTGGTCGGACCGGCCGAGGTACTCGATCGTCCCGTCCGGGCGCCTGCGCACGACGTCACCGGTCTGGTACATCCGGGCGCCGTCCGAGCCGTACGGGTCGGGCAGGAACCGGTTCGCGGTCAGCCCGGGCTGGCCGAGGTAACCGCGTGCCACACCCGCGCCGCCGATGTACAGCTCACCAGCGGCACCGACAGGCATCGGCCGCAGACTGCCGTCCAGGACATAGGCGCGGGCGTTGGACACCGGGCGGCCGATGGTCGGCATCTCGGCACCGCCGGAATACCAGGCGGTCGCGTACACAGTGGCCTCTGTGGGGCCGTAGGCGTTGACGATCTGCGCCCCCGGGACCGCTTCCCGCAGCGCGCTGAACACCCTTTGCGGCAACGCCTCACCGGCGAGGACGAGAGTTTCCGCCTCGACACGCAGGCCCGGCCCGTCCAGCAGGTTGGCGAACACCGACGGGACACCGCTGGCCAGGCTGCCCTGCCAGGGACGTTCGGCCAGTACCAGCAGGTCCTGGACCAGTTCGATGCTGCCGCCGGACATCAGCGGCGCGAAGATCTCGAACACCGACACGTCGAAGTTCAACGAGGTCGACGCCAGGACGTGGGACATGTCGCCGACGTTGGCCGCGGCCCAGTGCATCAGGTTGACCGCGCTGCGGTGCGACACCATGACGCCTTTGGGACGTCCGGTCGATCCTGACGTATGGATCACGTACGCGAGGTGGTCGGGTCGGTGTGGCTCGATCCGCTCCTCGTCGGTCACGTTGTCGCACGGCAGCGCGGTGTCTTCGATCACCTCCGTCAGCACACAGATGGGTTCCACGTCAGCGAGGATCATTTGCTTGCGGTCGGGCGGGTACGCGGGGTCGACCGGCACGTACCCACCGCCTGCTTTGAGGACCGCCAGTGCCGCGACGACCATGTCCGGTGTGCGCGGCAACGACAGCGCGACTGTCTTCTCCGGACCGACGCCCTGCGCGATCAGCCGGCGTGCCAACCGGTTGGCGCGTGCGTTCAGCTCGGCGTAGGTGACGTTCCCGCCGCAATGCCGTACGGCCACCGCGTCGGGGGTCCGCGCGGCCTGGTGCTGGAACATCTCGGTCAGCGTGATGTCCGGGACCTCGTCGCCGGTCTCGTTCCACGACTCGATCTGGCCGCGTTCGGTCGCGGTGAGGATCGACAGGTCCCCCAGGCTGCGTGCCGGGTCCGCGACCAGGTCCGCCAGCAGGACACCGAGGTGTTCGCTGATCCGGTCGACGGTGTTCTCGTCGAAGCGGTCGCGTTCGAACCCGAGCACGATCTTCAGGCGCCTGCCCGGGTAGATCGTCGCGCTGAGCGAGTAGTTGGTCGCCTCGATCGCGGTCATGTCCGTGATCCGCAGGCCGTGCAGCGAGTCCGCGGGGTAGTTCTCGAAAACCAGGATGCTGTCGAACAGCTCCACACCACCGGACACACCGCTGCAGGCCTGCAGGCGCGACAACGGCAGGTACTCGTGCTGCCGCGCCTCGGTCTGCTGTTGCTGCAGTGCCCGCAGCCAGTCCGCGACGGTCGCGGACGAGTCCACATCGGACCGCACGGGCAACGTGTTGATGAGGATTCCGGTGATGCCGTCGGGCAGGTCCGCCGGGCGGCCGGACACGGTCGCGCCGAAGCACACGTCACGCTGGCCGCTGTACCGGGACAGCAGCAACGCCCACACGCCCTGGATGACGGTGTTCAGCGTGAGCCGGTGCTGTTTGGCGAACTCGTACAGCCGTGCCGAGGCTTGTTCGTCGAGTTCGAGCGGGACCTGGGCCGCGGAACGCGGTGCACGGGAGGACACGCGGTCGTACGGCAGTGGCGTCGGAGCGGTGAAGTCACCGAGCACGCGGCGCCAGTATTCCTCCGCCGGGCCGTCGTCCCGCCCGCGAAGCCATTCGACGTAGTCGCGGAACGGCGGCCGGTCGGGTACTTCCGCGCCGGTGTAGCGGGCGAAGACGTCGTTGAGGACCTGGAAGATGCTCCACCCGTCGAGCAGGACGTGGTGGAAGGTCCACAGCACGCGGACCTCGTCACCGGGCAGCCGCGCCAGCGCGATCCGCATCAGCGGCGCCTTGCTCAGGTCGATGCCCTCGGCACGGTCCTTGGCCAGCAGACTCCGCAGCGCTCGTTCCGCGCGTGCCTCGGAGTACCGCGACCAGTCGAGCACGGTGACCGGCAGCGTCACGTCGTCGCGGACGACCTGGACCGGCTCCTCGACGCCCTGCCACACGATCGCACTGCGCAGCACCGGCGTCCTGGCGACGATGTGCTGCCACGCCTTGGCCAGGCGCATCACGTTGTCCACGCCGCCGAGCACGAACGTGGTCTGCTGGAAGTACGTTCCCTCGTCGGGTTCGGACAGGTCGTGGAAGACCATCCCGGCCTGCATCGGGGTCAGCGGGTAGATGTCCGACGCGGCGGGCCCGATCCGGTCGATCTGCTCCTGGGTCAGCGTGGCGAGCGGGAAGTCCGACGGTGTCCGGCCGCCGCCGGGTTCCCGCACGATCTGCCGCAGCGCCGTCGCCAGCTCGTCCGACAGGTTCTCGATCGTCGCGGCGGTGTGCACGTTCGACGAGTAGAACCACGTGAGCTCGAGACAGCCGCGTTCGACCTTGCCGACCAGGTCGATCAGGTGGAACCGGTGGTGCGCCGGGCTGGCGTCGAGGTCGAGACCGCCGATCCCCCGGTACAGCTCGCCTTCCGGCCAGTCCAGCCTGCCGAGGTAGTTGAAGCTCACTTGCGGCCGAGGCCCGGAGCCGAGCACGCCGTAGGACAAACCGTTGCGCGGCACCGCCCTCAGCTGTTCCTTGACCGACTTGAGGGTGCTGCCCCACGCCGTGTCCGGGACGTGCAGAGCGACCGGGAACATCGTGGTGAACCAGCCGACGGTCCTGGACAGGTCGGCGCCGCCGAACTCCTCCCGGCCGTGCCCTTCCAGGTCGACCAGCACGTCGTCGCGGCCGGTCCACCGGCCGAGCACCCGGCCGACCGCGCTGAGCAGCACGTCGTTGGCCCGCGAGTGGTACCGCTTCGGCAGGTCGCGCAGCAGCGCGTCGGTTTCGCGTTCGGTGAGCCTGGTCGTGACCGTCCGGGTGCTCGCGACCGTGTTCGGCCCGTCCTTGTCCACCGGTACCGGCCCGGGGTCGCCGACCGCGGCCCAGTAGGCGGCGTCCGCGCTGAAGTCGTGCTCCGCCAACATCCTCGACCAGTCCAGGAAGGACGTCGTCTTGGCGCCGAGGTCGACCGGTTCGCCGCGGACCACCTGCTGGTAGGCGGTGTTGAGGTCTTCGAGGAGGATGCGCCACGACACGCCGTCGACGACGAGGTGGTGCACGGCGATCAGCACGGTCGTCCGGTCGATCAGGATCGCCTTGATCATCGGACCGTCGGCGAGATCGATGCCTTCGCCGACGAGGATGCGTTCCTGCACCGGGGCGACGCGCTGGACTCGGTGCCCGTCGGACGTCTCGAACCGCATCCGAAGCGCGTCGTGGTGCTCGATCAGCGCCTTGGCGGCCTGCTCCAACGCCTCGGGGTCGTAGCCGTCCACCAGCTCGACCACCAGGGACTGGTTGAAGTGTTCGGGGTCGACCGGGTGGTTGTCGAAGAACCACCGCTGGATCGGCGTCAACGGCGCTTCGCCGACGACCGGCCCCTGGTCGACGACGGTCACGGTCTCGGTGGCCACAGTGGCCAGTGCGGCAACGGTCTGGCGGTCGAAGATGTCCTTCGCGGTCACCGTCATCCCGGCCTGCTTGGCCTTGGCCACCACGCGGATCGCCAGGATCGAGTCGCCGCCGAGCTCGAAGAAGTTGTCACGGACGCCAACCTTCGGCACGCCGAGCACGTCGGCGAAGATCTTGACGAGCTTCTCCTCGGCCGGGGTGCGCGCGGCGACGTAGCCGCTCGGCACGGGCGCGACCTGCTGCGGGACGACGGCCGGGTGCGGGCCGAGTTCGCCGACGAACCGGTCCGGGTCCGTGACGACCGCGTCCAGCAGTTCGTGCAGCCTGCTCGACAGGCGTTCCATCGTGCTCGGCTCGAACAGGTCCTTGTCGTACTCGAGGACCACGAGCAGCTCGTCGCCACGTGGCCAGAACTCGATGACCAGGTCGAACCGCGCGTGCGGCCTCGGCAGGTCGTACGGTTTCACGCGCAGGCCCGCGACCTCGCGTGGCCGGACGATCTCGTTGTGCAGCACCACGACCGCGTGCAGCCGGTCGGTCTCCAGCTGTTCGAACGGGACGTCCTCGTTGGCGAACGCCGCCAGCACGGTCGCGCGGACCTGCCCGACGAAGTCGGCGAACCGCAGCCCGGGATCCACATCGGACCGCAGGACCAGCGTGTTGACGAAGAAGCCCGCCACACCGTCCAGTTCGGAACGGTTGCGGCCGGAGCTGACGCTGCCGATGGCGACGTCACGCTCACCTGTCCAGCCGGACAGCAGCACGTTCACCGCGGCGGCCAACGTCGTGAACAGGGTCGCGCCGTGCGCCTGGCCCATCCGTGCCAGGCGCCGCACGAGGTCCGCGTCCAGCCTGCTGCGGTGCACCGCACCGGAAGGCCCAGGCCGCCCGGTGCGGGCGTGGTCGGCGGGCAGCCGCAACGGCCGCATCCCGGCCAGTTTCCGCTGCCAGTAGGCGAGTTGCCCGCTGACGTCCCGGTTGCGCTGCCAGACCGCGAAGTCCGCGTACTGGACCGGCAGCGACGGCAGTTCGGCCGCGCCGGCGTACACCGACCACAGCTCGTCGAGCAGCACGTCGACCGACCAGCCGTCGGTGATGATGTGGTGCTGGCACAGGACGAACACGTGGTCGTCCGCGCCGAGGCGGATCAGCACGGCCCGGGACAGCGGTCCGCGGCGCAGGTCGAACGGGCGCGCGAGCTCAGCCGCGACACAGGTGGACGAATCGCTGACGTACAGCGGGATCTCACTGTCCGCACCGATCACCTGGACCGGTTCGCCGTGCACGACGCCGAACGTCGTGCGCAGGATCTCGTGCCGGTCCACCAGCGCCGCGAGCGCCGAGCGCAGCTTGCCGACGTCGACCTGGCCGGTGATCCGGACGCCGATCGCCGTGTTGTTGCCTGCCCCGATCAGCTCGTCCTGCACCCAAAGCCGCTGCTGGGCAGGGGAAAGCGGATACACGTGGCCGCGCTCGGCCCGTTGGATCGGCGTGGCGGTGGCCGCGTCCGGCACGAGCGCGGCGAGGCTCGCGATGGTCCTGGCGTCGAACACCGCGTGGGCGGGCAGGTCGACACCGAGTTCGGTGCGGATCAGGGCGAGCACCCGGTTGCCGAGGATCGAGTCGCCACCGAGGAAACCGAAGTCGTCCTCGATGCCGACCCGGTCGACACCCAGGACGTCAGCCCAGATGCGAGCCAGCGTGCGTTCGACCTCGGTACGCGGCTCGACGTACGACGGACCGGCCTCCACGACCGGCGCGGGCAACGCCGAACGATCCAGCTTGCCGTTGGGGCTCAACGGGAATTCGCGCAACACGACGAACGCCGCCGGGACCATGTAGTCGGGCAGCACGTCCGCGACCCAGTCGCGCAGGTCCGGTTCCCCTGCCGAGGTCACGTACGCGACCAGCCGTTTGAGGCCCTGGTCGACGCGGGCGATCACGACGGCGCCGTCCACCTCCGGATGGCCGCGCAGCACCGCCTCGATCTCGCCGGGTTCGATCCGGTAGCCGCGGATCTTGACCTGGTGGTCGGCCCGGCCGACGAACTCCAGCTCACCCGAGGCGGTCCAGCGCACCACGTCACCGGTGCGGTACATCCGGCTGCCGGGCGGGCCGAAGGGATCGGCCACGAACCGCGTCGCCGTCAGCCCCGGCCGGTTGAGGTAGCCACGGGCCAGGCCGGCACCGGAGACGTAGAGCTCCCCGGTCTGTGCCGGGCGCAGTGCCTCGTCGAGCACGTGTGTCGTGGTGTTCCAGATGGCGCTGCCGATGGGCGGAGGCGAATCGCTCGGCACAAGCGGGGCACTCCAGGTCGCCACCACGGTGCACTCGGTCGGGCCGTACGCGTTGATCATCTGGCGTCCAGGCGCCCAGTGACGCACGAGCTCGGCGTCACACGCGTCGCCGCCCACGATCAGGCAGCGGAAGTCCGGCAACGCGGCGGCGATGGACGACGGCACGGTCGCCAGCGCGACCGGCGGGATCAAGGCGTGGGTGATGCGCG
The DNA here is from genome assembly GCF_001302585.1 of Kibdelosporangium phytohabitans. GTDB lineage: Bacteria > Actinomycetota > Actinomycetes > Mycobacteriales > Pseudonocardiaceae > Kibdelosporangium > Kibdelosporangium phytohabitans. The sequence goes on along the minus strand of NZ_CP012752.1, from coordinate 2,371,915 downwards.
AACGGCCGAGTACTTCGGCAAGTCGATCCCCCAGCAGCGGGCCGGGCGGCGGGACGACCAACGCCGCACCTGCGGGCAGTGACATGCACAGCTCCAGCACGGAGGCGTCGAAGCTCGGCGAGGAGAACTGCAGCACGCGGTCCCCCGGTTTGACGGAGAAACGGTCGATCTCCGCCGCGGAGAAACTGGCCAGCCCGCGGTGGGTGACCACGACACCTTTCGGGCGGCCCGTCGACCCGGACGTGTAGATGACGTACGCGGGGTGGTCCACGCTCGACGCCACCCGCGGTGACCAGGACGGCATCTCGTCGATCGCGGGATCGCGCAGGTCAGCGCGGGTGAGCGTGAGCACGGGAGCGGCGTCGGCGAGCATCATCTCGATGCGCTCGGCCGGGTAGTCCGGGTCGACCGGCAGGAAGGCGGCACCCGCCTTCAGCACCGCCAGCTGAGCGACGACGATGTCGGCTGACCGGGGCATCAGCAGCGCGACGACGCGCTCCGGGCCCGCACCGCGGGCGACGAGCAGATGGGCCAGGCGGTTCGCCCGTTCGTCCAGTTCGGCGTATCTGATCACCGCGTCGTCGTGCCGGATCGCCGGTAAGCCGGGCGTGCGCCCGACCTGCCGCTCGAACATTTTCGACAATGTCAGCGGCGGAATCCGGACTCGTTCGCCCATACCAAGGACAGCATTGTTCGACAACATGACCAGGGCACCTTTCAGGTGTGTTCAATGACCACAGCCACCCGTTCGGGCAATGAACGACGGCGGTGTCTGCGATCTATTACCGGCGGGCCAGCGCGAGCCTGCCGTTGACGTGAATGCGGTCGATTTTCCCGGTTTCCGGCGATACCAGGCACCGGCCCGCGTACAGCTGCTGACCCGATTGGTTATCCCGTAGCGAGAATGTCAAACCTTCGTGAAAAGTGATCATCGCCTGCGGTTCGCCGTCCACGGCGAAGACCAGGTCATCGGCGAGCGAGTATTCGGTATCACCGTTCCAGTAGCTGCCCGCCCAGCCGTCGGGCGGTGGCAGGACGACGTCGGGCACGGCTGTCAGCGAGCCGCTCGGGATGGGCAAACCCCGGCGGCCCAGCTCGTCCACGACGTCGTCCCACAACCCCGCGCCGGCACTGGAATTGCACGTCATCGCCGCGACGGTGCCGCTGTCCGGGTCGATCCTGAGCTGGCACCACGTGCCGTCGCCCGTGCCGTCGTGGCCCACCCACGAGCCGAACACGGCGAGACCGAGGCCCCACGCGTCGGCGAGACCGAAGGCGTCGGCGACCGGCTCGCGCATCATCAGGGCGTGCTCGCGCGGCATGATGTCACCGCCGTCGAGTAGCATGCGGCCGATCTTGACCAGGTCGGAAGCGCTCCCGGCGACAGCACCGGCAGGTGCTTCGGCGAGCGTGATGTTCTGCGTGACCGGCCTGCCGCGGCCCGCGTGCCCGGTCGCGACGGCCCTCGCCGTGCGCGGCCCGACCACGAACGCGGGCGCGATGCCGAGCGGCCGCAGCAGGATGGACTCGACGCAGGTGAACCACGACATCCCCGTCACGGTCTCGGCCAGCCTGCCGAGCAGCACGAAGCCGGCGTTCGAGTACGAGAAGTCGCGGCCGGGCGGCTGGATCAGGCCGGTCCGCTCGACCAGGCCGCGCATCGACGACCCGCCGTCCGGGCCGGATTCCAGCCCGCCGGTGTGGCTGAGCAGCTGCCGCGGCGTCACCGCGGCGATCGGCCTGCCCGCGGCCTCCGGCACGTACTCGCCGACCGGGTCGTCCAGCTCGATGTCACCGTCCGCGGCCAGGACCATGGTGACGGCCGCGGTGAACACCTTGCCGATCGATCCGATCGGGAAGGCCAGGTCCGCCGTCACGCGACGCCCGGTGCCGTGCTCGGCCTCACCGACGGACACAGCGACCGTCTGCCCGTCGCGCAGCAACGCGAACTGTGCCCCCTGGACCCCACGCGCGCCCGCAGGCGCGGCTACCACCGCGGAAAGTTCGGCCGAATCAACGCCGCCCGCGACTCCCACTAATCCCCCGCCATCCTCCGATGCGGATAACACCGATATCCCTCTCGTCAACTCCCACGGACCCGAACGGTTTCCCCGTTGCCAGAACGCGCATTCCAGCAAACTCCGTTCGACGACTCCCAACGCATACCCACTGTGCCTCTGTCAACAACATCGGCTATACCGCCATTAGTGGTGTCGTCCCTTTTGAAACTAGTGATTGAAACCGAAAGCAGTTATGGGAGCGGACGCTACGCAGCAGTCACATCACCGAAAATGCCACGACTGGGGGCGTTTAGAACGAGCAAGCACCGGTTACGGCGACCTTGATCAACACTCGGCGTCACCGCATCGCACTGATCTACGGTTCGTTACCGATAACTTCGACCTATACCGCCACAGTGCGTGACAATCCGCCGAACAGGCGCTTAATCTCATTTCCTGGAAACGTGAACATAAGAGGTTTACTCGATCAGCCTTCGGGCAACTGAGACGGTCGCGGCGGCACATCTAGACTGGAGGCATGCCGCGAGTTCGTACCGCGCTGGCCGTCGGTCTGCTCGCGGTGTTGATAGCCGCCGCGTTCGTGCTGCCCGTACCGGGCCCGGGCGACGTGCGCGCATGGGCGCTCGGCGCGGGCGCCGCCGCCCCGCTGTTGATGTTCGTGACGTACGTCGTCGCCACGATCGTGCCCATCCCGCGCACGGTGTTCTCACTCGCGTCGGGCTTGTTGCTCGGACCGCTCCTCGGTGTGCTCGTCGCGATGTCCGCGACCGCGCTGAGCTCGATCCTCGGTTTCGCCCTCGCGCGGTGGGCCGGTCGCGGGTTGGTGGCTCGCCACTTGGACAAGGCCGTTGTCCGGACCGTCGACGAGAAGCTCACCGGCGGCGGGTGGCTGGCGGTGGCGTCACTGCGGATGATCCCGCTCGTGCCGTTCACCCCGATGAACTACTGCTGCGGGGTGTCGTCCGTGCGGCTGCTGCCGTTCCTGGCCGGCACCGTGCTCGGCAGCCTGCCGGGCACGACCGCCGCCGTGCTCATCGGCGACACGCTCACCGGCTTCGGCAACCCGGCCGGACTGATCGTCTCCGGTGCGGGCGCCCTCATCGGCGCGGCCGGGCTGCTCCTGGTGATCCGCCGGTCGGCGACGACGACCGCGCCCGCCGAAGTCCCGCAGCAGCCCCAGCCCGACCAGGTGGCGTGATCCGAACTCGACGTTCCACACAGGTCGATCGCGCCGCTGTCAGCACATTCCGGCCGCACAGGACGGCGCGGGTACCCGAAGCCCGGGCACCCGCGACAATCCCGCGACGCGTTCTAGTCGACCAGCTGGGCCAGCTTCTCCAGTGACTTGTGCAAGTCGCCCTTGAGCGTCCGGCCCACAGCGGCGGAGATCGGGCCGAACATCCCCGGCCCGGTGAACTCCACATCCAGCTCGCCCGTCGCGCCGTCACCGTCCGGTCGCAGCTTCAGCTGCAGCGACGCCCTCACACCCGCCTTGCCCTCACCGGAGAGCGTGATGCCGTTGGGCGGGTCGTAGGAGGTGACAGACCAGGTGATGCGGTTGCGCAGGCCCTTCACCGACACCACCGACGTCAGCACCGTGCCCGTCTTGATCTCACTGGGCACATCGCCTCGCCAGCCCTCGTGCAACGCGAGCCACTCACCGAACCGGGACAGGTCCGACGCGGTCGCCCACGCCTTGGCCGGTTTGACTGGCATCGAGGCGGAAACGCTCACCTTGGTCACGGCTTCCTCCTTACGGTCGCAAGGACGGTACCGCCAATCGGCCGACTGCGCCCGCCCCGATCAGGCGATCATGAACCGGGCCACCCGGTCGAGCCTGGCCAGCCACCACGCCACCCGCTCGGGATCGGTCTCGTCGAACCGGCCCGTGACGGGCGGCCCGGGGGCCCGGACGTCGATGAACCCGTCGACCGGGACGAGTGAGTCGTCCACGACATCGCCTGTCAGCAACGACAACGTGCCCAGTCCGCACGCGTGGTCCAGCGACGGCAACGCGGCGGCCAGCGCGACCTGCGCGGCCAGGCCGACGCTGGTCTCCAGCGCCGACGAGACGACGCACGGCAGCCCAGCCGCCTCCGCGACCCGCAGCGCCCGCCGGACACCGCCCAACGGAGTGCACTTGATCACCGCGATGTCCGCGGCACCCGCGACCGCGACCGCCAGCGGGTCCTCGGCGCGCCGGATCGACTCGTCCGCCGCGATCGGCACGTTCACCCTGCGGCGCACCGAGGCCAGCTCCTCGATACCCGGGCACGGCTGCTCGACGTACTCCAGCCCGCCCGCGGCCTTGTCCAGCGCGCGGATGTGCGTCACCGCGGTGTCCACGTCCCACCCCGCGTTGGCGTCCACGCGGATCTTTCCCGCCGGTCCCAACGCATCCCGGACCGCCTCGACGCGTGCGACGTCCCCGGCGAGCGAACCGGGGTGGTCGGCGACCTTGATTTTCGCTGTCCGGCAACCGGAACCGGCCACGACCGCGTGCGCCTTCACCGGATCGACAGCGGGAACAGTGCAGTTCACCGCAATCCGGTCACGCACCGGCTCGGGCCAGCCCACCGTGCACTGTTCCACCGCTGTGGCCAGCCACGACGCCGCCTCGGCGTCGTCGTACTCGGGGAACGGGCAGAACTCGCCCCAGCCCAGCGGGCCTTCGACCAGCACACCTTCGCGCACAGTGATCCCGCGGAACCTGGTGCGCATCGGGATGGAGTAGACCCGCGCCTGGGAGAAATGGATCACCGGGGCAGCTGCGCCTCGATCGCCGACCGGACCTTCGCGTCGCCGGGCTCGACCGCGGGCCGGAACCGGGCGACCACGTCACCCTTGGCCGACAGCAGGAACTTCTCGAAATTCCACTGGACGTCCCCGGCCTGGCCGTCCTCGTCGGCGTGCCCGGTCAGCTCCGCGTACAGCGGGTGCTTGCCCGATCCGTTGACCTCGAGTTTCTCAGTCAACGGGAAAGTCACGCCGTACGTGGTCGAGCAGAACGTCTGGATCTCCTCCACGGTGCCCGGCTCCTGGCCGCCGAACTGGTTGCACGGCACACCGATCACGGTGAACCCACGCGGGCCGTACTCCTCATGCAGGTGCTCCAGCGCGGTGTACTGCGGCGTCAACCCGCACTGGGAGGCCACGTTCACCACCAGTGCGACCTTCCCACCGGTCAGCTCGTCCAACGTGGTGGCCGTGCCGTCCAGGGTCGTGATCTTCACGCTGCCTCCTCGTCCTCGTGGATGCCGCAACACTAGAACACCCACGAGGACGACGATCCGGAACCTTGCCATCTAGAAGGTGACTGTCGCCAGGTACTCCTGGCCGCGCCGGGCGGTCAGCAGCGCGTCACGGGGCGTGTCGTGCTCGACGACGTACTCGCGGACCCCGGACTGGGCATACCGGGCGAAGATCCGCGGGAAGTCGATCGTGCCGTACCCGAGGTCCTCGAAGGACCCGTTGGCCGCCATGTCCTTGACGTGGAACGCCGGGAACCGGCCGGGGTGGCGCTCGAAGTACGCCACCGGGTCGTACCCGGGCTTGATGATCCAGTACAGGTCCAGTTCGAAGTTGACGAACCGGGCATCGGTCCGCTCGGCGAGGACGTCGAACAGCACCTTCCCGTCCACCTTGGCGAAATCCACGTCGTGGTTGTGGAACAGGAACTTCATCCCCGCGCCGCGGCAGCGGATGCCCCATTCCTGGAACTTCGCGGCCGCGTGGGTGTACCCGGCCACCGTCCGCAGCGATCCCGGCAGTGACGGCACGACCACGTACCGGACGCCGAGGATCCTGGCGATCTCCAGTTCCCGCTGGACATCCGCGTTCATCGCGTCCCAGCTGGTGTGCGTCAGCACCGCGCGCACACCGGCGGTGTCCATCATGGCCCGGAACCTCTCCGGCGTGTGGCCGTACAGGCCGCTCACGCCGACGGTCGCGTAACCCACGGCACCCAGGGCGTTGAGCGTTCCCTGCGGATCGGTGGCCATGATGTTGCGGACTGTGTACAGCTGGATCCCGATGTGGTCGAGCGGGACCGAATGCAGCGGCGGGTCGGCCGCCGCATCCGTGGCCCACAGACCACCCGCGATGGCGGTGGTCCCCAAGGCGGTGGCCCTGAGAAATCCACGTCGTGAGGTAGTCATCGCCGACCCCTAGTTGACAGTGATGAGCACGGTGTTCGAACTGTGCGCGCCGGTGTTGTCCGTTGTGGTCAGTCGCGCGGTGTAGACGCCCTTGCGGGCGTACTGGTGCGTGACCGACGGACCGCTGCCGCCGGCTGTGTTGTCGCCGAAGTCCCACGAGTAGCCGGTGACCGTCCGGCCGGCGGGCGGGTTCACCGCCGACGTGAACGAGACGTTCAACGGCGCCCCTCCACTCCGGACAGACGGCGTGATCACGATCCCGGTCGCGGTGCCCGGCTTCGCCATGCCTTCACCGTTGAACTGCAACCAGTCCAGCGACAGCAGATCCGGCGACGCCGGTGTCCACGCGGGGTTCGTGAAGACGGCGTACAACTTGACCGTACGCCCCGGGTTCTTCAGCGGCACCGTCGGCGAGATCAGGTTGCCGAAGTCACCCGTGTTCGGGATGTTCACCGAGCCGAGCAGCTGACCGGTCGGTGAGCCGGCGCGGAACTCGATCGTGCCGCCGAGCCCACCGGACGCGGCACCGACCGTGACCGAGTCGACCCTGGTCAGGTTCACCGGGTCGTACGCGACCCAGTCGCCGTGCTCGATCTCGCCGAGGCGTTTGCCTGCCGAGGCGTTGGCGTTGCTGATGACGACCGGGCCGCCCTGCGCGCCGCCGAAGCCTTCGTGGTGCTCGGCTTCCTTGCGCTTGGGTTCGAGCACGAGGTGCGCCGAGCCGGTCAGTGACGGCACACCGCGCGGTCCGCCGCCGTCGGTGTACTGCGCCGCGACTGCCACGTACAGGTTCTGGCCCGGTCCGTGGCTGGATCCCTGGTCGGTCTTGATCTCGCCGCGGCACCCGGTCACGTTGTCCATCGGGTGCAGGTGCGAGTCGTGCCCGAGCTGGGACTGGACGACGACCTTCGTGCAGTCGATCCGGCCGTCCTCCCGGTCGGTCACGCGGACCTCGAACGGAATCGTGTCGCCCCAGTCGAACCCGCCGCCGTTGACCGGCGAGACGACCGTCACCTCCGGCCTGGTGTTGCCGACGGTGATCACCGTCGCCGCGATGCCGTCCAGTCCGTTCTTGCGGCTCTTGACCGACAACCGGGCGTCGAACCGGCCGGGGTTGGCGTACGTGTGCGTCGGGTTCGGCTCGGTCGAGTCGATCGTGCCGTTGCCGTCGAAGTCCCAGAAGTAGTCGATGGGTTCACCGTCGCCGCCCGCCGATCCCGCGCTGGAGAACTTCACCGTCAGTGGATACCTGCCGGAGTCCACATCGGTCTTGAGTTTCGCGGTCGGCCTGCGGCCGTTGGCCACGTAGTCGATCCGGTAGATGCCGGACCCGTCGTTGGTGCCGCCGCGGCCGGTGCCGCTGCCGGAGCCGAAGTCGATCACGTACATCGAGCCGTCCGGCCCGAAGTGCGCCGAGAACGCCTGGATCCAGCTCATGTTCGGCAGCGCCTTGTTGATCGACTGCAGGTCACCCGCCTGCACCGCGGGGAAACGCGGGTTGGCGAACGCCTGGTCGGTGCGCTGGAACGAGATGGCCTTGAAGTAGCCGCGGGTCAGCTCGTAGCCGAACCACTTGCCGTCGAAGTACTCAGGGAACTTCGTGACCAGCGAGTTGTTCGCGTTGTACTGGTAGACCGGGCCGGACATCGGGCCACCGCCGCCGGTGCCGAGCTCGGGGAACTCCGCGGATGCGGAGTAGGCGTACCAGATCGTCGCCGGTGCGGCGGGCGGCAGGTCACGCAGCCCGCTGTTGTTCGGCGAGTCGTTGACCAGCTTGCCGCAGTCGAACCTCGGACCGGGCGTGCCAGTCGCGAAGTCGTAGTCGTTGAACGGCGTGTTGTTGCCGACGCAGTACGGCCAGCCCTGGTTGGACGCCTTGGTGATCCGGGTGAACTCGACTGTCCCTTCCGGACCGCGGTTCGGGTTGGCCGACCGGGCGTCCGGGCCGTAGTCGGCGACCATCAGCGCGTCGGTGATCGGGTCGAGGGTGATCCGGAACGGGTTGCGCATCCCCATCACGTAGATCTCGGGCCTGGTCCCGGCGGTCCCCGGCGGGAACAGGTTGCCCGGCGGGATGGTGTACGTGCCGTTGGGCTGCGGTGTGATCCGCAGGATCTTGCCGCGGAAGTCATTGGTGTTGCCCGCGGTCCCTTGCGCGTCCAGCGCGCGGCGGCCCGGTCGTTCGTCGATCGGCGTGTAGCCGTCGGAGTTGAACGGGTCGGTGTTGTCACCGGTGGCGACGTACAGGTTGCCGTGCTTGTCGAACTGGATCGAACCGCCCATGTGCGAGTTAGCCCTGAACTCGTCGCGGAAGGTCGGGACCTCCAGCAGGCGCTTCTCGCTCGCCATGTCGACCTTGTCACCGGCCACGGTGAACCGGGAGACGTTCTGGCGCTTCTCGACCTTGTCGGAGTACAGCAGGTAGACCCAGTTGTTCTGGGCGAAGTTGTTGTCCAGCGCGATGCCGAGCAACCCGTCGGACTGGCTGGTCATCTGCGGGGTGTAGGCGAAGTCCAGCGCGGTGGAGATCTTCAGGGTGCGCTGGTCCAGGATCTTGAGCGCGCCCGTGCGCTGGATGTAGAACACGCGCCGGTCCGGCGTCACAGCCAGTTCGAACGGATCCGCGAGGCCCTCTGTGACCAGGGGCACCTTCTGGAACATGGTGTCCTTGGTCGCCGAGCAGTCACCCGGTTCGGCGCCCGCGGCCCATTCGATGCCGCCGAGCAGGTGCTTGAGGTACACGGGGTCGGCGAACCGCGGGATGCCGTGGCCGATCGTGGTGTACCAGGAACGGCCGCCGTCGTAGTTCTGGCACCAGGAGATCGGGTGGTCCACGCCCTGGTTCAGCCCGGTGATCCCGTCACGCAGCTTCACCTGCGCCAACGTGTGCACCTTGCCGGTCGGGTTGACCTTCCAGTTGTACCACTCCTCCCCTTCCAGCTCCCACAGGTCGGGCAGGTGCTCGGTGGACGGGTGGGCGTGGTCGAGCACCTTGACCCGGCCGGGCTGGACCGGTGGGTGGAAGTCGAAGATCGCACCGGCCAGGCCTTCGAACCAGGCCCAGTCCCGTTCGCTCGCGGTGGCGGCGTGGACACCGGTGAAGCCGCCGCCCGCGCGGATGTATCGCTGGAACGCGGCACGCTGTTCGGCGTTGAGCAAATCGCCGGTCTGCGGCGTCGAGTTGGTGTTGTTGAAGACGACGGTGGCGTACTTGGCGAGGTTGGTGTCGGTGAAGGCGGCCGAGTCCTCGGTCGCCTCCACCGCGAAGTTGTTCTCCTCACCGAGTTTCTTGATCGCCGCGACACCGGCGGCGATCGAGTCGTGCCGGAAGTTGGTCGTCTTGGAGAAGACCAGGACGGAGTACCGCGGCTCGGCCGCGGCCGCGGGCAGCCCGAAGGCGCCGGCCAGCAGCAGGACAGCACAGGACAACGCCCGTAGGCGTGCGGCGGGTTTCACGGCTGTCCCTACAGGTCCGCGGGCCCGGCGGCGTGCGCGGCAGCCTTCGCCACGCCACGGCGGCTGTCGACGTCAGCCGAACGCTCGTGCACGGTGGCCGCACCACGACGGGCCGCCTCGGGTGCGAGGTTCTCGAACTGGCCGGATACCGTGCCACGGACACGGTTGTTCGAGCCGGTCGGCGCCGGGTCGTTGTCCACGCCGGACAGGTTGCCCCGGACGATGTTGTTGCTGACGTGCACATCGGCCTTGTTGCCGGAGACGGTCAGGTTGCCCGCCCAGTAGCTGGCCTGCTCACAACCGACGACCGGGCCGTTCGAGCCGATCTGCACCGCCTTGGAGTTGTTGGTGTAGCTGGCGTTTCCGTAGAACTCGCTGGCACACGCGACAGCACCGAGCTTGGCACCGGTCACCGTGATGTCCTTGGCCACGACGGAACTCACCAGGTCCACATAGGCCACGTTCGTTCCGGAGACGTTGCCGTTGAAGTTCACGGCCTCCGCGTAGACCTCACCGACGCCTGCGGTGAGGTCACCGTCCACAGTGGCACCGTTGAGGTACGCGTACGTGCCGCGGTCAGGGAACTTGTCGGACGAGACCTTGACGGCACCGACCTTGGCGCCACCGGCGAGGTAGAAGCCGAAGCCGTCGGTGGACGTCAGCGACCCCTTGAGCGTGGTTGCCTGCGCGTCGAAGAAGCCGTCGTCCAGGACAGTCACATTGCCGTTGAAGGTGCCACCGGTGACGACCAGGCTGGCGCCCGCCTCAACGGTGACGCTTCCGGTCACGGTGACATCCGTCAACACGCAGGATTTGGTCGCGCCCACTCTCAGATCGCCCGGGACGCTCACCGCCCCGGCCTCCCCTTCGCAGTATGTCGTCAGACCGGCGTTGGCCGGAAACGCGACGGCTGTCGACGCAGAAGCGACAACGGCCGCGACAGCCAACACGGAACGAACCCTCATTGGTCCTCCAGATGCGTTGCTCAGTCGACTTGATCAATCAGCACTGGTGGCGGCGCCCAGCAGATCGCGGATCCGGCCGGTCGCTCGCGCGAACCCGGGCTCGGACATGGTCCTGCCGTAGTCGCGTTCGAGCGGCAGGTCGACGGGGATCAGCTCGTCGATGGTGCCCGGACGCGCCGACATGACCACCACCCGGTCCGCGAGATAGACAGCCTCGGGGATCGAGTGGGTGACAAGGAGGATGGTCGTGCCTGTCTCACGCCATATCCGGCGCAGTTCGATGTTCATGTTCTCGCGGGTGAGCGCGTCCAACGCGCCGAACGGCTCGTCCATCAGCAGCACCGGCGGGCGGTGCAACAGCGCACGGCACAGCGCCACACGCTGTTGCATACCACCGGAAAGCTCGTGCGGATAAGCGTCTTCGAAGCCGGTCAGCCCGGTCATCGCGATCAGCTCGTCCGCGCGTTCCCGCGCAGTGGCGGACGGCATCCCCCGCATCTCGGCCTGCAGCAATATGTTCTTGCGCGCCGAACGCCATTCGAGCAACGCGGCGCGCTGGAAGACGTAGCCGATGTCGCGCCGCGGCCCGCCGACGTCCTCGCCGAGCAGCCTGACCCTGCCCTTCGACGGCTTCAGCAATCCGGACACCAGTTTGAGCAAAGTGGACTTGCCACAGCCGGACGGGCCGACGATGGCGACGAACTCGCCCGCGGCCACGCTCAGCGACACGTCGTGCAGTGCCGTGACGTCCTTGCGCTTGGTGCGGAACCGGACCGCCACATCCTCGATCTCGACGCAGGTGTCCATCTGTACCGGTGCCTGTGCTGCCGGGCTGCTGGCGGGCATCCTCATCCCTTCGGGGCGAAGCTGACGTCCCAGTACGCCGACGGCTCCTGGGCCTTGGTGATCACGCCTGCCTCGGCGAAGACCTTGATCGTCTTGCGCCAGTCGGCCTCGTCGTTCACCCCCGGCGCCTTGCCCGTCGTCGCGTCGGTGTGCAACAGCTTGGTGGTCTCGCTGAACTGCTCGGCGAGCACCGTCTCGGACGGCAACTGCTGCGAGGCACCCTTCATCGACTGCACGGCGGCACCCGCGTCGGCCTGCGCGGCGGTCCACGCCTCGCTTGTCGCCGCGACCATCCGCGTGACCAGGTCCTTCTTCTCGGACAGGTTCTTCTGCGACGTGAGCAGGCCGTTGGCGAAGAAGTTCAACCCGTGGTCGGCGAACTTCAGGTACGAGACCTTCTTGCGGCCCTTCTCCTGGATCGTCGGGCCCTGGTCGGTGGCGAAGCCGAGCAGCGCGTCCGTCTGGCCGGACAGCACGGCGGCCATCTTGCCCGCCGCGTCCAGGTTCTGCAGCTTCACGTCCGTGTCGGCCAGCCCGTTGACCTTGAGGAACGCCGGGAAGGTCTTGCTCAGCGCGTCACCGGCGGTGCTCGCGATGGTCTTGCCCTTCAGGTCCGCGGGCGACGCGATGTTCTTGTCGCTGAAGAACTGCACGGCCGACGGCGTGGTCTGCAGGAACACGCCCACGCTCTTGACCTGCATGCCCTGCCCGACACCGGCCAGCAACGCGGGGGTGTCGGCCCAGCCGAAGTCGGTCTGGCCGGCCGCGGTGGCCTGGATGGTCTTCTGCGAGCCCTGGCCCGGCTGGATGGTCAGGTCGATGCCGTGCTTCTCGAAGATCTTCTGCGCCTTGCCGTAGTAGAACGGCGCGTGTTCCCCGTACGGGTACCAGTTGAGCATGAGGGTCGCTTTGTCGAGCTGCTTGCCCTCGGCGTTGGTGGTCTTCTGCTGCTCCGAACCGCCGCAGGCGGCGGCCAATGCCAGCACTGGCACTGAAGCGGCGGTGAGCAGGGTGCGCAACCTCATCGGGACTCCCTTGTCACATGCTGGTGGTGGCGGCGTCGGCGCGTCGGCTGGCGTGCCACGGGAGCACGAAGTACTCGAGCAGTTCGACGAGTGCGAACAACACGATGCCCAGCAGCGAGATGACCACGAGACCGGCGAACAGCACGGGGGTGTCGAAGTTGCCGTTCGCCTGCTGGATCACGTAGCCGAGGCCCTCGTTGGCGCCGACGAACTCGCCGACCACCGCTCCGGTGACCGCGAGCGTCACGCCGATCTTCAAGCCGGAGAACAGATGCGGCAGCGACGCGGGCAGCCTGATCTTGTAGAACGTCTTCAGCGGACCGGCGCCCATGGTCGCCGACAGCTGCAGCATCTCGGGGTCGATCGACTTCAGCCCGGTGACCATCGAGATGACCACGGGGAAGAACGCCATCAGCAGCGCGACGAGGATCTTGGGTTCGATGCCGAAACCGAGCCACACCACGAACAGCGGCGCCACCGCGATCTTCGGGATCACCTGGGCGAACAACAGCAACGGGTACAGCGTGCGTTCGATCGTCGGCGAGTAGACCATCAGCACGGCGGCGAGCACGCCGACGACGATCGCCAGCACGAACCCCGCCAGCGTCTCCCACAGCGTGACGAGTGTGTTCTGCCAGAAGTAGTCGAACTTGTCCGCGATGACGGCGAAGGTGTCGGCCGGTGAGGCGACCAGGTACGACTGGACCAGTCCCGTCGCGGTGACCACCCACCACGCGACGAACAGCAACGCCAGCAACGCGGCCGGGCGCCACGCGCTGCGCAGGACGCGGAGCGCTTGCTCAGCCGTGCCGGGGCGGGCGCGCTCGGCCACCCCGACCGGCGCCTCCCGCGCGCTCTGTACCGCCATGTTTCTCGCCGCCTTCCCGCACCGGGACCCGCAAGATTGAAAGCGCTTACTCGCTGCTCATACCGCATGTCGGGTAGTTCAGAAAGCGCTTTCAGAAAGCGCTTTCTGCGCTAGAGTAGACACGCCCGGCTCGACAGGTCAAGAAGTGCCCGCCTCACCCACGCCCCTTCGGCGCGCTGGTCGCCGACGCCACGCAACACGCCCGACATCGCCCCAACCATGCTGGTAAGCAAGCACAGCGAAAGATGTCGGTCGCGTGAGGCGAGGTGGCAACGACCAGCTCCCAGCGGCCGAACCAGCCCAAGCGAAGCGACGACAAACAACACCGTTCGGCCGCGCCGATCGTTGACGCCACGCAACACGCCCGACATCACCCCAACCATGCTGGTAAGCAAGCACAGCGAAAGATGACGGTCGCGTGAGGCGAGGTGGCAACGACCAGCTCCCAGCAGCCGAACCAGCCCAAGCGAAGCGACGACAAACAACACCGTTCGGCCGCGCCGATCGTTGACGCCACGCAACACGCCCGACATCACCCCAACCATGCTGGTAAGCAAGCACAGCGAAAGATGACGGTCGCGTGAGGCGAGGTGGCAACGACCAGCTCCCAGCAGCCGAACCAGCCCAAGCGAAGCGACGACAAACAACACCGTTCGGCCGCGCCGATCGTTGACGCCACGCAACACGCCCGACATCGCCCCAACCATGCTGGTAAGCAAGCACAGCGAAAGATGTCGGTCGCGTGGGGCGGGGTGGCAACGACCGGCTTCCGGCGGCCGGACCCGTCCGAGCGGAGCGAGGACAAACAAACACAGGAGCGCCGATGCCCGAACCGACGCACGTGACGTTGCAGGACGTCGCCCGTGCCGCCGCGGTGTCACCTGCGACCGCGTCCCGTGTGCTCAACGGCACCGCGAAGGTCCGTGACGATCTTCGTGTGCGCGTCCAGGACGCCGCCGGGAAGCTCGCGTACGCGCCGAATGCGCACGCACAGGCGCTGGCTGGGGCGTCCCGGCGGACTGTCGGCGTGATCTGCCACGACGTCAGCGACCCGTACTTCGCTGTGATCGCACGGGGAATCATGCGGGTGGCCGGGGACAACGGGCTGCTTGTCATGTTGGCGAGCACTTTCCGTGACGCCGATCGGGAGGTCGCGTACGTCTCGATGCTACGGGCTCAGCGCGCCCCGGCGATTCTGCTGATCGGTTCCGGTTTCGAGGACAAGAGGTGGGAACGGGCCCTCGCCGCCGAACTGGACCCGTACCTGCGCGGCGGCGGCCGGGTGGCGGTGGTGTCGCGGCACCGCGGTCTCCGTGTGGACAGCGTGCTGCCGGAGAACCGTTCGGGCGCAGCCGCTCTGGCGAACGCGTTGCTGGAAATGGGCCATCGGCGGTTCGCCGTTCTGGCCGGTCCGCGTTCGCTGACCACTGTGGCCGACCGGATCGCCGGGTTCCGCGACGCGCTGACGAGCGCGGGCGTTCACGTGTCTGAAGAGGACATCGTCGAATGCGGCTTCACCCGTGACGGCGGGTACGAGGCGATGACCAGGCTGATCACCGGCGGACTGCGCGCGACCTGCGTGTTCGCGGTGACCGACGTGATGGCGATCGGCGCGCTGACCGCGTTGCGTGACAACGGCTTGTCGGTACCGGGTGACGTGTCGGTCGCCGGATTCGACGACATTCCCATCGTCCGGGACCTGACGCCACCGTTGACCACGGTGGCGTTGCCGTTGGAGCAACTGGGTGAACGGGCGATGGAGCTGGCCCTGCGGGAGAACGCCGGGCGGCGCAGCCGGATCCTGCGGCTGGCCGGCGAAGTGGTGATCCGGGAGAGCACGGGAAAGGTGCGGCCATGACATTGGCGGGACTGACCATCGACAGCGTCGAGACGTTCGCGGTGCCGCTGCCGACATTGCGGCCGTTCGGCGTGTCAGGCGGGTCCATCGCCGTGATGGGCAAACCCAGCGTGCGGGTCCTGGTGAAGGTCACTGCCGGTGAGTTCGCCGGGTGGGGCGAGGCCACGCCGATCCCGGCGTGGACCTATGAGACGCGGGAGTCGATCGTGAGCACGATCGACGGGTACCTGGCGCCCGCGATCATCGGACGGCCGGTGTGGGACCTCGACGGTGTGGCCTCGGTGTTCGACCGGGCGATCAACCGCGGCTTCAGCATCGGCTCGCCGCTGGCGAAAGCCGCCGTCGACGTGGCGCTGCACGACCTGGTCGGGCGCGCGCTCGGCGTGTCCATCGGGCAGCTGTGGGGACAACGCCGTGTCGACACGATCCAGCTCGGGTGGGTCGTGTCCGGTCACGGGCCCGCGGAGGTGGCCGCGGCCGTGGCCGAGGGGCAGGAGCTGGGCTACCAGGCGTTCAAGGTGAAGATCGGCCTGGGCCCGTCGGACATGAGGATCGTCGAGGCCGTCCGGGGCGCCGCGCCCGGCGCGCCGCTGTGGGTCGACGCGAACCAGGCGTACTCGGTCGCGGAGGCCGTGCGGATCTCGCGTGAACTGGCGTCGTTCGGCGTGACGGCGTTCGAGCAGCCGTTGCCCGCCAACGACATCGCCGGTTTCCAGCGCCTGCGTGACCTGTCGGCGGTGCCGGTGGCGCTGGACGAGAGCCTGCGGCACCCGAGCGACATGTCGACGTTCGTCCGGCTCGGCGCGGCGGACATCGCGATCGCGAAGGTCCAGCGCAGCGGCGGCCTGTTGTTGTCCCGCAGGCTGCTGCAGCTGGCCGAGGACAGCGGGCTGCGGCTGATGGGTTCGGGCCTCACCGACTCGGACATCGGCCTGGCCGCTTCGCTGCACCTGTTCGCCGCGTTCGGCATCACCACCCCGGTGGACCTGAACGGACGGCAGTTCGTCGACTCGGTGTACACGGCGGAGACGGTGAAGGTCGCGGCGGGGATCGCCGCGGTGCCGATCGGGCCGGGGCTGGGGATCGAGGTGGACGAGGAGAAGGTCAGGTGGTTGGCCCGGCAGTCCGCGCCGTAGCCTTGTCCGCGTCCCACGCCTGGAAGCCGGCGAGTTCGGCGTCCGCGGCCGAGATGAACGTGAGGCTGGACGAAACACGGTCGTAGTGCGGCGAATCCGGCGTGTGGTAGCGCATCGACTTCTTCGACGCCCTGATCACCACCGGTTCCGGCACCTCGGTTTCCTCGTCCGGGTCCGGGGTGGACTCGGGTTCGGCCGGGACCGGTTCGGGTTTCCGGCCGCGGACGGCGAGGAACATGATCCCGGCACCGGCCAGGAACGAGACCAGGCACAGCAGGAAGACCTGCCCGGCGAGCCACATCAAGGTCGTTCACTCCCAGGGTGTCTAGGTTGTCGTCTTGTCGGTGACGACACTCTCACCGAACAAACGCTTGAACAGCCCGACGACCGACCTCCTGCGGTTGTCGTCCGGGATGGAGCCGGTGACGATCACCTTGTTGGCCGCCACGTCGACGCTCACCGTGTCCGGCAGCTGGGACAGCAGCGACACCACCACCTCGGCCGCCGAGGTGGTCAGCGGGAAGTCCGTTCCCGTCACGGTTGTCGTCTGGTCGACGAGCTTGCGACCGTGGGTCCGCGCGGACAGCGCCCGCACGAAACGCTCACGCCACGCCTGCTGGTGGGTGGACCCGGTGACCGTGACCCCGGCCGGTGTGCCGGTGATCCGCATCGGCGGCATCCGCGGATCCACGACGGACACGACACGGACGCCCTGCGCCGCTTCGGCGTCGCGTTTGACCGCGGCGACTTGTTCTGCCGGGACACCGCGGATCGTCACGTCCCGGCCGTCCACGGTGATGTCCCCCGCCGGAACCGACTGGCGTACCGCGGCTGCCACCGCGCGCTCGATCCCACCGGCCTGGATGGCGAGTCCGGCCACCGTGATCGCGGCAGGCACCAGGACGGTAGCGCGAAACCACCAGCGGGGGAACCTCGACATGACGGGTTTCCTATCGCGCCGCGACCGCCTTGTGCCGCAGAATCGCGGGCCACCACGCGATGTTCACCCGATAGAGCACCTCACCACGACGCGGGTTCGGGCGGCGTGATCGATCCCGCGCACCCGGTCCGCATCATGTGGTCGATGTGGATGTGGCGTGCGATGAACCGCCCGTTGGTGACGTTCGCCGAGATGGCGCCGGGAGCGAGCGAGTTCCCGTCCGGCAGCCCGGCGTAGTACAGGCCGGGAACGGCACCGAGGATGCCCTTCTGCTGGATCGGCGCGCCGCGCTCGTCGAGCACGCGCTCCGGAAGTATCCGGTAGTCCGGGCCGAACCCGGTGCACCAGACGATCGACGTGACGCCGTGCGCGGCGAGATCGAGTCGTTCCCCGAAGTCCGAGACGTTGCTCAAGTCGACGACCGGTACTCGTTCCGGCTCGGTCGCCACGAAGCCCCGCCTGCGGAGACCGGCGTCGATCTTGTCCGTCACCCGCCGCGCCGACTGCGCGGATTCCTCCGCCACCGCGACAACATTGTCCTCAAGGGTCAGCACATTGCCTTGCGCCCCACGGGCGGTACCGACGAGAACGACTCCCTTCGCGGCGAGTGTGCCGAGATTGAGGTCGTCACACCCGTCTCTCGTGGCCATCACCGGCAAGCCGAACAACGCCCGCCGATCGCCGCCGGCGGTTTCGTGGGTGACGAAGTCCTCGTACAATGAGAAGATGTACATCCATTCATGGATTCCGCGGCCGCGGTAGCGGCGCGGGTAGACGCGGTGGCGACCGACGGACAGGTAGACCTTCCGCCCGGCGTCGACGAGTTCGTCGGCGATCTGCTGCCCGCTGATTCCCGTTCCCACGACGAGAACGGCACCGTCCGGTAGCGACCGGGGATTTCGGTAACCACTCGAATGCGTTTGCGCGACAGCCGGATCGATGTCGGCGGCCAGGCCCGGCACCCGGGGCTTGGCGTAGCCGCCCAGGGCCGCGACCAGGTTGCGGGACTCGATGGCGCCACCGGCGGCCAGGTGAGTCCTGAACCGCACGTCGCCGGCGCCGGGAAGGCATTCGACGGAACGCACCGGCGTGTGCCTGCGCACCCGGATTTCCTTTTCCGCAACGTAACGGCGCATGTGGTGGGCCAGTTCAGGACCGGACATCAATCCGTCGGGATCGTCGCCGTCGTAGGACCATCCGGGAAACCGGATCGATCGCCGCCCGGTGCCGATGAGCAGGCTGTCCCACCGCTCATACGCCCACGCCTGACCGATTTCGCCTCGTTCGAGGACGATCGACTCGCGGCCGATCTCCCGCAGGGCGCCCGCCGTCCCGCACCCTTGTTGCCCGGCGCCGATCACGACGGTTTCGCAGTATTCAACGCTCACTGGACAGAACCTTTCCGCCGTAAGGTCGATTCGTCACCACGGGGATGAAGGCAGGCCGTCGCGGGGTGGGCGTGAACGCGCCCGAATGTGGTGGATGTTCTTCAGCTGGACACGTTTCCCCGTGGCACGGATCACGGTGCCGCGGAGATGGCCACCCCATCGCCTCTCATCCTCGCGTCGAACGAGATCCACGGTAGACCGGCCGCCACCCGCCAGTCAAGGTTAGCCTAACCTAACTTTGACTGGCCCCGGTCGGCGTTCCAGGCGAGCGCGCACAATGACCAAAACGTCCACAATGGACCAAGGCGGGCCGGTGAATCGCCCTCGTGCCGGGAAAGCCCGGCACTCGCGGGACCTAGTCCTCGTCGTCCTCGGTCAACGCGATGAGTTCGTCGGCGAAGTCCGGGTCGGCCACCGCCTGCCGGGCGACCAGGTCGACCAGCTGGTCGAAGGTCAGGCCCGCGGCCAGTTCGGCGAACCGGTCCTCGTCGTCATCGTCCTGCTCGGTCACCGACGTGAACGGGATGCCGTCCTCCAGCGCCGCCAGCGTCACCGCCACGGCGTGCCCGCACAGCGAGGCTTCCGCCTGCTTGCAGTCGCATTCGCCGGTCAGCTGGCCGTTGACCACGCCGACCCATACGTCGTATTCCCTGCGGCCGGAGTCCAGCACAGTCGCGACCACACCACCGTCGTCCTCGCCGAGTTCGAAGACCCGGCCCTGGTCTAAGTGTTCGCGACCGATCCTGGCGAGATCCGGCCCCACCAATGAGGACACCGTGTCGGCGTCAAGTCTTACAGCCACCGGGTAATCCAACACCACATGGCAACCCCCTGTGAGCACGTTTTGCTCACAAGAGCCTGAACAGCGGTTTTCCAACCGTGTCATGATCGTGTACAAGCGTGGCCACGGCTGAGCAACGAGCTCATCCCGCGCATCAGGTGACACGCGGTCAGTACAGCGCCGCGGGCTTCTGCGCCTTGGCCACGAACTTGCCGTACACCTTGAGGTACTCCTCGCGCAGCTTGTCGTGATCGATGAAGTAGTTCCACGGCAGGTCGTGCAGGTGGTCACGCATCGCGACCAGGTGGGTGCGGGCCCGTACCGGCTCCACGGCCAGGACGTACGCGGCAGCGAAGGCGTTGTGTGCCTCCAACGCACGCGGGTGCGCCCGCGGGATGGCGACCATCCACTTGTCCGCGGCCGCGTCGATCTCGGTACGGACCTTCGAGAAGTAGGTGTTGGGCAGCATCGCCGCCTTGATCGTGTGCTTGTTGCCGATCAGCTCGTTCTGGTCGGCGAGCAGGACCTCGAAGTGCGCGATCGGGACCATCGCGGCGAGCGGGTCGCCCTGCGGCGCGGCGTCCGCGCTCAGCCGCGCGAACGCGAGCATCTCCTCGTGCGAGCCGCCCCACTTCTTCGCCAGGATCTGCAGCCTGGTGTAGTACGCCGGGTACAGCGTCTGGCTGCGGGCCGCGATCTCACGCCAGATCGCGTCCGTCTCGTCCCGGCCGGCCTGCAGGCCGAGGGCGGCGCGTTGGGTCTGCGCCCACGGCACGGCGTCCTTCGGCAGACTCTCGGCTGCTTGGTTGAGCGGGCCGATCGCCTTGCGCAGCGTGGCGAAGAACATCCGGAACCGGTCCTGGCCGACCGAACTGGCCCAGCCGTGGCCGCGGATGGCCCACGCCTCCTCGATGAAGGTGGACCCGGCGAGCAGCCACGCGTCCGGGTTGCCGGTCTCCAGCGCGGTTCGCTGCAGGGCTTCCGCACGGCCGAGGAGCTTCTCGGCCAGCACCCGCACGCGCAGCGCGCGGACTTCCGGTTTGCCGCGGCACTCGGCCAAAGCGGCCAGCGCCGGGTCGATGTGCCCGTCAGCCGCGGACCGCGCCGCCGCGTCCAGTCCCGCGTCCTCGTAGGTGTGCCCTTGGACGACTTCGCGCTGCGGCAGCCCGGACCGCTTGCGGCCGAATAACCCCATTCGCCTTACTTTACCCGTACCGCAACCATTTCTGAATCAGAAGACGACCACCGAGCGCAGCACGTCACCGGTGTGCATCTTGTGGAACGCGCCTTCGACGCCGTCGAGCGGGATCTCCTCGGTGACGAACGCGTCCAGGTCGAGCCTGCCCTGCCGGTAGAGGTCGACCAGCATCGGGAAGTCACGGCTGGGCAGGCAGTCGCCGTACCAGCTCGACTTCAGCGAGCCGCCGCGGCTGAAGAAGTCGATCAGCGGCATCTCCAGCGCCATGTCCGGTGTCGGCACGCCGACCAGCACCACGGTCCCGGCGAGGTCACGGGCGTAGAAGGCCTGCCGCCACGTCTCCGGGCGGCCGACCGCGTCGATCACGACGTCCGCGCCGAAGCCGCCGGTCAGGTCCTGGATCGCGGTGACCACGTCGCCGACCTCGCGGGCGTTGACCGAGTGGGTCGCGCCGAAGCCCTGCGCCCACTCGAGTTTGCGCGGGTCGACGTCCACCGCGATGATCTTGGCCGCGCCCGCGAGCCGGGCACCGGCCACCGCGCCGCTGCCGACGCCACCGCAGCCGATGATCGCGACCGAGTCACCGCGGCCGACGTTGCCCGTGTTGATCGCCGCGCCGATTCCCGCCATCACACCGCAGCCGAGCAGGCCGACGGCGGCCGCGCGGGCCGACGGGTCCACTTTGGTGCATTGGCCCGAGTGCACGAGGGTCTTCTCCGCGAACGCGCCGATGCCCAGCGCGGGCGACAGTTCGGTGCCGTCGGCCAGCGTCATCTTCTGCTTGGCGTTGTGCGTGTTGAAGCAGTACCAGGGCCTGCCGCGCTTGCAGGCGCGGCAGTCGCCGCACACCGCGCGCCAGTTGAGCACGACGAAGTCGCCGGGCTCCAGGTCCGTCACGCCGTCGCCGACGGACTCGACCACCCCCGCGGCCTCGTGGCCGAGCAGGAACGGGAACTCGTCGTTGATGCCGCCTTCGCGGTAGTGCAGGTCCGTGTGGCAGACACCGCAGGTCCGCACCTTCACCACGGCCTCACCCGGCCCCGGATCGGGCACGATGATCGTCGTCACCTCGACCGGTTCGCCCTTGGCTCGTGCGACGACCCCACGGACCTCTGCTGCCACAGCTGACCTCCCGCCTCGTTGCGCGTGCGATCACCGAGTAGACCTTGTTCCCACCCCGCCTGTCGAGCCCCTCGTCCGGGGACTGCCATCCTTTGGCGTATTCCCCCGATAGTGCGGGAATGCTTCACTCGATCGCGTGATCAGATTCGTACTGCCACTGATCGTCGCAAGCCTGATCCTCTTACCGGGCACCTCGAACGCCGAAACCAGCCGAACAGAGCAGTCACCTGAGCCGGCACAGCAGTGGGCACGTGCCAGCGGCGCCGTCCTGGCCCGGTGGTACAACCCGCGAACCGGCGTCTACGACACGACGAACTGGTGGAACGCGGCCAACGCGCTGAACGCCGAGATCGACCTGTCCCG
Source organism: Kibdelosporangium phytohabitans (assembly GCF_001302585.1). Taxonomy (GTDB): domain Bacteria; phylum Actinomycetota; class Actinomycetes; order Mycobacteriales; family Pseudonocardiaceae; genus Kibdelosporangium; species Kibdelosporangium phytohabitans. The sequence goes on along the minus strand of NZ_CP012752.1, from coordinate 2,349,791 downwards.
CCTGCACCGCACGCGAACCGGACCGGAGCACGCCGCGACCACGTACGCGAAGTTCGGTCCCGGCGGCTTCCACAACCACTACTACGACGACGAAGGCTGGTGGGCGCTGACCTGGATCAACGCCTACGACCTGACCAGGGACCAGCGCTACCTGGGGGTCGCCAAGAGCCTGTTCGCCGACATGGCCGCGGGCTGGGACACCGTCTGCGGCGGCGGGATCTGGTGGAACAAGGAGAAGACCTACAAGAACGCCATCCCGAACGAGCTGTTCATCAGCATCGCCGCCCGGCTCACCCAGCGCACCAGGGGCACGGAGGCACGGCACTACCGGCAGTGGGCCGAGCGCGGCTGGGCGTGGTTCGCGGCCAGCGGCATGATCAACTCGTCGAACCTGGTCAACGACGGCCTGGATGCCAACTGTGCCAACAACGGGCGGCCGACGTGGACCTACAACCAGGGCGTGGTCCTCGGTGCGCTGACCGACCTCGCCGACATCACACACGACCGCCGCCACCTGGACACAGCGCACCGGATCGCCACGGCGGCGACCCGCACTGTCATCTACCCCAACGGAATCCTGCGTGAGCCGTGCGAATGGGACAACGGCTGCGGCGCGGACGGCCCCCAGTTCAAGGGGATCTTCATGCGCAACCTGTCCTACTTGCACCACGAGTCACCGCGGTGGCACTACGCGGACTTCATCCGCCTCAACGCGAAGTCCATCTGGCACAACAACCGCGACGCCGCCGACCAGCTCGGGCTGAAGTGGACCGGACCGTTGGACGCCGCCGACGCGGCACGGCAAAGCTCGGCACAGGACGCGCTCAACGCCGCTGCTCGTCTTTGAACGCGACGAGCGCTCGGGCCGTGGCGTCGTCGGCCGGGTAGAACGACTCGATGGACAACTCCGCCACGGTGATGTCAGCGGGCGTGCCGAACGTCGCGACGATGCTCAGGAAGGCCAACTCGGTGCCGTTGTGCGCGATGCGCAACGGCACCACCACATCGTCCTCCGGGTGCGTCTCCGGGTCGTCGCACGGATACGCCACCAGTTCCTGGTGGAGCCTGCTCAGTCCCTCGTCGGCGGTCACCGTGATCTCGCGGCGCAGCCGGCCGAGCAGGTGGGCACGCCACTCCCCCAGGTTGCGGATCCGCGGTGCCATCCCCTGCGGGTGCAGGCTCAGGCGCAGCACGTTCACCGGCGGTGCCAGCAGCTCCGGCGCCACGCCGGTCAGCAACAGCTGGATCGCGGCGTTGCTGTCGACCAGGTTCCACTGCCGGTCGACCACACACGCCGGGTACGGCTCGTGCCCGGCCAGGATGCGCCGGACAGCGGACTTGACCGCGGCCATCTCCGGCGCGTCCAGCGAGGTCTCGCCGTACACGGGCGCGTACCCGGCGGCCAGCAGCAGCCGGTTGCGGTCGCGCAACGGCACCTCCAGCTCCTCGGCCAGCCGCAGCACCATGTCGCGGCTCGGCGACGACCGCCCGGTCTCCATGAAGCTCAGGTGCCGGGTGGAGATGTCCGCCTGGAGCGAGAGCGCGAGCTGGCTGAGCCTGCGCTGCTCACGCCACTGCCTGAGCAGCTCACCGACGGGTCGTTGCGTCAAGGTCACGGCCACGACGCTACGGGGTAGGGGGGAATTCGCGCGATTCTGTCGGAGGTAATGGCTAGCCTCCCGGCGTGGACAGAGCAGAGTTGACCAAACGGATGGCCGACGGCCACCAGCCGGAGTTCCTCTTCTTCTGGGGGCACACGCCCACGCCTGGCCACCGGGTCGGCAGGTGGCTGCTCAGCCAGTGGTGGGTGGCCGATTTCAGCGCGGACGGTGTCGTGTACCGCAGCGCCGAGCACTTCATGATGGCCGAGAAGGCCCGCCTGTTCGGCGACGAGGAGATGCTGGCCCGCATCCTCGCCGCCGGCACCCCGGCGGACGCGAAGAAGCTCGGCCGCGCGGTGCGGGACTTCAACCAGGACACGTGGGCCGCCAACCGGTACGACATCGTCGTGCGGGGCAGCGTGGCGAAGTTCTCCCACGAGCGGGCCATGACCGAGTTCCTGGTCGGCACGGGTGAGAAGGTCCTCGTCGAAGCCGCGCCGAGGGACGTGGTCTGGGGCATCGGGCTGGGCAAGGACAACCCGCGGGCCCAGCACCCGAGCCAGTGGCGCGGGCAGAACCTGCTCGGGTTCGCGCTGATGGACGCACGGGCTGCGCTGGCCTGACCAAGCCCTTAGCGTGGGCTCATGGCGCTGGCACACCCGTCCCGTGGGCCCGAACCGGGCCCGTCCGAGGTATCGGTCAACCCCTTGTACGCCAGGGTGCCGACGCACATCCCGAAGAACGAGCTGCCTGCCGGTGGCCTCGACCCGGACCTGGCCTACCAGGTCGTGCACGACGAGCTGATGCTGGACGGCAACGCCCGGCTCAACCTGGCGACGTTCGTGACCACGTGGATGGAGCCGACGGCCGAGAAGCTGATGGCCGAGTGCTTCGACAAGAACATGATCGACAAGGACGAGTACCCGCGCACGGCCGAGCTGGAGGCGCGCTGTGTGCGGATGCTCGCCGGGCTGTGGCACGCGCCGAGCGTCACCGACGCCCCCGGCTGCTCGACCACCGGTTCCAGCGAGGCCTGCATGCTCGCCGGGCTCGCGTTGAAACGGCGCTGGCGAAATCGCGGCGGGCCGGGCAGGCCGAACATCGTGATGGGCGTCAACGTCCAGGTGTGCTGGGAGAAGTTCGCCAACTACTGGGACGTCGACGCCCGGCTCGTGCCGATGGACGGCGACCGGTTCCACCTGTCCGCCGAAGAGGCCGTCAAGCTGTGCGACGAGAACACCATCGGTGTCGTGGCCGTCCTCGGGTCCACATTCGACGGCAGCTACGAGCCGGTCGAGGAGATCTGCCGGGCGCTCGACGAGGTGCAGGCCGGCACCGGGCTGGACATCCCGGTGCACGTGGACGGCGCGTCCGGCGCGATGATCGCGCCGTTCTGCGATCCGGATCTGCGGTGGGACTTCCGGCTGCCGCGCGTCGCGTCGATCAACACGTCCGGCCACAAGTACGGACTGGTGTACCCGGGTGTCGGCTGGGTGGTGTGGCGTGACACGCAGGCCCTGCCCGAGGACTTGGTTTTCCGGGTGAACTATCTCGGCGGCACGATGCCGACGTTCGCGCTGAACTTCTCCCGGCCCGGATCCCAGGTCGTCACGCAGTACTACAACTTCCTGCGGCTGGGGTTCGACGGATACCGGCGCGTGCAGCAGGCCTGCCGGGACGTGGCCACCTCGCTCGCGGCGCGGATCGCCGAACTGGGCCCGTTAACGCTGCTCACCAAGGGCGACGAGTTGCCGGTTTTCGCGTTCACGGTCGCCGAGGGCCAGCCGTTCTCGGTGTTCAACGTGTCCACCGCGCTGCGCGCTCGCGGCTGGCAGGTGCCCGCGTACACCTTCCCCGCCAACCGCACTGATCTGGCTGCGCTGCGGATCGTGGTGCGCAACGGTTTCAGCCCCGACTTGGCCGACGCGCTGCTGGCCGACCTGAAACAGGTGCTGCCCGCGCTCGCCACGCTCGATCACCCGAAACCGGGGCCGTCGGCTTTCGCGCACGGCACGTGAGCCGACAGCCCGGCAACAACCGAACCTGTCGCGCTCAGGTTGGCCGGCCCGGCACCGCTGTCATGTGTGACTGAATCGATATCTCCCTGGCTGATGATGGGCAGCTATGACCCTGCGGACTCTGCTTCTCGTCGTAGCGCTGTTACTGGCCACGGCCGCACCGGCGTCGGCGCACGTGCGGCTGCTGGCCAGTGACCCCGAACCCGGCCAGGCGCTGGACGAGCCACCGGCCAGCATCCGGCTGACGTTCGACGAGCAGCTCAAGGCGGCGCCCACGATCACCGTCACCGACCCGAACGGCACGCAGTGGTCGATGGGCAAACCGACCATGGACGGCAAGGCCGTCACGGTTCCCGCCGACGCGCCGTACGGACCGAAGGGCAAATACACGATCAACTACCGCGTCACCGGCCAGGACGGGCACCTGGTGACCGGCGACCTCGTCTTCGACATCACCAGGTCGTTCGGCCAACCCGTTGCCACCCAAGAGGAACAGCCGCTGGTGGCGGCTCAGCAGGACGACGGTGACAATCTGTCCGACGTGGACGCCGGGTTCGGTGTGATGTGGTTCTTCGTCATCGGCGGGTCGATCGTCCTCGTGCTGCTCGCCGGCGCGGTCGTGGCGGGGGCACGCAGGCGGCGATAAGCGGTCCTTATGACCGTCGTGGATATGGCCGATCACGCATAGGTCCTTATGCTCAGGAGATCCCTGCACCCTGCACCGCAAGGAGATCCGAGTGTCCCTGCGAAAGTTCGCCGCCACGGTGGCCGTGGCGGTGGCCGCAACCGGAGCGTTGACGGCCACCGCCACGTCCGCGTCGGCGGAAGCCAACGTCCTCGCCAGGACGGTGTACTACAGCGCTTCGGCGTACTCCGGTCAGGCCGACCAGGCCGCGCAGATCTGGAGTTCGCGTTCGCCCAACGTCCGGCTGGTCCGCGGCGGAAACGCGACCATCCGGATCCTCGGCACCTCGGGTGGAGGATCGCGAGCGTATCCGTGCGGGCTTGGCTGCGCGACGATCTACATCGACTCGCAGGACATCGCCAGGGGTCACAACGCACTGCGCATCGTGACCCATGAGATCGGGCATGGACTTGGGCTGCCCGACAACTACAACGGTGTCTGCTCGTACCTGATGTCCGGTGGCAGCGCCGGAACGTCGTGCACCAACCCGTATCCGAACGCACAAGAGGCAGCTCGGGTGAACCAGCTGTTCGCGGGCCGTGTCGCCACCACGGTCGGCAGGTCGGACGTGTACGACACGGCCAACCGTTAGACAGCAGCCAGTTCCGAAGAGTTGAGCAGCGCGTGGATCTCACGCGCGGCCGCTCGGCCAGCACGGTTCGCGCCGACCGTGCTGGCCGAAGGTCCGTATCCCACCAGGTGCAGCCGAGGCTCGGCGGCGACTCTGGTGCCGTCCATCACGATCCCGCCGCCCGGTGCTCGCAATCCCAGCGGTGCCAAGTGGTCCAGCGCCGCACGGAAGCCCGTCGCCCACAGGATCACGTCGGCGTCCAGCGTGCTCCCGTCGCGCCACCGCACCCCGTCCGGCGTGACCTCGTGGAAGATCGGCCGCCACGGCAGGCTTTCCAGCCTGGCCCGGACATCGGGCGGCGCCCACAACCCGGTCACGCTCACCACGCTCAGCGGCGGCAGCCCGGCCCGCACCCGTTCGTCCACTTCGGCCACGGCCGCGCGGCCGACGTCCTCGGTGAACTCCTCGTCGCGGAACACCGGCTCGTGGCGGGTGATCCAGGTGACGCAGGCCAGTTCGGACAGCTCCAGCAGCAGCCCGGTGGCCGAGGACCCCGCCCCCACCACGATCACGTTCTTGCCCCGGAACTCCTCGACGTCCCGGAAGTCCGCGGTGTGCAGCTGACGGCCGCGGAACGACGCCATTCCCGGGTAGTAGGGCCAGAACGGCCTCGTCCACGTGCCTGTGGCGTTCACGACCGCCCGCGCGGTCCACTGGTCAGTTCCGGCGGAGACAAGCAGCCTGTCGTCGTGGCCGTACTCGACCGAAGTGACTTCGACCGGCCGCAGCACGTGCAGGCCGTTGGCCCGTTCATAGGAGGCGTAGTACTCGCTGACCACCTCGGACGCCGGCAGATCCGCGTCCGCGTCGACCGGTGGGAAACCCGGCAACGGGTAGATGCCGTTCACCTTGCCCAGCCGCAGTGAGGGCCAGCGGTGCCGCCACGCTCCCCCGGCCCCGTCGCCGGAGTCGAGCATGACGAGGTCGTCGATCCCGTAGCGGCGCAGGTGGTGGCCCGTCGACAGGCCCGCCTGCCCGGCTCCGATGACCACAACACCGGTTTCCCGCATGTGGGTTCCAACACCGGGCGTCCGCCGGTTTCTTCCTGGCCGGAGGTGAGCCGTACGTCACTGGACCGAACGTGGTTTTCACGGACGAGGGCTCCGGAAAAACCACGTTCGGCTCACCACGCCGCCGCGAGATCGGTGCTAATTCTTACTAACGAGGGCAGGTCTTCCAGTGGAAATGGTAGGTGGTATTAATGCTTCCGTCCGTCGAGTCCATCGCGATGAAACTGGTCGTCTTCTTCGGGTCGGACGTTCCAGCATTCACCCGCAACTCGGTGTTGATGTTGAAGTTGCGTTGCTCGCCACACGGGTGGTAAACCAGCGCGGCGATGTCGGTTTTGTCGGTGAACTGCCAGTCGTCACTCATGGCCCCGTTGAGGGGGTGGTTCACGAACGACGTCGGCGACATTCCCTGGAAATAGTAGTTCGCCCGCTCGAGGCCGTTGGCCCCGCGCTCAAGGTGGGCGAAACCACGGTAGTCCGCCTGGGCCACCGCGTAGGTGAAGCCCTGCGGGACGTGCACCTTCAGGCTGATCTGGCAGTTCTTGCGGAAGTCGGTTGGCTGGGCACCGACGCCCACTTGCGCCAAGAACTCGCTGTACGTCACCGTGAAGGCCTCGTTGTCCTCGGACACGGCCACGGCCGCCGTTCCCGGACGGCATCCAGAGCCATTCACGGTCGCAACATCGATGATAATCTTGTCGGGCGGCGGTGTGGAAGGCCACCCGGCCGCTTGAACTGGTTGTCCGACGATGGATAAAGCAACGCCGGCAGCGGCCAACATATGAAGCATCAGATACCTCCAAATGCGACACACGCGACTCGCGAGCGGTGACCTACCGTATCGCGGTCATCACAGCTCAAAACCCGCTGAACGGAGTAAGGCATCACCTGTCAACGAAAAGAACTGGGAAAGGATGATAGGACGGCCGGAGGTACGGAAAAGTCCTACCAACGACACGCCTTCTGCCGGGTAATTAACGGCGCCTTCCGATCCGCACGGTGTCGCGTCCTTCCCTCTTGGCGACAAGCAGGGCGGCGTCCGCTTCGAGGACCAGATCGGTCAATACCGGTTCCATTCCGCGGGCCGGGACATAGAGCGCGACGCCGATCGACACGCTCAGCCCGGTCAGTGTCGTGCGCACGCCGCGGTCCACGTCGGGGACGCTGATCCGCAGCGCCCGCACGCCGTCCAGCACGCGAGAGGCCACCGACAACGCCCTGTCCCGGTTGGTCATCGGCAGCAGGACGAGGAACTCGTCGCCGCCGTGCCCGCCGTAGCGGCCCAGGACGTCGTTCTCACGGCAGGCCTCGCGCAGCACCTCAGCCACCGCGTGCAGGACCATGTCGCCTGCCACGTGGCCGTAGCGGTCGTTGATGTCCTTGAAGTGGTCGAGGTCCAGCAGCAGCAACGCCAGCGGCTGGCGCTGCTCGTGCGCGTCCCGCAGCGTTCGTGGCGCGTACGTGTCCCAGCCCCAGCGGTCCAGCAGCCCGGTGAGCCGGTCGATCGCCCAGTACCCGATCGGCTGACCGCAGGTGCCGCACCGCTCGGGCACGGCCACGTGCTCGTCGTCCCGGCTGGGCAGTGCCATCGGCGGGGAGATCGGCGGCCGGATCAGGTGTGCGGACTGCCAGGCACTCGACGCAGTGGTCATCTCTTGTCCCCCAAGGACTTCGACCCCAATGAGTTCGGCACGGCCGTGATCGGCCGGTAGTCGTGGTCGTAGCCGAACGCCCGCGGCCCGGTGAGCCGCAGCCCCTCGCGAGTCGTCCACCGGCTGTCACACGGGACGCCGAGGACGGCGACCCGGTTGCCGTACCGCAGCCCCTCGGTGGTCACCGGTTGTCCAGTCTCGTTGTCCAGCACGCAGATCAGGTCCGGTGTGCTGGTCACGACCTCGCCGTCGCGTTCGGCGACGAGGTGCTCGTTCTGGAACGACAGGGTCAGCCGCGAACCGCGGTGGCCACCGATCCCCTCGACCCGCGCGTGGCCGCGGGCGAACCCGCCGGTGGTCGCCCGGTCCACGTCGACGACCTTGCCCGTGATCAGCAGGTGCCCGTCGAGCAGCGCGGACGCTGTCGCGACCGGCTCGGGCGAGAGCCGCACGGCCCTGCCGAGCCGGTGCGCCAGCGTCATCGTCCCGGCCACGAGTCCCGCACGCAGCTGCTCGCCGGTCAGCACAGTGTCGGCGGTGAAGACCGAGCAGCCGGCCTCGATGCACACCGACCGGGCCAGGCGCTCGGCCCACCGGTTGTCGACCGTGTCGAGCACTGTCGTGTTGCCCTTGTCGTCCACGATGACCATCGGCGTGCAGCTCACGCCGATCAGCGACGGCAGCACCATGTGCGCCTCGGGGAACGCTCGCCCCATCGCGTCGCCGTCGACCAGCGGCAGGCCGGTCTCGGCGGCGGCCGCGATCGGGATGACCGAGTTCACGCCGCCGATCTCGATCGGCACGAGGTGCGTGGCCTGCTTGCCCATCACCCGTTCCAGTGCGCGCAGCGCGGCAGTCGCCTCATGGCCGGACGGGAGCTTCTCCGTGCCGACGGTCGGCGCGCCCATCGTGGAGACGGGTACCACGACCGCGTCCGGCGGCACCTCGTCGATGTCCACCGAGGGCACCGGTCCGTGCCGCTCGATCGCCACCTCGGCCAGCAGCTTGCCGATGTACGGGTCGCCGCCGCCACCGGCGCCGAGGATCGCCGCACCGCGGGCGATGTCGTCCACATCGGACAGCAGGATCTCACGCATCGCCCGCTCCCAGCCTGGCGACGTCCAGTTGCCCGATCGCCTTGACCCGTACCCTGACCGCTCCGCCCGGCACGTACGCCAGCGGCACTTCCTCGACGTCGACGACACGGATGCTGTCCGGCAACGCCCCGGCCGCCCTGGCTCGTTCGGCCGCTTCGAGTTTCACGTCCGCCAGCACCGAGTCCCGGCTGCCCGCGCCGACGCGCACGACCCGGTCGACCTCGCCGCCGACCTCCGCGATCGCCGCGCCGACGGCGTTGGCCACCGCGAAGTTCTCCGGCCGGACGATCTCCCCGACGCCGTCCACGCCCGGGAGCACCTCCGGGACGAGCACGCTGCCGCCGCCGACGGCGAGGACCGGCAACGGCTGCGACGACGTGCGCATCCGGTCGACGGCGTCGGCGATCCGCTCACCGACCACCGCGAGCACGCGGTTGACGTGGTCCTTGTCCAAATGCGACACGAGGGCCGGGTCGCCGAGGTCGATCAGGCCCGCGGCGACCGCGAGGTCGGTCAGCGTCAAGTCGTCGCCGCCGAAGGCGAGGCCGCGCTCGGTGAGCTCGTAACCGACGCTGTCCGGGCCGAACTCGTCCCCGCGCACCGACGTCCCGCCGCCGATGCCGAGCGAGACCAGGTCCGGCATCCGGAAGCTGGTGCGCACCCCGGCGAGCTCAGTGACCGCACCCGCTTCCCTGGGGAAACCGGCGGCGACGATCCCGATGTCGGCAGTGGTCCCACCCACGTCGACCACTGCGCAGTCACTGAGCCCGGCCAGGAACGCCGCGCCCCGCATCGAGTTCGTCGGCCCCGACGCGAAGGTCGCGACCGGGAACCGGCGGGCGTACTCGACGTCCATCACGGTCCCGTCGTTCTGGCTGAGCAGCAACGGAGCCGTGATCCCGGCCCCGCGCAGCGCCGCTGTCAGCGCGTCGGCGATCTGCCCGGCGAGCTCGATCAGCGCCGCGTTCAGCACTGTGGCGTTCTCCCGCTCCAGCAGGCCGACCCGGCCGAACTCGTGGGAGCACGACACCGCCAGGTCCGGCACCTCGGCACGCAGGATCTCCGCCGCCCGCACCTCCATCTCGCTGTTGACCGGCGCGAACACCGACGAGACGGCCACCGACCGCAAACCGCGCCCGGCGATGTCCGCGGCGACGCGCTTGAGCTCGCCGGGATCCAGCGGGGCGATCTCGGAGCCGTCGTACTCGTATCCGCCGTGCACCAGGTAGTGCTCACGGCCGATCGCCGCGCGCAGCACCGGCGGCCACCCGGTCAACGGCGGCAACGCACTGGTCGCGGGCAGCGCCAGCCGGACCACCGCGGTCGGCGTGATGCCACGGCGTTGCACGATCGCGTTGGTGAAGTGCGTGGTGCCGACCATGACCGCGGACAGGTCCCCGATCCGTTCGAGCACACCGGACGCGGCCGCGGCGGCGAGCAGATCCGTGACAGCCCAGGCGACGCCGCCGGTGACGTCCGGCGTGGTCGGTGTCTTGACCGACGCCAGCAGGCGGTTGTCAGCGGACAGCAGGACCGCGTCGGTGTTGGTGCCGCCTACGTCGATACCGATTCGCACGACTCCTCCTTCCGCGCCTCGCCAACCGGCGCCTCGCCGGTTTCCCTGACCAGACCGAGCTTGCCCAGGACCAGGTACAGCAACCCGGCCAGCAGCAACGAGTTCACCGAGCCGATGCCGAGCTGCTCGCGCTCGCTCCACCAGCCGAAGACCGCCGAAACCACCCAGATCCCCAACGTCACCGGGACGAACGTCGGTTCGGTCGACGGCAGCACACCGCGTTGCCGTGACTCGTCGAGCGCGCCGCGCCATCGGCGGACGAGGTAGTACTCGGCGACGATGATCCCGGCGATCGGCGGCAGCGAAACCCCCAGCACCGTGAGGAAGTCGGTGAACCGGTCGAGGAACCCGACCGCGGACAGCACAGTTCCGGCGACGCCGATGCCCAGCGTCGCCCACACCCGGTTGACCTTGACCCCGAACAGCGTGTCGACCGCGTTGACCAGCCCGAGCGACGAGCTGTAGAGGTTCCAGTCGTTGATCTTCACCACCGCCGCGACCAGGGTGATCACGCCGACGACACCGGCCGTGCCGGTCAGGATCGCGACCGCGTCCTGACCCTTGAGGGCGTACGCGAGCAGCACGCCGATCAAGCCCATCACGTACTGGCCCAACGTGATCGACAGGACGCTCTGCTTGACCACGTCCCGCGGTGACCGGTTGAAGCGGTTCATGTCCGGCATGACCACCGCGCCGGCCATGTACGACCCGGCCACCAGCGTCGCGCCGGCCGCGATCGTGATCGGCTCGCCGAGCGGGCCGGAGGCGAACAGCCCCCCGAGGTCCGCGCCGCTGAACTCCTTGATCACCGAGTAGGCGATCACGATCTGGAACGCGGGCACGGCGACGATCCCGACCCACCGCATGGCGCGGAACCCGTAGATCACGAAGACGGTGATCACGACGCCGGTCACCAGCGACCACACCGACGCGGTCAGCCACGGCGCCACGGTGGCCATGCCGAGCGCGAAGATGCCGTTCTGGATGCCGAACCAGCCGACCAGGCTGATCGAGATGATCAGGCCGAGCAGCGCCGAGCCGTACCGGCCGAACCCCGTCCACCGCGTCAGCACCGATGTGGACAGTCCCTCGCGGCAGCCCGCGATCCCGACGAACACGGCGACCAGTTCCAGCACGACCGACCCGAGCGTCAACGCCCAGAACGCGCCCCAGAACGACAGTCCGGCGCCGAGCAGGACACCGGTCGAGAACGTGATCAGGTCGGAGATCTGGCCGAACTGCTGGACCGCCACCCATCCCCAGCCGTACCTGGCCGCCGGGGGAACCCGGCGCAGGGCGTAGTCGTCTTGGGGCGTCACCGGGCGTCCTCTCGGGCATGAACGGCTGCTTTGGCTTTTCCGGACATCCAGCCGGCTCGCGGCGGGCCGCCCGCGCGCACGCGCATCATCACGGTCGGATCCGACAAGTACGCCAACGGTTTCTCTTCGACGCACACGAGCGCGACCTTCGCCGGGTCGGCGCCGGCACGCATCGCCGACGCCCGCGCGGCCTCACGCACAGCGGCCCGGATCTCGTCGAGGTGCGGGCTGTTCAACGGCACGATCCGGCGTGCCTCGCCCACCACGGGCGCCGCTGCCGCGCCGACCGCAGCGGCGGCCTCAGCGTCCACAGGGGACTCGACACGGACGGTCCCGGCCAGTGCGGTACCGACGATCCGCGGCGACAGGGACTGCACGAACGTCCGCGCCCCCGGTCCGACGAGCAGCAACGGCAGGTCCCCGGGCGCGTCCTTGGCGCGGTCGATCGCTTCCTCGACCGACGCGTGGATCGGTACCAGCGCGGGGATGCTCAGCCCGGTCGGCACACCGGTGACCTTGGTGTGCCCGACGGTCATCCTCGGCCTGCCGTCGGTGAGCGCGCACACCGCGCGCACCGTTCCGTCCACTTTGGTCAAACCGACGAGCGCGTCCTGCTCGTCCGACAACAAGGCGGCGCCGACCACGGATGTCGCGTCCGTCGCGCCCAGCAACGACAACGGGTGCGTCACGGCGTTGTCGAGAGTGGCGATCGTCCCGTCGCTGCGGGCGAGGAACACCTCCGCCCGGCTGAGACCGCGCTGGTTGACCGCGGTCAGCAGCTTCGCGGCCTCCTCGGCGACCGGGGCGGTGAGCGCGGCCTGCATGATCGTGGCGTTCTCCCGTTCGACCAGCCCGAGGCCGCCGTACTCGTGGGACAGCAGGATCGCCCCGCTCGCGCCCATCTCCTCGCGGATCACCTCGGCCGCCGCGAGTTCGTGCCGTGGCGTGACCGACGAGAACACACCGGTGATCGCGACTGCCCCGACGGTGCCGGAGATCTGCCGTGCGAACGCCAGCAACCCTTCGATGTCAAGGGGTTCGTAGTCGCTGCCGTCCAGCATCGCGCCGCCGGACAGGCACGTGGACGCGACCACGACACGGTCACGCATCTCCGGTGGCCACAACGTCAACGGCGGCACCGACGTGGTCGCCGCGCCGAGCCGGACCGCCGCGACCTTCGCCAGCCGTCCCGGCCAGCCACGCCAGTACCCCGTCGCCGCGGCCAGCGCGTCCATCACACGCAGATCCGTGACCGCGAACACGACGTGGTCGATCTTGCTCGCGGTGATGCCGTGCGGGCGTGCCGCGTCGAGCACGGCGTCGAGCACGCTTTCGGCCGTCTCGGTCTCGTGTTCGACCGCGACGACCACGCGTCCGTCGTGATCCAGGACGGCGGCGGCCGACCGGCTGCCCGGCAGAGCCACCCCCAGGCGATAGCTCATGGCGCCGCCAACGGGTGGTAGTCGAGGTCGAGCCCGAACGCTCGGGGCCCGACCAGTTCGAGACCGGCCGGCTGCAGCCACACCTCGGGACACGGCAGCGCGAGCACGACCACGCGCTGCCCGTAGCGCAGGGAGTCGGTGCTGACGACGTCGCCGCTGTAGACGTCGAAGAGGGTGATGATGTCGGGTGTGGTCGCGCGGACCTCGCCGTCCTCGAGGATCGCGAGGTACTCGTGGCCGACCTCGACCCGCAGGCACCGGCCGTCGTCGCCGTTGATGCCGTCGAGCAACGCCGTCGACCGCAGGTTCGCCGCGAACCTCGGCGCCGCGTTGGTCCGCAACGGCGAGACCAGGTTGACCTTGCCCTCCATCAGGCAGATCCCGCTGAACTCGGCCGCCAGCCGCCGCACCGCCGTGACCACGGGCGTTCCGGCGCAGCCGGCGAGCACCCGGCCGATCCTGAGCGCACGGCTGATCGAGCCGACGACCACGCTCTCCCGGGCCTGCTCGACCGTCATCACGTACTCGGCGCTCACGCCGGTGTCCCCGAACGCCTTCACCGCGCTGCGGGCGAGGCGTTCCAGCCAGTCGCCCGTGTCGGCCTGGACGAGCACGACGTGGTCGTGGTCGTCGGCCAGCACCGACGGGCCCGGGTGCACGCCCGCGATCTGCATGGCGACCTGCTCGATACCGGGGAAGGCGCGGCCCATGCCGTCGGCGTCGGCCAGCGGCAGCCGCGCGTTCGCCGCCAGCGCGACCGACGCGGGACCGTTGCTCCCGCCGATCTCGGTGCACATCATCGCTACGACTTCGGCACCGAAGTGCTGTTCCACCTGACGGCGGATCGCGATGCTCTCGCGGCCTGTGCCGATCCGCTCAACCCAGACGGCGGGGGAACCGAGGTACGCGCACGGCATGACTAGGCCATCCGAGGGAAGATCAGCCAGATCGACGACGTCGACAGGACCCTGCGTGTCCAATGCGACCTGCGTCATCGGTACGGTCGCCGCCGCGTAGCCGCCCCCGCCTGCCGCGAGCACGTCGCAGCCCCGGGCGAAGTCGGCAAGGCAACCCCCGTTAAGTCGCACGAGTGAATGGTAGTAAGACAACCACTCTGAGTATTTGTCCTTGCACAATAGAATCCAGGCCCCCGCTATCCCCGCCGCACAGTCAGCCCCGGAGGAGTTGTGAGTCACGTACCGCTCCGCGACCTGCTCGCCGGGCCGGATCTGAACACCCTCACGGTGCTGACCGCGTCGCCGCAGCGTTCGGTGAGCTCGGTGCGCGTCATCGACAAGCTCACTGACCTGCGGACAGTCCCCAAGGACAGTTTCGTGGTGGTGCTCGCGTCGGCGTCGGCACAAGCCCGTGGGCACCTGTTCGACATCGCGATGCGTGACGCGACGGCCAGCGGCGCCGGCGCGATCGTGCTCAACGGGATCGACGCGACCGCCGTGGAATCCACAGCGGTCCGGATCGCCAACCGCAACGCGGTGTCGTTGCTCCTCGCGCCGGTCAGCCTCGAACCGACACGGCTGGTCGTCGCGGTGTCGGAGGCGCTGGCCGGGGACGCGACCGCCGCGCTCGCCCGGATCGACGCCGCCCGCAGGCTGATCGCGTCGGCCGAGATGCGCACGCACGACCGCAAAGCGGCGATCCTGCTGGCCGCGTCGGACGCGTTGGGCATGCCCGTCGCGGCCCGCCAGCCCGCGCACGGCGAACCAGCGGCTCCCGTGCTGGTCGAAGGCACGGTGGACACGTTCGTCGCCGCCGAAGTGACCGCGGAGGCCAGAGGCTCGTGGGTGGTGGCGGCCCGCGCGGTGGCGACGCTGACAGCGGACGCGTACGCCCGCGTGATCGCCGACGAGCGCCGTACCGAGCTGGCGCCGTTGGCCGACCGGGGCAGGCTGCTGGGCGAACTGCTGCTGGCGCCGGATTCCGAACGCGTGCAACTGGTCTCGCACGCGCGGACGGTCGGCCTGCCGGTCGACGGCTGGCACCAGGTCCTGCGCTTCGAGCTGTCGTCGTCGCTGGACGCGGGCTCGGCGATCAGCGCGGACCAGGTCGACGCGATCAGCGTGGCAATGCTGCACGCGGTCCGCGCGGAGATGGACGCGAAGTGGCACAGCACGAGAATCGGCGGCGAACCGCTGCTGGTGCACAGCGTGGACGCCGACCCGGGCCCATCGGCGGCCAGGACAGCGCTGGCGGCGGCGACGACAGCGCTGAACGCGGCCCGCAAACGCTTCCCCGGCATAGTGGTCCGCTGCGGGATAGGAGCGGTGCACAGGCAAGCGGAAGGCCTGCGGACCTCGGCGACGGACGCGAAAGCGGCACTGGCCGTGACCCGGCAGGCGAAACCCCAGCGTGACGTCGTGGCGATCGACGCGCTCGGCCTCAACCGGATGCTGGTGGAATGGTATGCGTCGGACAACACGCGGGCATCAGTGGACGACCTGCTGGCGCCGCTGGTCGACCTCGGCCCGACCGCGGCCGAGGAAGCGATCAGGACACTGCAGGCCTATCTGGACCACCAGAACTCCCCCGCCAGAGCAGCGGAAGTGCTGCGCGTGCACAGGCAGACCGTCCACTACCGGTTGAACAAGATCACCCGCCAGCTCGGGGTGGACCTCGCCGACCCCGAGCAGCGGCTGGCGCTCCAACTGGCGTGCCGCGCCTGGCTGATGCGCTAGTGGCCCGTCTCGAACGTCGACGAGCCACCGGAAAACCGATGCCGACCCCCACGGCGGCACCGATCTCCTCACCGGTACCGCGGACCGTAACGGCACGGGCTTTCACATCGCTTTCAGCCAGCTGACGGCGCTTGACAGCGCCCGGCTCAGCTGAACCACCCGGACCCATTCGACTGCCTGCGGATGTCCCCTCCACGGCGCGTCCCACCCTCGTCCGAGATGCGTACGGCAACCGTAGCCACCAGGGCTTTCAACAGACTTTCAACTGGCTGCCGGCACCGTCGTCACCCTGCGCACATCAGGCGCACAGCCGGACCTGCCCAGTGCGCAACCAGTCCGTCACGAATCGAGCGGGATGACAAGCCCAGCCACGCCGGGACTAGAGCGGGGGTCGCCCCGGCGTGGCTGAGGCGCACGCCGGGGACCACAGGGGGCCGGTGGATGCCCCTCCACGGCAACTCCCACCCTGCCCGCGACGTGCGTATGAACGGTAGCGACCAGGGCTTTCACGTGGCTTTCAACGAGGTGACCTACTGGCTCTCCTCGTACGCGGAGGCGGCGAAGTCGCTCAGCTCCATGCGATCGGCGACCTCGGCCTTCATGATCAGGCTCGCCACGTGCTTCTCGACCGTGCGCGGGGAGATGTGCAGGCGGTTGGCGATGGCTTTGTTCGTCAGGCGCTCACGCAGCAACTGCAGCACTTCGTGCTCCCGGACTGTGACACCTATGGCGCGCAGGTCGTCCGGGACCTGGTCCATGCCTGTCCTGCGTTGTTTGACCGACGCACCGGCGTGGCGCAGCAGTGAGCGACACGCCCCGGCGACTGCGGGAACCGTCAGCTGGTGGAAGTACTCCTCTGCTCGACGCAACCACGCGATGGGCTCACCCCACCCGTCGGCAATCGCGGCCTCAGCGGCAAGTCTCAGCACGAGGTGCCGTGCCATCCCGTAGATCTCGGAATCCTGTTGGGACGCCGCGGCAGCCGCGTTCGCCTCCTCGATCCGGCCGTCACGTCCATGCAGCACCGCTTGTGCCATTCGCACGAACTGCCGATTCCACCGCATGGTGGCCTGTGTGGTCGATGCGACCGTCTCGTACTCCGCCCAGCCCGAGTCGCCTTCGAGAACGGACAGCAACAAGCAGAGGCCGTGCCGCCCCGCGAGGTGGAAGCTGGACGGCAGGTCCTCGGTGATCGTGAGCATCTCGGCCAGCTCGTCCTTGGCCAGCCCACGGTTTTCCTCGAGGAGAGCGCAGAACGTGCGGGCGAGACCCAACGCGAGCGGCAGTTCGTGGCCGTGCTCGTCCTGCCACTCCGAGAACTCCGCGAACGCCTGCTCCATCTCCGCTCGCCTGCCCCGGTGCGCGGCCAGACTGGTCTGCACCATCAGCAGGTGGCGCAACTGCGGGCGGAGGCGCAACCTCGTCACTTCTGACTTGTTCTGGGTGATCAGCTGCGAGGTTCTGGTGAAGTCGCCTCGGAGTATGGCGTCGACAGCGAGGTTGGCCTTGACTGTGTATCCCAGTGTGACCGCTCCGACGCGCTGGACTTCCTCGAGAATCTGTTCGTAGCCCGACCGATCACCTGACGACATCCACGCGTTGCCTGCCAGCAGCACCAATGAGTAGACACGCCAGATCGGCAGCCGGTGCTGTTCGGCGAGCCGCAAACCGCGCTGGAAGCAGTCATCCGATTCCCGCATACCCCGTTCGCGGGCCAGTTCGCCCACGATGAGCCACGCCTCGCACAGCACGTTCGCCGAGTTCGCCTTCTCCGCGTACACGATGGCGCGCCGGGCAAGCGCTTCCGCGTCAGCCGCCCGGTTGGTCTCCCCGCTGTGCCGAGTGAGACGAGCCGCCGTCACGTCGATAGCAGCGTTGTTCTCGTCGGGCGCGTCACTGCCGAGCACCGACCTCGCCTGGGCGACTTGCCGCATACCTTCGGAGAAGAGGCCAGCGAGCAGGTACACATTGGCCAACCGGGTGTGCAGCGCGGCACGTGTCCTCGGGCTGAGGACCGCACCGTTGAGTTGCTCATCCAAGGTGTCCACGAGTTCGCGAGCACGGTCGACCTGACCTGCCTCGGCCAACGCGTAGAGCAGGATCTCCAGTACCTCCGCCTTGCTTTCGGCGGAAGACTCGTCTCGCAGCAGTGTGTTGGCCCGGTCGAGCAGTCGCACCGAGGATTCGGACGCACCGTCGGCGAGGGCGCGGCGTCCGGCTTCGGCGAACAGGGTCGCCGCGCCTCGCACGTCGCCCGAGTCGGCCTGCAGCGTCGCCGCCAGCTGACACCACTCGCCCGGCAGGTCCGGATGCAGGGTCTGGACCGCGGCAGAAGCCTGTCTCGAGTACTCGGCACGGTCCGGCGGAGGCAGGCTCGACCGCAGCGCCTCCGCCATCAGCGGGTGCCGGAAGGCGTACCAGTCCGGTGAGGAGTCATCCGGGGCGACCAGCTGTGCGGCGACTGCCGCCCGCAAATGCGACAACAGGCTGCGCTGGTCAAGCGCCGTGACTTGGCCGACGACGGACAACGGGAATCTGTCGCCCAGCACCGCGGCGACCGACAACAACGTGCTGCCCTGGGAGCCCAGTTGCCCGACCCGGTCGATGATGCCGCGCAGCACCGTCTCCGGCACCTCGGGGCGCAACGCACCGATGACCCGCCAGCCCGCCGCGCCTTTGACCAGCACACCGTCACTCACGAGCTGGTGCAGCACCTCTTCGATGATGAAGGGCACACCGGCGCTGTCATCGGCGAGGCGGGCGACGACCTCATCCGGCAGATCGGCGGGGTTGGCCTCGATGCACGACGCGGCCAGCCTGGTGATGTCCGCCGAGTCGAGGCGGCCGAGTGTCAGCATCGACGCGGAACGGCGCTGGGTAGCCGACCGGGCGAGGTCACGTGCCGCGCACGGCTCGTCCCGGATGGTCGCGACCAGCAGGACCGGAAGTTCGGCCACGTTGTCGGTGAGGTACTCGACAATCGCGAGGGTCTCCGCATCGGCGTGCTGCAGGTCCTCGAGGACGAGCATGCAACCGTGCCCCCGGCCCGCGACCGTCACCAGGCGCAGTACCGCCTCACCGAGGACCACCAGTGAATCGTCGACAGTCACGGCGCCGGCCTGCTGGAGATCGGGAATCAGCCTGCCGAGGATCGGGCGGTACGGTCCCAGTGCCGGGTCGTCGGGCGGATGGCCGCTGCGGTAGAGCGCCAGCAGCGCCTCGGTCAGCGGCCGGAACGGCACGATCGGTCCGATCGTGCTGCCGCGTCCCCGAAGGACACGCAGGCCCGCGGTGAACGCCATCCCGGCGGCCTCGGCGGCGAGTCTGGACTTGCCGATCCCCGCTTCGCCGACGAGGAAGACCGTGCCGCCACGCGAGGCGCGTGCGGCATCGATCGCCCTCGTCAGTTCGGCCACCTCACGGTCGCGGCCGATCACGAGCGGGGAACGGGACACCATGGCCGGACAGTACCCAGACTGCCCCGTTCGGTTGAAGCCCGGGAAGCGGTGGATCTCATCGTGGACTAGTTAGCCCCTGCGGCCACGAGTTGGTCAATACGAACGGCCGACACAATTGTGATGTCGGCTCGCCGGCTGCCGGACCGGTACCCGGCCAAGGCGCTCACACGTGATGTGGCTTGGCACTCGCCGGGGAGAACGATCTGACCTGCGGGGTGGTCGACAACGAGGGCAGCGTCGAGCGTCATGGTGCTCATGGTGTTCTTCTTCCTGTGAGCGGGGCATCTCAAGGAGTGGGGTTGATCACTTGAGAGAGTGGGCCTGCGGTCAGTAGTGCTGGCCCGGGCTTGGTTCGAGCAGGAGGACTGAGGGGACCCGGCTGGCGAATCCCAGGCGGAGCAGGCCGTAGCCGATGCCGGCGAGGCCGTTGAGCAGGCCCGCGGACACGACGCCGTGCGGGGTGCCGCAGCGGACGCCTCCCCTGTCGATCGCGCCGAGCAGGAGACCCGCGTGGCGGGTGGCGGCCGCGGAGGCCTCGTAGTTGCCGCGCTGGCCCAGCACCATGAGGGCCTCGGTCACGCCGAGCTCTCCGTGGCACAGGCTCATGTCGCGCAGCGGCTGGTGCTCGGCCAGCGTGCTGGCCCAGTCCTCGGGGGCGTCGCGGCGGGCCATGGTGAAGCCCGCCAGGCCTCCGCACCAGCTCAGGTCCGTGCCGTCCGGCACCTCGGCGTCCAGGATCGCCTGGCCGACCTCGAAGTAGTGGTCGCCCGCTCCGGTCGCCGCGAAGCGTTGCAGTGCCCAGCCGATCCCGGTGTGCCCGTGGGCGAATCCCGCTGTCGGCAGGTCAAGGCAGGTGCACGGCACTGTGTGCGCCTGCTCCACGAGCCGGTCGGCGAAGTCCCAGGCCAGGCGTCCGGCCGACGGCAGTCCTGTCTCGCTGTGGACCGCCAGCATGGCCGCGAGGCCACCGGCGCTCCCGGCCGCGAAGCAGGCCAGTTCGTCGTCCGTCGCCGCCCTGGTCAGGTCGACCACCGCGGGCAGCCAGCTGCGGATCTCCGGGTCGTCGAGCAGGTTTCCCAGCCGCGCGATCGCGTAGCTGATGCCGCCGAGGCCGTGCGGGCCGCCGCAGCCGATCGTCACGCCGAGCTCCGGCTCGGTGATCAGCTGGTCGATGAGGCGGGGCACTGGGCGGACCGCGTCCCTGGCCAGTTCCGCGTAGCGCTGCACGCCAGTCAGGTCGGCGAGCTGCGCGAGGAACAGGGCCACTCCGCAATACCCGTGGGCGAGGCCGGCGCCCATCGGGAGAACCGCCCAGTGCTTGTCGATGATCGGCTCGAGGCCGAGCCAGTTCGCACGGCCGTCTCCGTGCATCGCCCTGGCACCTATCTCGTCGGCGATCCCGCACGCCGCCGACAGCAGTCGCTGCGGGTCCGGTATCGCCGACGTCCCCGCCCTGGGGCGGGTCTCGCCGGTGCGGTGGGCCACCGGCTGTGCCCTGGTCGCCAGCGCAGCCGAGATCAGCCATTCCTGGTCGTAGCGGTCGACCTCGTCCATCGCGGCGATCTTCAGCACCACCGTCGCCAGGCCGGGGCCTTCCAGCAGGTCCGGCAGGCATTCGCCGTCCGCGGCCCACAGGTCGCGGGACCCGGGCTTGCTGGTGAACACCGGCAGGTCGCCTGCCCAGAGGTCGTTCAGCTCGCTCGGGATCAGCCGCTGCCTGGCCAGGTCGCAGGCCGAGTCGATGGTCAGCGCGTCGAACACGCGCTCGCGCTGCACGGCGTCGCGCAGCACGTCCGGGTGCGTCGACTCGTCGAGCAGGGTCGCGTAGACCTGGCTCGGCCGGGCCACGATCCGGATCTCGTCGTTGGTGCACGCGGTCAGCAGGCCGATCAGCTCCGACCGGTGCCGCACGATCGCGTCGTATCCCTCACGGAACCCGCCGAGCATCGCGGCGCGGTACTCCGACGGCTCGACGTCGAGCTCGCCCAGCCGCGGCCGGTTGGTCGCGCCGTGGAACTCGCCACGGCGGCGCACCAGGCGCATCGCGTCCGTGCCCACGCCGTCCCACGCGACCACGTCGCTCGGGGACTGGACGCCCTTGTCGCCGCCGAGGGCGGAGACGTCGACCGCGCCGTGCTCACCGAGGAGCATCTGCGGCAGCAGGGCCATCCGGTGCACCGACGAGGCCAGCACGCGCGCCGCCGGGTCCGGCCCGGTCGCGGTCGGCTGCTCGAGCATCGGGTGGAAGAGGGTCTCGACGTCCACGAGCACCGGCTGGTCGCCGCAGGCGATCAGGTTCTCGTAGTGGATGTCGGCGCCGTCCACGGCGTACAGCAGCGCCAGCAGCGCGCCCTGCCTGCGGTAGAACCGGTCGACCTCGGCCACCTGGGTGCACGGCCGGTGCTCGACGAACTCGAGCCAGCCGTAGCCCTGGCGCGTCAGCGAGTCCACGCTGCGCAGGCCGAGGCCGAGGACCTTGGAGTTGAGCCAGCCGACCAGTCCGCTGAAGTGCCTGTGCAGCTCCAGCGACCGCGGCTTGTAGACGACCTTGCGGCCTCCTGCGAAGTGCAGGATGGCGACGCTGCGACCGCGCTGGTGGGTGTCGCCGATGCCGGTGCGGATCTCCACCAGGTCACCGGGGTCGGCCCCGCCGAGCAGCCGCGCCACGATCAGGTCGCGGTCGGCGATGAACCGCTCGATCAGCTCGACCTGCGCGTCCGCGGTGTACTGGCACGCCTGGCCGAGCAGCCTGGCCAGGACCGGGTACTCGGCGAACAGCGTGGTCAGCCGCTCCGGGCTGGCCTGTGAGCGGACGAAGTCGGCGAACCGCTGCTGCGCGGTGTCACCGGCGAGCCTGCCGGACACGCGCTCCACGTTGAGCTCGAGCACGAGGGTGCGGGCGGCCAGGCCGGCCAGGCGCCTGCCGAGCTGCCGGTCGAAGGCGGCGGTGACGGCCTGCGCGTCGATCTTGCCCGCCGCTGCCGCCGTGGCCACCCGGTCGCGGGCGATCCGCACCAGCGGCCGGAACACCCAGGCGAACGCGTCGGGCCAGTCGCACGGCACAGCCCCCTCGGCGCTGACCGGGCCGCTGCCCACCGCCAGGTCGATCAGCTCGGCCCAGCGCGGGCGGCCCTGGACCGTCCACCGGCGTTCGGCGGCGGTCAGCGCGCCGGTCCACCATGGCCCGGAGTTGATCCCGTTGTCGCGGTGCGAAATCGCTTGGCTCACGAGTAAAGAGGCTGGCAGCGGGCGCACGCGCAAACATGGGTAACGACTCCCCACATTCGCGTCCGGCACCACCCGTATTGGGTAGTGGCGGGTCCCCGGCCACCTGGAGTTCTTCCGACGGTACCGGCCTGCGTGGCGCCTGTGCGACCGCTGTCACCCATCCGGAACCTGACAGCACGTGTCAGGCATCGGTGTCACGATGAGCCGGTGAGCACAACGGTCGATCGTGCGCGGGTGCTGGCCTACCGGATCGCACGGCAGGGGCTGCACCGCGCGGCCACAACGGTGGACGAACTGGACGTCGTGGCGCTCGGCGTGCAGGACACCCCGCCTGGTTCGGCCCGGCTGGCGCTGGGTGTCCGCACCGAGGCCGATGTGGACGACCACAGTCTCGTCCGCGCGTGGACGCTGCGGGCGTCGCCGTTCCTGCACCGCGCCGGGGACCTGCCGAAGCTGGCCGCCGCGTTGTGGCCGCACAGCGAACGCGACGCGCTGGGGAAGGTCGCGTGGCAGCGGTCGGTCATGCGGAAGTCGGGGATCACGGCGACGCAGGCGATCCGGTACACCGCCGAGGCCATGCGCGAGTGCGTCACGAGCCCGACCGTGAAAGGCGTGGCGAGCACCGCTGTGTCCAAGCTGGTGCCGAAGGCGCTGGTGTCGTACTGCCGGGGTTGTCAGGCGGAGCACGTGTTCGAGTCGCTGTTCAGGTTGGCGGCGTTGCCCGGTGGGCTGCGGCTCGACCTCGACCAGTCGCCGCCGTTGCTCGTACCGATCGAGGACTGGCCGGGGATCCCCGTCGAGCAGTCCGGGGCGGACGAGCTGATCACGCGATATCTGACGTTCGTGGGCCCGGCGAGCACGGCGGACGTCGCGGCGTGGCTGACCACGACCCAGGCCGAGGTCAAGGCCATGTGGCCGGCGGACGGACTGGTCGAAGTGGACGTCGACGGCCGCGCCGCGTGGATCCCCGAGTCCGAGGTGGACCTGTTGCTCGACCCGCCCGAGCCGCCCCGGGCGTTGCTGCTGCCCACGTCGGATCCGTTCATGCAGGACCGCAACAAGCTGATGCTCGTACCGGACAAGGCGCACCACAAGGCGATGTGGCCGGTGATCGGCCAGCCCGGTGCGGTGGTCGTGGACGGTGACGTCGCCGGGCTGTGGCGGGCGAAGGCGTCCGGCCGCGGCAAGCTGGAGATCCGGATCACCGCGTTCACGCCGGTCGAGCCGGACGCGCGCGAGGCGCTGGAGGATCAGGCGCGGTTGATCGGCGCGCTGCGTGGCATCGCCGAGACGCGCCTCATCGTGCCGTGAACCTGGTCAGGTCCGCCACGGCCTGGCGCACCTCGGGGTGGTTGCGGCCGAGGATCTTGGTCTTGATGTCCAGCGCGCGCTGGGTGAGCCTGCCCGCGGCGGCGATGTTGCCCTTCGCGGCCATCAGCATGCCGAAGTCCGCGCAGGCCACGGCGAGGTCGTAGTGGTTGGGTGGCAGCACGCGCTCGAACGTCGATATCGCCTTGCGGAACAGCTTCTCGGCCATGTCCAGGTTGCCCTGCCGGGCCAGGACGGCGGCCAGCATGGCTCGTTCGTTGGCGGTCGCGGCGTGGTTCGGGCCGAGCGCGGCCTCCCGCAGCAACAGGGCACGCCGCGCATACGACTCGCCGGTGTCGAACCGGCTGAGCATCAGGTCGAGTTCGGCCAGGTGGTGCCACACCACCGCCGACGTGGCCTTCTCGCTGCCGACCAGGTCGAGCGCCTGCCGGTAGAGCGCCTCGGCCTCGATGAACCGGCTGGAGAACAGGTACACCGCGCCGAGCCCGCACATCAGCTCGGCCAGTTCCTCCGGGTGCGGCCACGTGCCGTTCTCGGCCAGGTCCAGCGCGGAGCGGTAGAGCACTTCGGAGCTGCCGAACCGGTTGCGGACCCGTTCGACCATCGCGAGGCACCCGAGCGCCTTGACCCGCAGGCGGACGAGCGTCTCGTCGGCGCGGGAGTACTCCTCGGTGATCACGATCGCGCGCCGGGCGTACCGCTCGGACTTGGTGTACTGGGAAAGCCGCTCGTGCAGCAGGCTCAGCTCGATGCAGGCACCCGCGATGGCCGGGTGGTTGGGGCCACCGGCGTGTTCGACGACGGCGAGCGCGGTCTCGGCGACCACGACCGCTTCCTCGGCCCTTCCCTCGTCGTAGAACCGGCGGGCCAAGCCGAGGCGCCTGCGCGCCTCAGCTATCGGGTCGATCATCGCCCGCGCCGCACATCGTGTCCTTCTCCTACCGCTGACATCCCCGACATCATGATGGCAGGGCCGATGCGGGTAAATCACCCGGTTCGCGCCCGGCCGGTCAGCCGGTGGGCAGGATCGCCAGGTTGCGCCTGGTCAGGGCGGCTTGCGCGGGTTCGCCGGGCAGTCTGCGGCGGATTTCCAGCGACCGGTGGTAGAAGCGTTCCGCTTCCTCGGGGTGGCCGCGGACGGCCATCAGCACGCCGAGGTCGTTGAACACGGCGGCCACTTCGTGGCTGAGCAGCAGTGCCTCGTCGGCGACGTCGGCGCTGGCGACTGGGTCGTTCACGCGACCATGGTGGCTTCCCGGTCACCCCGGGTGGCAGGTACCGGGCACCCAGAGCGACCGGGAAGCCTTCCCGGGTGTCTCAGCCCAGTACGGCGTCGGCGATCCGGCCGCGCAGGGCACGGCCGCTCGCGCCGAACGCGTCCAGCCACTGGGCGCGTTTGTACAGCCGGTGCAGGATGTGCTCCCACGTCATGCCGACGCCGCCGTGGACCTGGATGACGCGCTCGCAGGCGGCTACCGCGGCTTCGGTGGCGGCGGTCTTGGCTGCCGCGACGGCGACCGGGGCCTGGTCGTCGCCTTCGGCCAGCGCCCACGCGGCCCAGTAGGTCAGCGACCTGGCCAGTTCCAGCGACGCGTACGAATCCACCAGCTGGTGGGAAACGCCCTGGTAGGTGCCGATCACGCGGCCGAACTGCTCGCGTGTGGACGCGTGGGCGATGCCGTCCTCCAGCGCGCGGCGGCCGACGCCGAGCGCCTCGGCCGCGGCGAGCACGAACGCCCGGCTCTCGATTTCGGTGAGCACCGAGCCGTCGCCCAGCGCCTGCGACGGTGCCGCGTCGAACTCCACCTCGTACAGCCGGCGGGACTGGTCCGATGTGGACACGGGCGTCACGGTCGCGTCGGCGGTCCGCACGAGCCGGACCTGCGGGCCCGCCGCGGTGACCACGAGCGCGTCGGCCCATGCCGCGTCGGGCACGAGGATCTTGCGGCCGGTCACGCGGCCGTCCGCGTCGGCCGTCGTGGCGAGGCCGGTGTCCGCGATGCCCTGCGGGCGACCGGCTTCCGCCCACGCCAGCGACAGTTTCAAGGCACCGGACGCGACCGCCGCGCGCAGCTGCTCGTCGCCGCGGACCGCGGGCAGCGCCAGCGCGACCGTGCTGAACAGCGGCGCGGGCAGCAGGGCCGCGCCGGTTTCCTCGAACAGGACGACCTGGTCGAGCAGGGTCAGCTCGTCGTCGGTCCAGCCGAGGTCGGCCAGCGGCTGCCAGCTGTCGGGCTGCCAGCCCGGCTCGCCGTCGATGATCGCGGGCAGTCCGGTCAGCGGGTGCCGCTCGGCCAGGTACTCCCGCGCGGCCGTGCGCAGCATGTCCTGTTCGGACGAGAATGCGAAGTCCACTGTGTCCCCTGTGTCAACGGCTGCGCGGAAGGCCGAGCACGCGCTCGGCGACGATGTTGCGCAGGATCTCGGAAGTCCCCGCCTCGATGGTGTTGCCGCGGCTGCGCAGCTGCCGGTACTGCCAGTACCCGTCCCACACGCCGCCGTCGTCGTCCAGCATCCCGGACAGGCCCTGCAGGCCGCGGGCGAGCTTGGTCAGCCGCTGGTTGGCCTCGCTCCAGACGAGCTTCACCACCGAGCTCTCCGGACCGGGCTGGCCCTTGGTGAGCAGGGTCGTCAACGTGCGGTAGTTGGTGAACGCCAACGACTGCAACTCGATCCACTCGCGGGCGATCGCGTCGCGCACCACCGGGTCGCCGGCGGGGACGCTGCCGTCGGACGCGGGCTGCCTCGCCAGTTCGACCAGGCGCGTGAAGTGCTGGCGCAACTGGCCGACCAAGGCGAACGCGAGCGTGCCGCGCTCGTGCAGCAGCGTGGTCATCGCGACTTTCCAGCCGTCGCCCGGCCGGCCGAGGATGGACTCCTTGGGCACGCGAACGTCGGTGAAGAAGATCTCGTTGAACTCGGGGTCACCGGTGATCTGGCGCAGCGGCCGGACTTCCACGCCCGGCGCGTGCATGTCGACGAGGAGATAGGACAGTCCCTCGTGCTTCTTCGCGGCCGGATCGGTGCGCACGACGAGGATGCACCAGTCCGCGATGTGCGCCCACGACGACCACACCTTCTGGCCGTTGACCACCCAGTGGTCGCCGTCGAGGACCGCGGTGGTCCGCGCGCCCGCGAGGTCGGACCCGCTGCCGGGCTCGGAGAAGCCCTGGCACCAGATCTCCTCACCGGACAGCAGTTTCGGCAGGTGGCGCTGCTTCTGTTCCGGCGTGCCCCACGCCATGATGGTGGGGCCCGCCATGTTCAGCCCGATGATGCCGATGTGCTCCGGGGCGTGCGCGCGGGCCATCTCCTCGAAGTAGATGGCCTGGTAGCCGGGGGAAAGACCGGCGCCGCCGTACTCCTTCGGCCAGGTCAGCCCGACATAGCCGGCGTCGTGCAGCTTGCGGCTCCACGACCGCATGTAGTCGACGTCCGGCCGCCCGGCGCTGGGGTTCGCGGCCGGGTCGAAGTTCCGGCCGTACCAGTCGCGCAGCTTCGCGCGGAACGCCGCCTCGGCCGCGGTGTCACGGAAGTCCATGAGACATGGTTGCATTCTGACTCAAAACCGGTCAACCGCGGAATGTGTCTCAGCGATGCGACGCCGGGTATGGTGTCGGCCATGTCGGCGACACCGGGCACTCCGCTCACCCGTGCGTTGCGCGGACCGTCACCGGCGCCCCGCACCGCCCCGATCGACGCGTTCCGCCTTGCCAGGAAGTGGTTCCTGGACGGGCGCCGGGTCGACATGCAGCAGCTGGCCGCCGAGCTCGGGGTCAGCCGGGCGACGCTGTACCGCTGGTGCGGCAGCCGCGAACTGCTGATCGGCGAGGTGATCTGGTCGATCAACGAGCGCCTGCTGCACGAGACGCGCACGAAGGCGCGGGGCTCCGGCCGGGCGCTGATCACGCGCGTGCTCGACCGTTCGCTCGCGCGCATCCGCGATTTCGAGGCGCTGCGCCAGTTCGTGGCCGAGGACGCCGAGTACGCGCTGCGGATCATCACCTCGAAGCAGAGTGTCGTGCAGGCCAGGCTGATCGAGTGGACCGCGGACTTCCTGCGCGAGGAGGTCGGCCTGCGCGACGACATCGACCTCGCCGACCTGGCGTACGTGATCGTGCGCGTGTGCGAGTCGTTCGTGTGGAGCGACATGATCACCGGCGCTCCGCCCGCGACGGACAAGGCCGTGAAGATCGTGGATCTGCTCATCGCGGCCGCCGAGCGCTGACGGGGGATTCAGCGATAGGTGAGCAGTTCGCGGTGCTCGCCTTCGAAATGCGCGTGGTCGTTGTACGTGACCAGACTGGTCCCCGACCGGCCGTGCACGAGTTTGGTGATCCCGCAGTTGACCGCGACCCGGTTGACCGCGACGAAACCGCTCGCGTCCAGGCCCCACATCCACGCGCAGACAGCCGCGATCACCCCGCCGGACGTGAACACGACAGCGGTTTTCCCGCCCTCCAGACCCAATAGCAGATCCTTGACCGCGCCGGATGCGGTTTCGCTGAATTCCTCCAGCCCCGCCCACCCGCGCAAGGCGGCGTCCAGCGCCTCCTGGAAGCCGCGCGGGTCGGCCGGATCGCCCTGCGCCGCGCGGACGAGCCCGAGGTGGTCGAACTCGTTCCACCGCGCGTCCTGCCGTGGTCGCGCCTCGAACCCGGCGGCGGCAGCGGTGTCCCGCTGGCGCTTCAGCGTCCCGCTCCACACCTGGTCAGCGTGCACGCCACGGCGCCGCAGCTCCGCACCGGCGTGCTTGCCCTGCAAGTGCCCGACAGGCGAGAGAACGTCGTAGTCCTCGGCGCCGAAGGACGCCTGGCCGTGCCGGACGAGGTACACCAGTGGCATCAGCGAAACCCATCCCTTCCCATTTGCCAGTTGTGGACCATTCGGCCCAACCGTACTGGACCGAACGGATGAGAATTATGGTCGTTGTGAACCTGCCGGTACAGCGTTGAGTGCTGATAGTCTCTTTTGAGTCTGCACAGGGGTTGAAAGCTTCGCACTAGTCGGTGTCATACATGTCGGGGAACGCTGCTCGGGGTCAAATCGAAAACACTCAGGCGGACAATCAGTTCGCCGAAGCGCTGCGCTCGGCCATTCGGTCCAGCGGGCTGAGCCTCGACCGAATACAAGCGCGCTTACGAGCCCGTGGCACCCCCGTCAGCATTGCGGCACTGAGCTATTGGCAGTCGGGTAAGCGCCAGCCGGAGCGCAACGACTCACTGACCGCGCTCGGTGAACTGGAAAACATCCTGAAGCTGCCGCCCGGTTCGCTGCTCGCACTGCTGCCGCCGCCGAGACCGCGCGGCAAGCAGGCGGCAGGCGTCCAGCCGGCGACCGAGACCGTCCAGTTCGAACGCGGGATTCTGCTCGGCCTGCTCGACGCGCTCGGCACCCCGGACGCGCTCGACCAGGAACAGCAACTCACCCTGGTCGGCCTGCACGACAAGTGCCAGCTCGGCGACGACGGCGGCCAGCAGCTGATCACCACCCGCGCGGTGTTCGAGGCGCGCACCGACGGGCAGGACCGCTGGCTGCTGATCTACAAGTCGGACGATCCCGGCGCGGGCGCGCCCGCGCTGACCGCGGTCCGCAACTGCCACCTCGGCAGGCGGCAGGTGGACGACGCGAATGGACTGATGGTCGCCGAACTGCTGTTCGACCAGCCCATCAGACGCGGCGACACCTACCTCATCGAGTACGAACTCCGGAATGCCGGACCACCGTATCCGAAGTGCAACAGGACGCACTGGCGCGAGTTCCGCAGGCCGATTCGCGAGTACCTCCTCGAGATCCACTTCAATTCATCGAACACCCCCGGACGCTGCCAGCAGTTCGCCCGGCCCGCCGGCCAGAAACACGCCCGGATGCGAAACCTCACGCTGGACGCGTGCAAGAGCGTGCACGCGGTCGCGATAGATTTCGGGCCCGGCCTTTTCGGAATCGAGTGGGAATAGCGACAGTCCACTTGTGCGTGATCACGCCATTTCGGACAACTTCCCGCGCAGCAGCTTTCCGGTGGGGTTGCGGGGCAGCGACTCGAGGAACTGCACGTCGCGGGGAACCTTGTAGCGGGCCAGGTTCGCCTTGACGTGCGCCTTGACCCCGTCCTCGTCGAGGTCGATCCCGTCACGGCGGACGACGAACGCCCGCAGCCGCTGGCCGAACTCCGGATCGGTCACACCGATCACCGCCGCCTCGACCACACCGGGGTGTTCCGCCAGGAGGTTCTCCACCTCGACCGGGTAGACGTTCTCGCCGCCGGACACGATCATGTCGTCGTCGCGGCCGTCGATGAACAGCCTGCCCTCGGCGTCGAAGTGGCCGACGTCCCCGCTGGACAGCAGCCCGTCGATGACTTCCTTGTTGCGGCCGTCGGTGTAGCCGCCGAACGCGAGGTCGCTGCCGACGAAGATCCGGCCGATCACGTCCGGCTCGGTGATGCGGGCGCCGTGGTCGTCGTACAGGTTCACCCGGCATCCGCACGGGACCTTGCCGACCGTGCCGGGCGCGGCACGCCAGTCCTCGGGCGTCGCGACCGTTGCGACAGCGACTTCCGTTGAACCGTAGAGGTTGTAGACGACGTCACCGAACGCCTTGGTGGCCCGGTTGCCGAGTTCCGGCGACAACGCCGAACCCGCCGAGAACACGATCCGCAACGACGACGTGTCGTACGAGCCGACCACGTCCTCACCGAGGTCCAGGATCCGCTGCAGCATCACCGGTACGACCACCAGCTCGGTGGCTTTGTTGTCCTGGATCATCTTCAGCGTCGCCTCGGGGTCGAACTTGCGGCGCACCACCACAGTGCACCCGAGCGCGAACGAGATGATGAACTGCGACAGCGCGGTTCCGTGGAACAGCGGCGCGGCGATCACGGTGCACTCGTTGACACGCATGGGGATGCGGTCGAGCAGTTGCGCCGCCGACAGGCCGGACTTGACCTGGCGTGGCGCGCCCTTCGGCGTTCCGGTCGTCCCACTGGTCAGCAGCACGAACCCGCCGGGCTTGCCCGGGTTGGGCAGCGGCCGGTCGTCGGTGTTGACGATCAGCTCCTCGAGTGTGGTCGCCGACTCGCCCGCGGGCGTGTCCGTCCACGCGAGGAAGCGCGGGATCGCGGGCTCGACCGCGTCCAGCAGCGGCGCGAACTCCTCGTCGTACACCAGGGCCGACACGTTCTCCCGCTTGACCACGTCGGCGAACTGCGGTTTGGCGAACCCGGTGTTGAGCAGCAGCAGGCGGCTGCCGAGCTTGCCGGACGCGACCATCGAGTCGATCAGGCCGCGGTGGTCGCGGCACAGCACACCGATCACCGAGCCCTCGCCGAGCCCGCGCTGCGCCCACGCCCGTGCCAGTGCGTTGGATCGGCTTTCCAGCTGCGAGTACGTCAGCGGCCCCAGTTCGTCGACGATCCCCACCTTGCGGGGATCCCGGCGGGCCGACATCCGGACGGGGCCGGCGATCGGGCCGATCTGCTTGACGGTGCGCAGCGAGCGCAGGCCCTCGTCCAGCCTCGGGAACGGAACCAGCCCGGCCCGGCTCAGGATCCTGATGCTCTGCAACGTCTCAGGTATCCGCGTCACGACGTTCCGCACGGCGCCTCCACTGCGAGGGTCGTAAGCTACTGGCGAGTTAACTTGGACCGTAACTGTCAGACCCCGGGTGCACAATCACCGCATGCTGGTGTTCGTATCGCCTGGCCGTGATGGAGCCGGTACAGCGCGTGCTGTGAACACCGCCACATCTGAAACGATAGCTGACCACAAGCCGATCGATCTGGGTTCGTGGATGGCTTCTTTCGAGGAATGTGAGCATCCGCGCTGGGTACTGCCCGCTGTCGACGAGCTGTACCCGAATCTGCTGGCCCGGGGAATCCGGCTGGACCGGTGCCACGACCTGACCCTGTCCGAGGGGCTGCTGCTGGCACACGAGGGCCGCCACGGAACGCACCGCAACCCTGCCGCGGCGTGGGCCCGGCTGCACGGCCGCCCCGAGCCGGAGGACAAACCGCCCCCGGCGCGGGACACCCAGCCCACGTTGTTCGAGCTCGACGAGCGCTTCCACCCGATCGACCAGCTCATCGAGGTGTACGACGACCAGCAGCGCCGGATCGCCGCCAACGCGCACCCGGACCGGCTGCGGCTGCTGACCGCCTCGGAGTCCGCGGGCGCGCTCGCAGCGGCCGAGATGAGCGCGCACGGGTTGCCGTGGAGCGAGCAGGTGCACCTCGAACTGCTGGAATCGATGCTCGGGCCGCGTACCGCCCCGGGTGTGCGCCCGGCGAAGCTGGCCGAGCTGGCGGAGCGGATCGTGGCGGCGTTCGGTGGGCGTTCGCTCAACCCGGACAGCCCGCCCAGCGTGGTCAAGGCCTTCGCCAGGGAGGGCATCGACATCCCCAGCACCCGCGCGTGGGTGCTCAAGGAGATCGACCACCCGGCGGTCGAGCCGCTGCTGGAGTACAAGGAACTGGCCAGGATGTGGACCGCGCACGGCTGGAGCTGGCTGGAGTCCTGGGTGCGGGACGGCCGGTTCCGCCCGGAGTACGTGGTCGGCGGCGTGGTGTCCGGCAGGTGGGCCACCCGCGGCGGCGCCGCGCTCCAGCTGCCGAAAGCTCTGCGCACGGCCGTCCGGGCGCTTCCCGGCTGGTCGCTGGTCGTGGCCGACGCGGCCCAGCTCGAACCGCGCGTGCTCGCGGCCCTGTCCGACGACCGCAAGCTGGCGGAGTTCGCCTCGGACGTGGACCTCTACGCGGGCCTGGCCGCGGACTCGTTCGAAGGCGACCGGGACAAGGCCAAGATCGCCATGCTGTCGGCGATGTACGGCGGTACCTCCGGCGGCGCCGGTCCCCTGCTCGCGGTGTTGCGCAAACGCTTTCCCCAGGCGGTCGGGCACGTCGAGCAGGCCGCGCAGGCCGGTGAGCAGGGCCGGATGGTCCGCTCCCGGCTCGGGCGCACCTCACCTTTCCCGTCGGAGCGCTGGAGTGCGTTGATGGAGCGCACCGAGGGCACCGAGGAGGAGATGCGCAAGTCACGCCAGGCAGCAAGGGACTGGGGCCGGTTCACGCGCAACTTCGTCGTCCAGGCCAGTGCCGCGGACTGGGCGCTGGTGCTGCTCGTGGTGCTGCGGCGCAGGCTCGCGGCACTCGACCCGAAGGCGGAGATCGTCTTCTACCAGCACGACGAGTTCATGGTGCACTGCCCGGCCGAGACAGCGGGCCTGGTCACCGAGCAGCTGCTGGCCTCGGGCGAGGAGGCCAGCCGGCTCTTGTTCGGCGACACGCCGGTGCGGTTCCCGCTGCAGATCGCGACGGTGAACAGTTACGCGGACGCCAAGTAGGGCAGCAGATCGGCCACGCCGGGCAACAGGTGCGTGTGCCGCACCGCGCCGAGAGTCGCCGCGTTCTGACCGCCGGTGAGCACACCGACGACCATCTTCGCGCCCGCGTTCGTCCCCGCTCGCAGGTCACGGGTGGTGTCCCCGGCGACGAGGACACGGGACACGTCCACGATCCCGGTCGCCTCCATCGCCCGGAAGATCATGTACGGCGCCGGGCGCCCCGCCGGGACGTCGTCGGTGCACACCACCGCGTCCACTTTGTCCTCCCACTTCAGCGTGGTCAGGATGGACGTGGTGACGTGCCGGTCGAAGCCGGTGGTGAGCGCGACCTTGACGCCGCTTGCCCGCAGCCGGTCGATGGTCTCCGGCACGCCGTGCAGCGCGACCGGCGGCTTGAGCTCGTACGCCTCGGCGAGCCTGCGGCGGAAGTCCTGGAAGGTGTCGGCCACGACCTGGCCGGTCTTGCCGAGCAGCGCGCCGATCGCCTCGGTCTTGTCCGCGCCCATCCACGGCACGACGTCCTCTTCGGACACACCGGTGGCGTCGGCGAGCGCTCGGTAGACCGCGCCGTGCTCGTCCACTGTGGTTCCGGCGATGTCGAAAACGGCCAGTTCGATCATGATGCCCTCTCGGCGATGCGGGACAGGGCGGGAAGCGCCCGTTGGGAGTTCTCGATGGAGAAGCTGACGACGTCCGGCCGGTAGCGGTCGTCGGAGTACTCGAAGGGCTCGCCGGTGACGCTGGTGGCCGTGCGGCGTTCACGCAGCAGCGGCGCGCCGGCCGGGACGTCGAGCAGTTCGTGGTCGGTCTCGTCGGCGGCGACCGCGTCGATCACGTGGCTGCCGTGCGTGGTGTCCACGCCGTTGGCTTCCAGGTGCGCGTAGATCGACCCGGAGTCGCAGTCGAACCCGAACAGCAGCCTGCCGACCTGTTCCACGAACGTGCTGCGCTCGATCATGGTCGGCTGCGAGTCGATCAGGCGCAGGCGCAGCAGTTGCACCACCGGTGTGCCCTCGGCGAGGTGCAGCGCGGCCGAGACTTCCGGAGTGGACGGCCGGCGCGCGATCTCCAGCGTCCGCTGGCCGGGCGTGCGCCCGAGGCCCGCGACCCAGCGGGAGAACGACATGAAGGTCTCGAACGGCTGGTTCATCGTCTGCCGCAGCACCACCGGGGGTTTGCCGCGGCCACCGCCGATCAGCCCTTCGGCGCGCAGTGTGCCCAGTGCTTGCCGGACCGGGCCGCGGGAGGCGTCCCACTGCGCGCACAACTGCGACTCGGAGGGCACGGCGGCGCCGACGGCCAGGTCACCGGCGAGCACCCGGCGGCGTATGTCAGCGGCGATGCGTTCGTGCAGCGACTCGTCCACGGGACTTGACTATACAGGCCACAACCAGGGAGTTCGGATAAATGAACTGGAAATGAACAGTTCCGAGCTGGTTTGACTTTACGGGGGGCAGTTTCGGACCCTCTTGTCATGACAAGTTTGGGCACGGCCGACGTGGTGGTCGTCGGAGCGGGCATCGTCGGCCTCGCGCACGCCGTCGAGGCCGCCGAGCGCGGCATGTCGGTCGTTGTCGTGGAGCAGGACGAACGGGCCACCGGCGCGTCGGTGCGCAACTTCGGGCACGGCTGCTTCACCGCGCAGGACGGGACCGCGTACCGCTACGCCCGCAAAGCCCGCGAGACCTGGCTGAAGGTGGCCGCGGTCGCCGGACTGGCAGTGGCCGAGAGCGGCAGCGTGGTCGTGGCCCGCGCCGAGGACGAACTGGCTGTTCTCAAGGAGTTCACCGACATCCGGCCGGCCGTCACGCTGACCGCGGCCGAAGTGGCGCACCGCGTGCCGACCGGCCCGGACGTGGTCGGCGGCGCGTTCCTGCCGCAGGACATCCGGGTGGACCAACGGACCAGCGCCGACCTGATCGCCCGGTGGCTGGCCAGGCAGGGCGTGGTGTTCCACTGGCGCACCACCGCGCACCTGATCACGCCGGGCGAGGTCGTGACCAGCCGGGGCAGCCTCAGCGCACCGCGGATCGTCCTCGCGACAGGCCACGACGTGGACCGCCACTTCCCCGGCCTGGCCGACGATCTCGGCGTGCGCCGGTGCGCACTGCGCATGCTCCGGGTGGACAATCCGTCCACACGGGACATCACACCGGCTGTCCTGAGCGGGCACTCGTTGTTGCGTTACGACGCGTTCGCCCTCTGCCCAACACTGACCGAAGTCCGCGCCAGGATCGAGCGGGAGCACGCCGACCTCGTCCGGATCGGACTCAACCTGATGTACACCCAACGACCGGACGGGTCGCTGACCATCGGTGACACGCACACGTACCACCGGACGCTCGATCCGTTCGAGGACAACGAACTCGACCGGCACGTGCTGTCCGAGACCGCACGTTTCCTCGGTGTACCGAGCCTCGCGGTTCGCGAACACTGGCGTGGCGTCTACGCGTCCGCGCCGCAGCCGTACCTGGTGGCCAGCCCGGCCGACGGGGTCCGGGTCGCAGCTGTGACATCCGGGATCGGCATGACAACCGCGTTCGGGCTCGCCCCGGACGTCCTCGACACGTTCTAGAGAACCACAGGGAGCTGGAACCCCATGCGCGCACTGTTGAGTGTGATCGCGTTGCTGTGCCTGACTGTCACCGCGTGTGGCAGCGAGCAGTCCGCTTCGGGCGCAACGTGCCCGGACGGCCGCATCCGGTTCGGCATCGAACCGTACGAGGACCCCGCCAAGCTCAAACCCGCCTACGAGGTCCTGGCCAACGCCCTGCAGAGCAAGCTGAACTGCAAGGTCGAGCTCCAGGTGGTCGAGGACTACTCGGCCGAGGTGCTCGCGATGCGCAACGGCAAACTGGAGATCGCCCAGTTCGGCCCGCTCGGTTTCGTGTTCGCCAGCCAGAAGGCCAACGCGCAGGCGGTCGCGTCCTTCGCCGACGCCAAGGGCGAACTCACCACGTACACCGCCGGTATCTGGGTCCCGGCGGACTCGCCGATCAAGTCCGTCAACGACCTGTCCGGCAAGACGGTCGCCTTGTCCAGCCCCGGCTCGACCTCCGGTGACGCGCTGCCCCGGTTCGCCTTCAAGGACGTCAAGGACATCAAGGTCGACTACGCCGGTGGTCACCCGGAGGCGTTGCTGGCGTTGAAGAACGGCAAGGTGGCCGCCGCCGAGATCAACAGCCAGCAACTGGCCAGCGCCAAAGCGGCGGGCACGTTCGACCCGTCGGGGTTCCGCCAGGTGTGGACCTCAGCGCCGATCCCGAACGACCCGATCACCATCCGCGGCGACCTCGACCCGAAGCTGGCCGACGCGATCCGCGGGGGACTGCTCGAACTCGGCCCGGCCGACGTGGCCAAGGTCGGCGAGTTCCTCGACGTCACCCCGCCCGGTCCGCTGGTCACGGTGACCAAGGAGACCTACCAGCCGCTGTTCGACCTGGCCGCCGGGCTCGGCCTGACCGAGAACGACGTGTGACCGGGTGGGCATCCAGATCACGGGACTGCGCAAGTCCTTCGCGGGCAAGCAGGTGCTCGCGGGCGTCGAGCTGTCCGTGGCGCCCGGCGAGTTCGTCGCGGTGCTCGGTGCGAACGGGTCAGGCAAGTCGACCGTGCTGCGGTGCGCGGTCGGCCTGCAGCGGCCGGACTCCGGCACGGTCGGCATCGACGGCGGCGCGGCCATGGTGTTCCAGCAGATCCACCTCGTCGGCCGCCGCAGCGCGCTGGACAACGTGTGCTCGGGAGCGCTCGGCCGGCTCAAGCTGAGGCAGTCGCTGCTGTTCGGCCGGGAGATCCGGCGCGAGGCGATGGACTGCCTCGACCGGGTCGGCCTCGCCGACCGCGCGGCCGACCGCGCCGGACGGCTGTCCGGCGGGCAGCAGCAACGGGTGGCGATCGCACGCGCGCTGTGCCAGCGCGCCAAGGTGATCCTCGCCGACGAACCTGTGTCCGCATTGGACCCGAGCGCCGCCGAACAAGTCGTCGCGTTGCTCGCCTCACTCGCCGGCGAAGGCCTCGCGGTGCTCGCCGTACTGCACCAACCTGAACTGGCCCAACGGTTCGCGCACCGGATCGTCGGGCTGCACCGGGGCAAGGTGGCGTTCGAGAGCGCGGCCGGGGCCATGGATTCCCAAGCTGTCAGTTCGCTCTACGAGGGCGCCCGATGAACCCACCGACCCGCAAGGCGCCGTCCCCGGTCGCCTTCATCGTCATCGCCGCCCTGGTCGGCGTGCACGTCCTCGCCTGGCAGGGCACCGGGTTCTCCCCCGGCGCGCTCGTCGAGGGCTGGCGCGGGATGGCCGACTTCCTCAGCCAGTCGTTCCCGCCCGACCTCGGCGTGCTCGGCGACAGTCTGGACGCGGCGGTCGTCACGCTCTACATCGGACTGCTCGGCACCACGTTCTCGATCCCGTTCGCCCTGCTGCTCGGGGTGCTCGCGTCGCGGGCCACCACGCCGAACTCGTGGACCTACCAGATCGCCCGGTCGATCCTGTCGGTGCTGCGGTCGGTCCCCGACGTCGTGTTCGCGTTGATCTTCGTCACGGCGGTGGGCCTCGGACCGTTCGCGGGCGTGCTCGCGCTGGTGTTCCACAACACCGGCGTGATGGGCAAGCTGTGGGCCGAGGCGATGGAGGAAACCGACCCCGGGCCACGGGAAGCACTGCGGGTGGCGGGCGCGTCCGGCGCGCAGACCGCCGTGAACGCCGTACTGCCCGCGGTACTGCCGCAGATGGTCGGCCTGCTGCTGTACCGGTTCGACGTGAACGTGCGCTCGTCGCTGGTGCTGGGACTGGTCGGCGCGGGCGGCATCGGGTTCCTGATCAACCAGTCCATCAAGCTGTTCCGATTCGACCAGATGGTCACGCACATCATCGTGGTGGTCGTCGTGGTCGTACTCGTCGACCAGCTCTCGGCGTACGTCCGCCGCAGGCTGGCGACCTAGTGGCTGGTCCCGGAACGTCGCTGGTCTTCTCCGGCGGATCCAGGTTTCCGCTGGACGTGCCGCAGGAAGGGGCTTGTACCGGGGTTGTACCAGTGCCTTTCTGCGGTGCGGCCAGCGGGAAGCTGGGCCGTCGAGAAGGCTTGTCAACGTTTCGAGACGGGCCACTAGCACGGGCAGCACACCGCTAGGCGGAGCTGCCCAGGCACACGAACGGGCGGCGGAAGGGGTCGACGGCGATCGCGTCGGCCAGCGCCACAGCGGGTTCGGCGCCCGCGGCGAGGCGGCGGTGGTAGTCGTCCATCGCCGCCGCCGAAGCGTGGTCGCCGACCTTGCTCAGCGGCGCGATGACCGTCTGGGACCCGCTGGCCAGCAACGCGCTGGCGAACCCCAGCGGCTCGTCGCCCGGCCGGATCCGGTTGAGCGCCAGCTCGCAGGCCGCGAGCACGACCTGCCGCGGCGGCTGGTTCAACCCGGCGATCTCGTGCGCGAACAGCGCGCCGTCGGCGAGTTCGAGCCTGGAGAACAGCGCGTTCTCCGGCTCGTGCGCGCCGTGCGCCGCGATGTGCGCGAGCCGCGCGCCGTCAAGCGCCCCAAGCACTGCGCTGACCGTGGCCTCGTCGCCCGAGATCAACCGCGCGGTCTCGTGGTGCGTGCTGAGTTTGTGGATTTCGCCGACAGCGGCGGGCAATCCGAGCGACCGGACGAGGATCGTGTGCCCGTGCCGGCTTGCCGTGGCGCGTTCGGCTGCCAGCCACGCCGTCGCCGACGGTGCCACGACCACGGGCCGTCCGTGCATGGACGGGAGCAGTCCCCACGGCACACCGTAGAGCGCGCCCGTGGGCACCACTACCAGATCCCGGTCGCCGATCAGGTGCCTCAAGGGCTGTCCGATCAGACCGTCCAGCCGGTCGGCCTGTTTGCGCGCGGAGCCTGTGACGACCTGCACCATCGGGACGGGCAAGTGGTCGGGCGCCAGAGCGTTGAGGTCCACGTTGAGCATCCGGGCCCGCTGCGCCGCCTCGCTGGCCGGCCCCAGGTTCACCCGGTGGACATCGCCGTCCGTCAGCACCACGGCGACGAGCGCGTCGTCGGACACGACGAAACTCACCAACGCCCGGCTCCCCAGGGCGTCGGCGACCTCGGGCGCGCCGACGACCGGCCGTGGCTGTCCCCAACGCCCGGTGTGCCAGCCGAGACGACCCGCTTCCCGGAGCCGCTGCGCCCGCCGTACGGCGATCGTCGCGGTCGGGTGGGCGTCGTGCTGGGCCTGGCGCAGTGACTGGGTGAGGCTGCGGACCTCGTCGATCCGCTCAGCCAGCTGCGGATCGTCGACGCGGCCGAGCGGCTCGTACCGGTAGGTCTGGGCACGGGTGCGCTCCAGCCAGCCGAACAGCTTGCGGGCGTCCTCGCCACGCAGGACGAGCCGGACCGCGAGCTCACCGAGCTCCTGGCCGTGCAGTGCCGCGCCGGACACCAGGTCGAGGCCGTCCATCCGGTCACGGACCTCGTCGAGCTCGGCCAGCCCGGTCCGGATCTCGTCAAGGGCCACGCCGGTTTCACCGCGGGCGTCGGCGAGCTCGGCCCGGCAGAGCCTGCGCAGCAGCCGGTAGTCGATGGTCGTGAGGTCGCTCGGCGGGGCGACCTGGTCGAGCAGTTCGGCCGCCTTGCCGAGGTCGCCCTGTTTGACGGCCACCCGGGTCGCGAGCATCCTGGCCCACCCGGCCTGCTCGACCAGACTCGGCCGCGGCAGTGAGTCGGCGAACGCGAGCGCCCGGTCCGGCAGGTCCGTCGCCGAGTCCGAACGCAGCGCGCGGATCGTGTCCACCCGCAGGGCGACAAGGGCGGCGTCCGCGACGCAGGTCTGGCAGTCCCAGCGCTTCATCCGCTCCTCGGAGCGCAGAGCCATCTCCAGTGCCAGGTCCAGGTCGCCGGTGAGCAGGGCGGCCTGGGCGCGGTATCGCTCGGCGCGGCCGAGTTCCCTGCTGTTGCCGTCCGCGCTCATGATCGGCAGGACCTCGTCGAGGTGGGTGCTCGCCTCGTGCGCGAGACCGGCGGTCAGCAGGGCCTGCGCCTGGTCGAGCCGCAGCAGCGGCAGGGTGTCCTGGCCCAGCGCCTGGTAGGCGCTGCTGCTGGCCTCGTAGTGCCGCAGTGCGGCGGGCACGTTGCCGGTGCGCAGTTCCAGGTTGGCCAGTGCGTGCCGGCAGTCAGCGGCCTTGACCGGCAGATCGCGCTCGGCGGCGAGCCGGAAGGCCCAGTCGAGATCGGCCCGCGCGGCCCCGATCTGCCCGAGCCTCGTGCCGACCAGGACACGGGCCAGCAGCGAGTGGACCAGCTTCTCGGTCACCAGCGCCGGGCTGTCGGTGTCGGCGAGGCACTGGAGCTTGCGGTCGATCGACGAGCTGAACTTGACCAGGCCTTCTTCGTTGCGGCCCGCGCTGAGCAGCAGGAACCCGCAGTTGTGGTCGACCGACGCGTCGAGTTCGAGCCGGACGACCGGGTCCGGTACGTCCTGGATGTGCTCGCGCAGCGCCTCCAGCCGGGCGAGGCTGACCTCGATTCCGTCGGTGTCGGCGATCAGCGCGGCCAGCAGGCCGGCCAGGCGGATTCTGATCCGCAGCCAGTCGAGGTGGTGCGCCTGGCCGACCGGGGCGACCGAGTCGAGCACGCTGAGCCCCTGCTTGGCGAGCTCACGGCCTTCTTGTTCGCGTGCACTGCACCCGGCAGCCGCCGACTGGCTGTACAACTCGCGTGCTGTCTCAATGGCTGTGGTGGGATCGCTCACGGACACGTAAGTATGACAACACAGACCGTAGCGAAATTCCGCCCGCCGGCCGAAACACCTCGGCCGGCGGGCGAAAACGCGCTCACCGCGACGTCACGGCTTCTTCTCTGGGCAGCTGCCGGTGCAGTCGGTGGTGTGGACGTGCTCGTGCTCGTCCTGCTCCGGCGGCACCACCGGGAGCGTCGGGTCCACCGGCAACGCCGGGTCAGCCGTGTGGTTCTCCGCCAGCTCGACGGGCGCGTCGCCCTCTGGCAGGAACGTTTCCTTGGCACTCGTGGTCATGGTCGATCTACCTCCCCTGTCGATCTGCCTCTTCGGCCAAACGAGGACGTCAGTGACCGCAACAGAAGCACGCTGTCACTTGTGGTCCCCCCGTTCGACGGCCCCTCACGCCGCGAACGGACTAATACTGTCACATCGGAGCAATGATCGGTAAGAAAATCTTCACTACGCGTAGTTTGTTGTGAATGTCTCTTCGATGTATCCAGCGCCCCAACGGTTCCCCGGAAGCAGCAAGGGACCGTCCAATTGGACGGTCCCTTGCGCCCGAACGACAGCGCCGGGAAACGTGGACGGCGCCGATCCACGCTTCGTCGATCCGCAAGCGCTTGTACCAGATTCCCCCTTGAGGACGGAGCCGCGCAAGTCCCAAGTGGACACCCTGCGAGGTCGCACCATCTTGCGAGAACGGAATCGCCACACCGGTCCTGAGGCCGGTCACACGCGCGCCGGTTTCAGACCTCCGTCCACAGTGGATTCGAGCCGCTGCCCACCACGCGCTGCCGCTCGGCAGTTCGCAGCAGACCCGGCCATGACGGCCGCTCAAGCCGTACCTCCGACCTCTTGTCCCAACCGTCGGCACAAACGCCACTTTGTCGGTTCAGAAGGAGTGATACGTCGGATCTCTTCTCTTGACGCCGCACTGCCGATGGAGTAAACCCTATGTATGTAATCGTTTTCGTCGAGTTACATCGAGGCGATTGCCGAACACCGGGTGCACCGTGGACCTTCGCCAGTGCGAGCCGAGGGAGACCGACCGTGAGCAGCAGCAGGCACACGAGACGCGACGTCCTGCGTGGCGCCGGCCTCGCCGCAGGCGGACTGCTGACCGGAACCGGTTTCGCGACACAGGCGGCTGCCGGGGTCGACGCTGCCGGGGCCAAGCCGCCAGACCAGTGGAGACTGGTACCGCACATCCTCGGCAGGATCCGTCCGCCCACGTTTCCCGCTCGGGTCTTCCCGATCACCTCGTACGGCGCCGTCGGCGACGGCCGGCGCAAGAACACGGCCGCCATCAACGACGCCATCGAGGACTGCGGCCGAAGCGGTGGCGGACGGGTACTCGTCCCGGCAGGCACGTTCGTCACCGGCGGCATCCGGATGCGCAGCGGGGTCGACCTGCACGTCGCCGAGGGTGCCATGCTGAAGTTCAGCAACGACCCCAAGGATTTCCTGCCGCTCGTGCTGGTGCGCTGGGAAGGCACGCTCTGCTACAACTACCAGTCGTTCATCTACGCCCACCGCCAGGAGAACATGGCGATCACCGGATCCGGCACCATCGACGGCGACGCGCCCAACGGGCCATGGCCGGGCTGGGGCGCCGGTTCGACGCCGGAGCTGCGCAAGATGGGCGAGGACGGCGTGCCGGTCGAGCAGCGGATCATGGGCGAGGGAAAACGCATGCGGCCCAACATGATCCAGTTCGTCGACTGCCGGAACCTGCTGGTGCGGGATGTACACCTGCGCAACCCCGCGATGTGGACATTGCACCCGGTGTTCTGCACGAACGTGACCGTCCGCAATGTCCACATCCACAGCACCAACTCCCAGGGTGACGGCGTCGATCTAGACTCGACGAGCTACGCGCACGTGGCCGGCTCACGCTTCGACACCAACGACGACTGTGTCGTCCTCAAATCTGGTCGGGATGCCGACGGGCGGCGGATCGGCATCCCGACCTCCTTCGTGGTGGTCGAA
Organism: Kibdelosporangium phytohabitans; assembly: GCF_001302585.1. Lineage (GTDB taxonomy): Bacteria > Actinomycetota > Actinomycetes > Mycobacteriales > Pseudonocardiaceae > Kibdelosporangium > Kibdelosporangium phytohabitans. The sequence continues at coordinate 2,307,015 of NZ_CP012752.1, read as the reverse complement.
CGCTGCAAGTTCGCCGGGCGGTGGGGCGGGATCACCGTCGGCTCGGAGTCCTCCGGCGGGGTGCACGACGTGTTCTGCCGCGACTGCGAGGTCAACCCGCCGGACTTCCCGGGCCGGTACCCGGTCAAGCACGCGTTGTACATCAAGACGAACTCCGACCGCGGCGGCGTCGTGGACGGCGTTCACCTGCGAAACATCAAGGGCCGCAACGTGGAACGCGAAGTCCTGTACGCCAGCATGTACTACAACGGCGGCGGGTCGGGAAAGCACTACCCAACCCTCAAGAACCTCACGGTCGACGGCATGACCGTCACGGGCGGCCGCAAGGCCATCCACCTCGACGGCCTGCCGGAGAGCAACATCCGCGACGTGACCATCACCAACAGCGACTTCACCGGGATCGCCGAGAAGAACACCATTCGCAACACCGGCAACGTCGTGTTGCGTGGGGTGCGCGTCAACGGCGAGCCGGTCGGTTAGTTCCTGGTGGCCGGTTCGCGGACAGCAGGCGGACCGGGAGCTGACTACGTCCGCCGGCGGCGGGCGCCCCAGATGACGAGCACCGCGCCGCCGGCGACGCAGATCAGGCCGATGCTGGTCCACAGCCGTTCACCGGTCATGAAGCTACCGGTGATGTAGCCGAGTCCTTGGCCGGTCCACACGCCTCCTACCAGGATCAGCAGGATGCCGAGAACGATCGGGAGCCATGTGCGCATGACTCATGGTCCCACTTGTCTCACCGCAGCATGAAGTCCCGCTGCGCGAGCGGCCGGTCGACGACCCGGACGTCGCCGAGCCAGCCGTAGAAGCTCTTGCCGACCTTGCGCTCGTAGTTCGACGCGCCGAGCAGCCAGACGTCCCCGATGGCCGGGAACCCGACCGCCGGGGTGGACGGGTTGCGCAGCAGCTTCGAACCGTCCACGTACAGGGTCGTGGTGCGGCCGTCGTTGACCACGGCCACGTGCCACCACTTGCCGGACGGCAGTTCGTGGCCCCAGTTGGTGGAGATGGCGTTCTGGTTGAGCGGGAAGACCGCCCACTGCAACTGCCGCCCACCGGAGAGGGCCAGCGACGCCAGCGCCTCTTTGGGGTCGTCGCCCGTTTTGCCCGCGTCGGCGCCGGACCCGAGCCGGGACAGCAGCGCACACCACGCGTTGGCGTCGCCGAAGTCCTTCGGCAGTTTGAAGAACGCCTCGACGGTGTATCCACGGTGGAACGTCGCCTTGTTCATCGGCGCGCCAGTCACGGTCCTGAAGTACGCGTCCTTGAGGTACACACTGCCGTGGCCCGGCTGCCCCCGGTGGTGCTCGGTGCTCCACTGTGGCGTGTCCTGGGCGACGAGATGGTTGCCGTTGCCGGACAAGTCACGCGTGTCCCGGTTGTCGAAACGCCAGTACGCCACCGTTCCCGGAATCACGATCTCGCGAACCGGGCGGGGTTTCGGCGCCGGGATCGGGTCGAACCCGGCGAACCGCTCGGCGAAGTCGATCTCCAGCGTGAAGCAGTCGCCCGGACCGGAGCGCGTGGTCTCCTGCTGTGCCAGTGCGCTCAGCGAACGCTGGTCCTGCAGCCACGGCGAGAACGTCTCGACGTCGATCACGCCGCGTGCGAGGTCGAAGTGGTAGAGCCGGATCATCGCGCTGCCACCGTAGTAGCGGTCCTGGTAGTTCGTGATGTGCGCGTGCACCTCGTTTCCCGCGGTGTTGCGCAGCACCGTACGACCGGGCGGCCAGTAGTGCCCGTTGAGCGCCAGGAAGATCTGGTCGTTGTCCTTGACCAGGTCGTTCCAGAGCTTCTGGCCGAAGTCGGACAGCACGGCCTTGCCGTCGCCGCCGTCGGCGTGCACGAATTCGTGCGTGGTGAGGATGACCGGGCTGCGCGGGTGCTTGCGCATCACCTCACGGGCCCAGGCGATGCTGCCCGCCGACGGCCGCCAATCCATGGCCAGCACGAGCCATTCCTTTCCGGCGGCCCGGAACACGTGATACGAGTTGTAACCGTCACGAGTCGCACCACGGAACGCGGGACTGTGCCGCAACCGGTGCGGGCCGAACTCGTCGAGGTACGGGCTCGGGCCGCGTTGGTCGTCTTTGGACGCGTCGATGTCGTGGTTGCCCGCCAGCACGCTGTACGGGAACCGGTCGAGAATCCGGAAAGTGCGGCTGATCGCGGTGAACTCGCCACGCAGCCCGTTCTCGGTCATGTCACCGAGGTGGGCGGCGAAAACCGTGTTGTGCTCGCGCGCTGTGTCCACAATGTAACGAAGCGAGGCCTCGAGCGGTGCGCTGTCGCCGCGATCGCGGTCGTAGAGGTACTGCGTATCCGGGATGACCGCGACGGTGAAGCGCGGGCTGTCGGTATCCGGCCTGGTGAAGCCCTGTGCGACCGGTTCGGCCGATGCCACGCCCGGCAGCGCGGCGGCGGCGGCGGGGATCAGCCCCGCGTTGAGCAGGAAGAGACGTCTGGTCGATGACACGGCCGGAAACTACGGTCCGGACAAGAACGAAGATCGAACTGGATGTGTCTACAGGTCGTACGAGTCGCCCGACAGCGACCCGTCCGGCAGCCGCGGCGGCTTGATCCCCGCCTGGGTGAACAACTCCCCCAGCTCGAGGTTGAGCCTGGCGACCGTGGTCCGGTAGTCCGGCACGGGCCGCAGGTGCTCGTACCGGACGCACCGGGTAAAGGTATGGACCTCTGATCCCCTGGTCGGCCGCAGCCGGTTGACGTCCAGCTGCAACTCGGTGTGATCGTTGCGGCGCCAGATGGTCAGGCTCCACCACTCGCGCACGTCACCCGACATGCCGCCGTGCTGCGGCCCGCGCGGGATCCGCCACGACCATGACTCGACCCAGCTTTTCAGCTGTTCGTCACTGACTTCCACGGCGCTCCAGTCGGGCGAGGGTGATCAATGCCCGAAGACTACAACGGTTGCCGCGGATCTTCCTGATTCACCCTGTCCACAACAGGAGTTGTGACTACGCCACCCGGGTCAGGCTGTCCGGTGTCAACTCCGCGATCGAGTGGTGTCCGGACAAGGCAATCGTGAGGTCAAGCTCGGCAAGCAGGCTCCGGACGACCTGCCGCACACCGTCTTCGCCGCCGTGCGCGAGGCCCCAGACGAACGGCCGGCCGAGCAGAATCGCCTTCGCCCCGAGCGCGATCGCCTTGAAAATGTCGGCTCCTGTCCGGATTCCGGAATCGAACAAGACCGTCATCCGGTCTCCCACAGCGGTGGCGATTTCGGGCAACACGTCGAGCGACGCGACCGCGCCGTCGACCTGCCGGCCACCGTGGTTGGACACGACGATCCCGTCCATTCCGGCATCGGCCGCGCGCCGCGCGTCGTCGACGTGCTGGATCCCTTTCAGCACAATCGGTCCGTCCCAGTGTTCGCGCAGGAACGGCAGCGCGTCCCAATTGCGGTCGGTTCCGGTGAACAACGGGATCCACTTCAGCACGGCCGCCGGGATGTCCTGCTCGGGAGCGACCGCGAGACCGCTGCGGAACACCGGGTCGGAGAACGGGATCGCGGTGCCGGTGCCGCGCAGGAACGGCAGGTACGACTGGTCGAGGTCGTTGGGCCGCCACGCCAGCGTCCACGTGTCGAGGGTGACCACGAGCGTGGTGAACCCGGCTTTGGCCGCCCGGCTGAGGATGCTCACGCACAGGTCCGGGTCGTTGGGCCAGTACAGCTGGAACCAGCGCGGCCCACCGCCGTTGGCGACCGCCACGTCCTCGATGGTGTTGGACGACGCCGTCGACAAGATCATCGGCACGCCCAGCGAGCCGGCCGCGCGGGCGGTCGCCAGCTCGCCCTCTTCGTGCACGATCGATTGCACACCGATCGGCGCGAGCAACACGGGAGCGGGCATCGTCGTGCCGAGCACGCTCGTGGAGACGTCGCGCGCGGTCGCGTCGCGCAGCATCCTCGGCACGATCCGCCACTTGTCGAATGCCTCGCGGTTGGCCCGCATGGTCGCGCCGGACCCCGCGCCCCCTTGCACGTACCAGTACGGCCCCGGCTGGAGGATCTCGCGCGCCGAGTCGGCCAGCTTGGTCGTGTCGACGGTGAACGGGGGCACCTGGTCAGCCAGTCCGTGCAGGTAGATCTCGTTCTGGTAGCCACCGAGGGGTGTCGTCATACCCGCAATCTACTGGCGAGTTCTACTTCGGGTGGCTACGCCGCCAGATGGCGAGGACCGACACCGCCGCACTGGCCACACTGGTCACCAGGACGATCGACAGCGGGTTCATGGTGTGTGCGCCGAGCGCGACCAGCACCGTCCAGACGATCAGCAGGACGGTTGACAACGCCATCAAGCCGGATGACACCGCGAGCATGCGGTTGTCGCGCATGGTCTGTTTGAGTGACACTCCCCGCGCGAATTTCACCCATGCGGTGCCGACCACGAACACCACGAACAACACCAGCACCAAGCCGAACCAGCCGAGGACGCTGTAGATGTCGTCCATGCCGACGAGCATCAGCACCAGGCTGCCGATGGCCAGCGCGGCCGACGCGCGGCGCAGCGCCAGCCACAACCCGAGCGCCTCGATCCGGCCGAGGTGCGGGATCTGCAGGATCGGCTCCGCGGTGGCAGGCGTGGTGGTCGTGTCCAACTGCGGGCGGCCGAGCCGGAGCAGGTGCGCACGGGCGTGCTGGTTGCCCGGATCGATCTTGAGGGCCTCGTAGTACGCGCGGCGGGCCGTTTCGTTGTCGTGCACACGCATCGCGGCGTCGCCGAGTACCTCGAACGGGCGAGCCTGGTTGTTGGCCAATTGGATGGCACGGCACGCCGCCGCGAACGACTCTTGTGGATCGTCGGCCCCCAGCGCCTCGGCCAGAGCGACGTGGCCGCGCCAGTCCTGCCCGTCGCGCCGCACGGCTTCCCGCGCCGACACGACGGCCTCGTCCCGCCTGCCCAGTTCCACCAGCGCGATGCTGGCCAGCCGATAGCCCCATGACCGCTCGCCGTTGCGGATGGCGTTCTTCGCCGCGTCGAGCGAGGACTCCGCGTCACCCGCGTCGAGGTACGCGGCACCGAGGTGGCACCACGCCTCGGAGTGCGTGGGGTGCTCGTCCAGCACCCCACGCACGACGTGGATCGCCGCGTCGGAGTTCCCGGCAGCGGTGAGATCGGCCGCGCGACGTAACGCGACCGCGATCGGCTCGTCGGCCATCCTGACTCCCTGGTTGGGGTTTCGGATGGCCACAGTCTCGCATTGTCAGTTCTTCGGCGGCTTCACCGAGTCCACCCCCGGGCGTTTCTCACGCCACCTTCCCCTGGTGAAATCAGGAATCTGTTGCGGCGCGCCGTGTTGGTCGATGGACCTGGAACTCAGCGGTACCGGAGCGCTCCAGACCGCTCCGTCGTACACGTCCATGTCGGGGACCAGTCCGAGGCGCATCGTCTGGATGGTCCGGTACGCCATGTAGTAGTCCATGCCGCCGTGGCCACCCGGTCCCGGCGGGACGTCTGTCCACAACCAATGGTCGTACGACTTGAACTCGTCGAAGCTGGCCCACTGGTCATTGGTGTGTTTCGGTTCGAGGTAGATCCGGGGTGGATAGTCCTCGAACTTCCCCTTGGTCCCGGCGAGGTGGTTCAGCCTGCTGTACGGGTGCGGTGTGGACACGTCGTGTTCCAGTCGGATGACCCGGCCTTTGGCTGTCTGCAGCAGGCTGATGGTCGTGTCGGACTCGACGTAGCGCTCCTTCCACGACGAGTCACCCGGCTGCTCGTGTGCCGCGCGGTACTCCGCGAGGCCGAGCGCGGGCGTGCCCATCGAGGAGATCCGCACGATCCGGTCGCCGCGGTTGATGTCCATGTAGTTGGCGACCGGGCCGAGCCCGTGCGTCGGGTAGAGGTCACCCTTGAGCTCGCGCTTGGTGTGCCAGGCGCGTCGCCACTCGGCCTCGTAGTAGGTGTCGGAGAACAGCAACTCACGCAGGTCGTGGATGTACGCGCCCGCGCCGTGGAGCAAGTCGCCGAACAGGCCGGCGTGTGCCATGCGCAGGACGCGCATCTCGTTCTGGCCGTAGCAGCAGTTCTCCAGCTGCATGCAGTGCCGCTGGTAACGCTCCGACGCGTCCACCAGCTGCCAGAGTTCGTTGATGGACGTCGCGAACGGCGTCTCGACGCCGACGTGCTTGCCGGCGCGCAGGGCCGCCAGCGCCATCGGCACGTGCCACTCCCATGGCGAGGCGACGTAGACCAGGTCGATGTCGTCGCGGCGGACCATGTTCTCGAAGTCGTGGTCGCCCTTGGTGTAGAGCGCTGGTGCCGGCTGGCCCGCGCCGGTCACGGCCTTCGCGGCGCGGGCCGCGAACTCCGGGCGGATGTCGCACAGTGCGGTCACCTTGACGCCGGGTACGGCGAGGAACGACCCGATCATGCCGCCGCCCCGGTTGCCGAGGCCGATGATCGCGAGCCGAACCGTGTCGCGCCGCTCGAACGGCACGTTGATCATGCTGCGGCCCTGCTGGCGGGGCCAGTCCTGCTGTGCGGCGCCGTCCTGCGCCGCGTCGTTCGGGGAAGCCTCGGCCTGGGCCCCCGAGCCCAGGCCGATGGCCGCCCCCGCGGCGAGCAAAGACCTGCGGGACACCTGATCGCTCATGACACCTCCTGCGCGAACCTGCACATTTGAGCTCGAATGCAAGCAGATTCACACAGATACCGGAAGGTGTCAGCCTACTTTCGGCCGATTCACGCGATTCATGACACCGTGGCCAGCTCCTGCACCGCCTTGAAGGCGCGCTCCTTGGACTCGTCGGCGATGTGCTGGAACTGCCTGAGCTGCTCGTTGACGTTCGCGAGCGTCATCTCGGCCTGCACGAACGTGGCGTCCCCGGCCACACCGAGGTGCTCGAAGTACTGCCTGAGCAGCGGCTGCTGGTGGTCCCACCCCTCCCTGGGCGTGCCCGGCGCGTACGAACCACCCTGCGTGGCCACCACGAGGAACCTGGTGCCGATCAGCGGACCGTCGCTGGTGTCGGCGCGGAATTCGGGGACGAGCAGGTGGTCGAGCCACGACTTGATCGTCGACGGGACCGTGTAGTTGTACATCGGCACACCCATCAGCACGACGTCCGCCGCCAGCACCTCGTCGCGCAGCGGCTTGAACCTGTCGTACTCCGCGCGCATCTCCGGACCGCGCAGCTCGGCGGGCGTGTTGGCCGCCGCGAAGTACAGGCCCGTCACGTGCGGGACCGGCGCCTGCGCGAAGTCGCGGTACACGTACCCGCCATCCGGGTTGGCCACCTTCCACGATTCGACGAACGCTGCCGTCAACGCGCGGGAGTGCGACCTGTCGCCCTGGATGCTCGAGTCGATGTGGAGCAAGTTGGTCATGACCAAGAAGATACGAACCAAGATGTTCCGAGTCAAGAACATCTCATGTCGTAGCCATCACGTAAACTCCGGGTGTGGACGAGAGCGTCGGAACGGCCCATCAGCACGCCGGGGAGTTCAGCCAGCAGTGCCTGCAGCACTTCGACGTGAACTGGCTGCTCAGCCGAGCTGCGCACGGCCTGCGCGAGGCGATGGACACCGAGGCGATGGCGCACGGCACGTCCATCCGCGGCCAGATCGTGCTGACCGCGCTCGTCCAGAACTCGCACCCGGACGCCCGCCCGTACAGCCAGCTCGCGCTGGGACACGCGCTCGGCGTCGACAAGACGACCATGACCGCGCTGCTGGACAAGCTGGAACGCCAGGGCCTGGTCGTGCGCACGCCGGACCCGAACGACCGCCGCGCCCGGATCCCCGTGCCCACCGAGGCGGGCCGTGAGCTGCAGGCGAAGCTCTACCACCAGCTGGCGGCGGTGGAGGACCGCGTCCTGGCCGACCTGGCTCCCGCCGAGCGCGACGTGCTGCGCTCCTTGTTACGCCGGATCATCTCGACGGAGGAGCCGGTCGAGGGTTCGTGCGTGTGAGCAGGAACAACACCCTGCGTTTCACGCTGATCCTCGGCGCGCTGTCCGGCTTCGCCCCACTGTCGATCGACATGTACCTGCCGGGGTTCCCGGCGATGACGCAGCAGCTCGGCGCGTCCGCGTCGCAGATCCAGCTCACCCTGACCGCGTTCGTGGTCAGCCTCGCGATCGGCCAGGCCATCGCCGGGCCGCTGTCGGACTCGTTCGGGCGGCGCCGGCCGTTGATCGCCGGTCTCGTGCTCTACGCCGTCGCCTCCGTCGCGTGCGCTTTCGCGCCGTCGGCGTACGCGCTGGTGGCGTTCCGTTTCGTGCAGGGCCTCGGCGCGGCGGCCGGGATCGTGATCGCGCGGGCCGCGGTGCGCGACCTGTTCTCCGGGGTCGCACTCGCCCGGTTCTTCTCGACGTTGATGCTGGTCACCGGGCTCGCGCCGATCCTGGCGCCGGTGATCGGCGGCGAAGTGCTGCGGTTCACCTCGTGGCGCGGGATCTTCCTCGTGCTGTCGGTGTTCGGCGCCGTGCTGCTGCTGTCCACTGTGCTCGGTCTGCCCGAGACGCTCGCGGGCGAACGCCGCAGGCCCGCGCGGGTCGGCGCGGTGATGCGCTCGTACGGCGCGCTGCTGCGCGATCGGATCTTCCTCGGGTACGCCTTGACCTCGGCGCTGCTGTTCGCCGCGTTGTTCGCGTACATCTCCGGTTCGCCGTTCGTGCTGCAGGAGCTCTACGGGCTGACGCCGCAGCAGTTCGGCTGGGTGTTCGGCGTGAACTCGGTCGGGATCATGATCGCGGGCCAGCTCAACGGCCTGCTGCTGCGCTGGTCGTCGCCGCGCGCGCTGATCGCCGCCGGGCTGACCGCCGGCCTGGCGGGCGGTGCCGGGCTGGTCGTCGCGATCGCGTTCGACGCGGGCCTCGTCGTGGTGCTGGTGCCGATGTTCGTGATCGTGTCCAGCGTCGGGGTCGTGATGCCGAACGCCGCCGCGCTCGGGCTGGCCGACCAGGCGGACAACGCCGGTGCGGCGTCCGCGCTGATCGGCATCACCCAGTTCATCATCGGCGGCCTGCTCGCCCCGCTGGCCGGGCACGGCGCGATGGCGATGGCCGTGCTGATGGCCGCGGTCGCCCTCGCCGCGATGATGGCCTACCTCGGGCTAACCCGTCACCAGCCGCACCGCGAGGGCGACGATCACCAGGCTGGAGACGACAGCCGTGGCCATGCGGCCCCGCTGCCCGGTCAGGACGCGGCCGACAAGGCTGCCGCCACCGGCGAGCAGCAGCTGCCAGCTCGCTGACGCCAGCAGCGCCCCGAGGACGAAAGCCATGCCGTGCAGCAGGTCGGGCACGACATCGGCCCGCATCCCGAGCACGAGCGCTCCGAAGTAGACGATGGTGGCCGGGTTGAGGACGGTCAGCCCGAGCAGTCCGAAGTAGGCACTGCGCGCGGTGACTTCCTTGTCCTTGCGTTGTTTTCGTGCGTCGAGCACGGTCTTGACCGCCAGCGTGACGAGCACGGCCACCGCTGCCCACCGCATCGGGCCCGCGATCGGTTCGATCAGATCGGCGATCGCCGCGCCACCGAGCACGGCGGCGAGGGCGTAGACCCCGTCCGCCGTGGCGACCCCCAGTGCCGCAGCCGCGCCCACGCGCAGGGAGGTTCTCGCGGTGAGGCCGATGAGCAGCGCACCGATCGCCCCGACGGGGATCGCCACGCCGTAACCAGCAACGACACCCGCGAGGAACGCGCCGCTCATGACACGGCCGGGTCGTACCTCCGGGTCGCGCGCTGCTGTCGACGTGCTCCCGTCGCCGCGGCGACAGGGCACTTTCGAGTCAGCTTCTCGTCCATGCCTGAGACGGTAGCGGCGGCCCGCAACCGAATAACCGACGGTAACCGGACGACCACGCACGTTTCGGGCGAGGCCTTGAGTTCCGCGTCCGGTGGACGGGATAGCAGGCACCAGCCGCCACCCGTGTATGGAAAGTTTCCTGACAAAGGAGACCTGATGCGGAAGCTCCTTCTGCTCGCGGCCACCCCGCCGGCGACCGGGTTCCTCGTGCCGACCGCCACCGCCAGCGCGGACCTCACCCCGATGGCCGAGCCGTCCGCGAACCAGCTGCTGGCGAAAACCCAGTCATGCAAACAGATCTCGAACGGCAAGTACAAGACGGACAGCGAACTGGGCCGCACGGCACCGGTGTGCGACGCCAACGGCGCAGTCTGGTGGCGCGCGGACATGGACATCGACTGCGACGGTCGGCACACCGCCCGGTGCAACGAGCAGACCGACCCGTGGTTCCAGCCGGACACCGCGTTCCCCCGCTCGGACGGCAAACCGCTGATCGCCGACCAGACGCACTACGTCGTCGTCCCCAGTCCCAGCAACACCTGGCGCTACACGTCCTCCGGCATCGCCGGAGCAAGCGCGTGCGCGGTCGTCTACAACAACCAGGTCCTCTACGCCTCCGAGCAACTCGGCGGCAACCACCACCGGCGAATCCCGCGCCACCCGGTTCATCTCCACCACCTGAAAAGCTCGTGAGTGGTTAGTCCGGTTCTAACCGGACCAACCACTCACGACTGTCTCAGAGGCCGCGGTGGACGGAGGCGGGGCGCCACATCGGGTAGAGCTTCGGTCCGTTGTCCGGCAACGCGATCGGGTTGCCCATCGGCTGGAAGCCGAGGTGGACGTAGAGCGCGAGATTGCGCCGGTTGGTCGCTTCGAGGTACGCGGGCACGTTCGCCATGTCCAGCTCGCGCAACCTGTGTCGCACCAACGCTGTCCCGACGCCGCGGCCTTGCAGGTCCGGCATCACCGCGACGAACGCCAGGTACTGGTGGGGCGTCGTGGGATGCGCGCTCGTCACGGCGTGGCTCAACGCGTGGAACCGCGGGGCGTAGGGGCCGCACATCACGTCGATGCGCTGGTCGACGTCCCGCGGTGCCGCGTTCGGCGGCCCGAACACGGCCGGGTACCACACCGACACGCCCGACAGCTCTCCCCCGGCGAACACCTCGCCCGCGCCGAGCGCGTGCTCGACGGCCATCGCCCAGTACGCCGGGTATATCCGGCGCCGGTCCTGCGCGTCGGGTATCAGCCACTTCGCGATGTCGCTGTGCACGAAGGCTTCACTGAGCACTTTGGACACCGGGCCGACCGGGTGGTCGGCGCCGACCCGGAACACCTCGTGCCGCGGCGGCGCCGAGGCGAACCCCGGGCTCGACGGCAGCGGCAGCACGCCGGAGGAGTCCGTGCGCTTGGGCAGGTCCTGGCTGGCCCGGCCGATCACGCTGTTGGCGCCCAGACCGATCGCGGCGTACACCCGCGGCCGTGCCGAGCGCAGGTACGCGCCCCACAGGATCCCGGCCAGCCCGAACACCGCGAACGACGACGGCAGGATCCACACCGCCGGGTGGCCGGCGGGCAGTCCGAGCAACGTGGAGTACTGGTCCAACGTCAGGTACAGCACCACGAGCAGCAGCACCGCGGCGATGACCGGGGAGACGAACTTGCGCCAGGCGTTCTCGTCGACGTCCTTGCGCCTGGCGAAGTAGCCGACCACCGACACCGACGTCAGCGCCATCAGGATGATCACGCCGAGACCGCCGAAGGTCGTGCCGATGTACATCAGGTCGATCAGCGGATCCAGTCCGGCCACGGCGAACACCATGATCACCACGAAGGCCAGCACGGACTGGACGAGCGAACCGACGTACGGCGAACCGGTCCGGCGGTTGGTGGAGCCGAGCCGGGCGGGCAGGACCTGCTCACGGCCCAGCGCGAACAGGTACCGCGCGACCGTGTTGTGGAAGCTGACCAGCGCGGCGAACAAGCTCGTCACGATCAGGACCCGGCCGATGTCCACGATCCACCGGCCGAGGAAACCCGCGTTGACGTTGAAGATCAGGTCGGCCTGCTGTTCGCCCGCCGCACCGACGATCTTGTCCGGTCCGACGGCCACGGTCAGCGCCCACGCCGAGACCGCGTACAGCACGCCGACGAACGCCACCGCGATGTAGGTCGCCCGCGCCACCGTGCGTTTCGGGTCGCGGCTCTCCTCGGCGTACACCGCGCCGCCCTCGAAGCCGACGAAGCCGGTCACCGCTGTCACCAGCAGCGCGCCGACTCCGGCGGTGACCAGGTTCGACGGGGACAGCGAGTCGAACGTGACCGTGCCGTCGGCCGGGTTGGTCAGCTCGACCGCGTTGAACACCAGCATGATCAGGCATTCGGCGGTCAGCAGCACCGCGAGCACCTTGCTGTTGAAGTCGATCCGCAGCACACCGAGCACCGCGATCACGAGCCACGCCAGCAGCGCCAGCGCCCACCAGGCCACGTTCCAGCCGAACCAGGACTTCAGGTGGCCGGCGAGGACCGCGCCGAAACCGCCGTACAGGCCGACTTGCATCGCGTTGTACGCCACGACGGCCACGAATGAGGCGCCGACACCGGGCACGCGGCCAAGGCCTTGCGCGACGTACGTGTAGAAAGCGCCCGCATTGGTGATGTGCCGCGACATCGCGACGTAGCCGACCGCGAACACAGTCAGCACGACCGCGATCGTCGCGTACGCGATCGGGATGCCGATCGTCTTCGTGTTGGCGAACGTCAGCACGGCGCCGCTGCCGATGACGGTCAGCGGCGCGGCCGCGGACACGATGAAGAACACGATCGACGAGACGCCGAGCCTGTTGCGGGCCAGCGCCGACGAGACCCGGCTCGGTCCGACGCGGATCAGCGCCGTACTCGTACTGGTCGTACTCAAGCCCTTCGCTGCCAATGTAAGGCTCCTTCGCGGGGTTATCGGCGACGGCCAAGCACCGCGTCGCCTACCGCGGCCTCAGTCTGCTTGGCGAGTTCGAGGAGGGGTGCCGGGAGCGCACGGCGCATCTCGTCGAGCTGGGAGCGCGCGCGGTGCGGCCCGTGGTACCAGAGCAACGCGCTGAGCAGGCCGGTCGAGTGCGCCAGTGCGGCGAGGGTGACGTCCTGCATCAGCTTGTGGTCCATGCTGATCTTGGCCAGCTGCATGCCGGGGTGTGGCCTGGCGAGCAGGTCGTGCAGCCGGACTTCGGGGATCAGCGCCTGTTCGGCGTTGACCGCGCGGTAGAGCAGCGCGGGCCCGCCCCACCACTTGCGCAGCCGCACCTGGGCGAGGTGCCCGGCGACGTGCAGCCTGCTGCCGACTTTGTCGCGCGCGTCCTGGCTCAGGTACTCCAGCCACACGCGGATGCTGTGCGGGGGCTCGGTCACGATGTCGCGCAGCATGCTCGCCGCGAGCTGGTCACCGGGCGGCGACGGGTCGAACACGATCACGCGGCCGTCGGCGATCTCCAGCCTCCGGTCGAGGACCAGTTCGGCCAGCAGCGCCCCGGCGAGGCCGAGTTCGATCCCGGTGTCGTGCAGCCGCGGCACGATGGTGTCCGCGTCGTGGTTGTGTGCGACCAGGAAGAACTCGTCGGCAAGCCGGAGGTGTGACGATGAGCTCGGCGCGCGGCCGGTCACCGGTCCGCTTCCGGCGATCTCGGCCACCGGGACGCCAATGCGTTCGTCGCATTGTCACCTGGTGAATGGAGCCGCCGTAGCACCGCAACAGGATGCCATCGACGATCACCGGGATACACGATCGAAGACGACGCGTCACCCGAACGGTCCAACCGGAAATTGCGGATATACCAAACCGTGGCCGTCTGGCCGACGTATCACCTAGTAGGCTCGGCTGTTCAAGATCGACAACTACGGGACGGAACGGAGTCGGGAAACAATAGTGCGAAAAACCTTCGCGGGCGCGTCACGGCGCCGCACGGTGGCCGTCTCACCGACGGGTAGGGAAGGCGTTGGACAGACAACCGGGGAGGTAAGACGAAGGTGAACACCCGCAAGGAATGGTCGGTGAGCTGCCGCGACATCGCGGGACGGCGACGCGACCTGACGGTGTTCGTCAGTTCGGGACGCGTGGTGCTGGTCTCCCCGCCGGGCGAGACCGCCGTGCTGACCCCGCTCGACGTGGGAAGACTGCGTGCGGCACTGCGGGACGCGGTGGTGGACGCGTCTGTGACACACGAGCAGTAGAGATTCCTACTCGTCAGTAGGTATCGTTCCCGCCATGACCGGATACTTCGTGACGGGCGGTACCGGGTTCCTGGGCCGCAGGCTGGTATCGCGGCTGCTCACCCTGCCTGACTGCACCGCGGTGCACGTACTCGTGCGCCCCGGTTCGATCGGCCGGTTCGAGTCGCTCGCCCGGACATGGGACGCCGGGCGAGTCGTCCCGGTCGCCGGCGACCTCACCGGTGACATGCCGGACGCGGTGCCCGGAATCGATCACGTGGTGCACCTCGGCGCGATCTACGATTTCACCGCGTCCGACGAAGCCAATCAGGTCACGAATGTCACCGGCACCGCGAACGTGATCGATTTCGCCGCCAGGACCGGCGCGAAATGGCTGCACCACGTTTCCTCGGTCGCCGTCGCGGGCGATCACTGCGGGCGTTTCACCGAGCGGGATTTCGATCTCGGCCAGAACCTCCCATCGCCCTACCACGCCACCAAATTCGCCGCGGAGAAACTGGTCAGGGCGCAGACCGCGGTGCCGTGGCGCGTGTACCGGCCGTCCGCGGTGGTCGGCGACTCGCGCACCGGCGAGATGGACAAGGTCGACGGCCCCTACTACTTCCTGCCCGCCATCACCCGCGCCGCCCGGTTGCCCGCCCGCCTGCCCCTGGTCGCGCCGCATCTCGGCTCGACCAACATCGTTCCGGTCGACTACGTGGTCGACGCGATGGTCCACCTGATGCACCAGGACGCGGCGCCCGGCGCCACCTACCACCTCGGCTCGCCGCGCAACCAGACGCTCACGCAGGTCTACAACGCCTTCGCCGGTCCGGCGGGTGCGCCGAAGGTCGTCGCCAGCCCCAAGGTCCCCGGTCTGGCCCGGACCGGCCGGGCCGCCGCGGCCGTGGCAGGCCAGGTGCTCGACCGGCTCCCCGGCGGACGGGAGGCGCGCGACGCCGTGCTCACCGAGCTCGGGATCCCGCCCGAGGTCGTGCCGCACATGTCGCTGAACGCCAAGTTCTCCACCTCGGAGACTGTGACCGCGTTGGCGGGCAGCGGAGTCGAACTGCCGTCACTGGCGTCCTACGCGCCCCGGCTGCTGCGGTACTGGGCTGATCACCTCGACCCGTACCGGGCGCGCCGCCGGGTCGACCGGTCGGATCCGTTGGCCGGGCGGCGGATCCTGATCACCGGAGCCTCGTCCGGGATCGGCCGCGCGACCGCGGTCGCCGTCGCCGCCCGCGGCGCCCAGGTGTTCCTGGTGGCTCGCCGAGCGGACGAACTGGAGGCCGTGCGCGAGGAGATCACCGCGGCGGGCGGTTCGGCGTGGACGTACCCCTGCGACTTGACGGACTCCGCCGCGGTGTCCGCTTTGGTCAAACAGGTTCTCGTCGAACACGAATCCGTCGACATGCTCGTCAACAACGCGGGACGCTCGATCCGCCGCTCGGTGCACCTGTCGGTGGACCGGGTGCACGACTTCGAGCGCACCATGGCGTTGAACTACTTCGCGCCGCTGCGCCTCACCCTCGCACTGCTCCCCCACATGCGTGAACGCAGGTTCGGGCACGTGGTCACCGTGACCACGATGGGACTGCAGAGCGACACGCCCCGGTTCGCCGCGTACCTGGCCTCGAAGGCCGCGATCGAGGAGTTCGGCCGGGTCGCGGGCCGGGAGTCGCTGGCCGACGGCATCACGTTCAGCTCGGTCCGGATGCCGCTGGTGCGCACCCCGATGATCGCCAAGGCCGCGTACCGCACGATGCCCGCGATGAGCCCCGACCGCGCCGCGCGGATGGTGATCAGCGCACTGGTCAACCGGCAGGAGGTCGTGAGCAGGCCGGAAGGTGTGGCGATGGAACTGGCCAGGCTGGTCGCGCCGCGCACGTCCCGCCGGGTGGCGAACCTGCTGTACCGGATGATGCCGGAGACCGCGCCGGAGGCGCGTTCCCGGCCGCAGCCGCCGCTCGCGTCGGTCGCCGCGACCCTCACCCGGCTGGTCTGGCGCAAGCTCTGACCTGCGTGGTTTCAACGCGCCGGACCGCGTTGAAACCCGGTTGATCCGCCAGGTCGGCACGCTCGCCGCATGACCGAACCGACTGTCACGCCCTGGAACGCCAACCCCGCGCACTACTGGATGCACGGCCACCGCCCAGCCGAACCCGTCGAGTTCGACGAGCGGTTCGGCGGGTGGAACGTGACCGGGTACGCGGAGGCCCAGCAGGTGCTGGCCGATCCGCAGACCTTCAACTCCGACACCTCGCGGTTCTTCCCGAGCTACGGCGACACCGACGACAAGACGATCAGGTTGCTGACGAGCGACAACCTGCTGACCATGGACGGTGTGGCGCACCGCGACCGGCGCAGGCTGGTCAGCAAGGTGTTCACGCCGAAGATCGTCGCCGACATGGAGCCGCGGATCGCCGAACTGGTGCACGAGATCGTCGACGGGCTGACCGGCAAGCCCGAGTTCGACTTCGTCACCGAGGTGGCGTACCCGCTGCCGGTGAGCGTGATCGCCGAGATGCTCGGGGTGCCGTCCAGCGACCGCGACCTGTTCGTCTACTGGGCGGACCGGCTGTTCGAGAGCAAGACGATCTTCTACGACACCGAGCCGGGCCAGGACGCGATGGCCGCGTCCCAGGCCGCGATCAGGGATTTCGAGCCGATGATCGGCTACCTCGCCGAGCACGCGGCCGAACGCAGGCAACGGCCGCGGCAGGACCTGCTGTCCATGCTGGTGGAGTCCGACCTTTCCGACGACGAGGTGATCAGTTTCGCGATCCTGCTGCTGGTGGCCGGGCACGTGACCACGACGTTGTTGCTGGGCAGCACGATCATGTGCCTGGACCGCCACCGGGACGCCGCCGCGGCCGTGCGCGCCGACCGGACGCTCGTTCCCGCGGCGATCGAGGAGACGCTGCGGCTGATCAGCCCAGTGCCGATGCTGGCGCGCGGCACCACTGTGGACACTGAGATCGGTGGACGGCCCGTGCCCGCCGAACAGCTGGTCATGGTCGCGATCGGCGCGGTCAACCGTGATCCGCGCCAGTTCCCCAACCCGGACGAGTTCGACCTGACCCGGGATCCCAACCCACACGTGGGTTTCGGGCGTGGTGTGCATTTCTGCCTCGGCGCGCCGCTCGCCCGGCTGGAGACGCGTGTGGCGATGAACGTCCTGCTGGACCGGCTCGGCGACCTGCGGACAGACCCGGCCAATCCGCCGGTGTTCCACCCGTCAATCGAGATGGGCGGGGCTCGTCACCTGCCCGTCAAGCAACTGCACCGCAGCGACTCGTAGTGCTTCACGGCTCAATGTGGCGTACTCCGCGACCGCTTCGGTGTACGCCACCTTGTCGGCCCGCTCGGCGGCTGCCCGCGCCTGGGCCGGGGACATCGTCGGCTGGAACTCACGCACGAACCGCAACCGCTCGGCCATGGCGATCATCCGTGCGGCCGTCGCAGGTGCGCGGTCGATCTCGGTCATCGCCACAGCCAGCAACAGCGCACCGTAGACCGAGAACTCACGCAGGAACGGCGAAGGCTTGACCGTCGGGTGCCGCAGCAGCCACGCGGCCCGCTCCGGCAGCCGGGCGGCCAACTCGGCGACCTGGTCGAGGCGGCCGTGCTGGGCGTGCGCGATCACCACCGCGGCCTGGATCTGGCTCAGCAGCGGGTCGATCCCGGACGACACCACCCGGTACTCCGTGCCCGAACGCGGATCGATCCTGGCAAGAGCACGCCGCCACAAGGACAACCCTGTCCCGACCTCACCACGAGCCAGCAGGATCTCGGCTCGGACACCGATCACGAACGAACTCTCGGTGCCGCCGTGGTCGACGTCGTGATCGTCGGCGGCGCAGTCGGCGGTGGCGAACATCGAACCCAGCCATTGTCGTGCGCCGTCGATGTTGCCGGCGTGCAGGTCGCACAGGATCAACGACAGCCGGACGTCCGCGACGTCGTTGTCGAAGATGTCGAAGGCCGCGAGGAAATGCCGCCGCGCCTCGGCGGTCTCACCGACTTGCAGGCACAGCTCACCGACCCGGATGTGTGTGGCCAGCCGGGCCCACGGCACCGCGCCGGCGGCGAGCGCCTGGGCTCGCCGCGCCAGTTCCAGCGCGGCGTGCGGCTGGAGATCGCTTTCCTTGACATAGCTGCCAACGAAGTCCGCGCCTGCCCGGACCAACGGCTCCGGACTGTCCGGTGTGGTCAGCACAGCACTCAGCGCCCGGGGCAGGGTGTCGGGCGGAGCGGGCGGCAGGCGTTTGAGGGCGACCAGGCTGCGCACCGCGCGCGGGCCCTGGATCATGAGCGTGGTGGCGGCGCACATCGTCACCGCCATGCGTGCCGCTTCGAGGTATTCCGGTTCCGGCCGGTATCGCGTGAGGACACGGGCGATCTCGTCGGCGTGCGCGAATATCCTGCTGTAGTTGGATTTCAGCAACCACAACCCGGTCAGCGCCGCCGCCGTGGCCGCGACCGTCCGGCCGTGCCCGCGCTCGATCCCGTAGCGCAGGGCCCTGATCAGGTTGTCCTGTTCGGCGTCGACCCGGAATGCCGGCCCGACCGGGTCGGTCCCGAACAACTCGTCGTGGTGGGCGAGGCCGAACTCACGGGCCCACGTGCTGAAGAGATCGACCTCACGGTCGTCATCGCGTTGCGCGGCAGCGAATTCGCGGACGGTCTCGAGCATGTGGAACCGCACACCGCCCGGCGAGTCGAGCACCTTGAGCAACGACTGGTCGACCAGGTGCTCCAGGTACGGGTCCGCACCGACGCGTTCGGCTGCGGCATAGGTGAACCCGCCTGGGAACACCGACAGCACGCGCATCGCCCGGCGTCCGTCGTCGTCGAGCAGGTGCCAGCTCCAGTCGACCACCGCGTGCAGGGTCCGATGCCTGCTCGGCATGTCCCTGGATGTGCTTCGGAGCAACGTGAAGCGGTCGTCGAGCCGGTCGGCGATCTCCCGGACCGACATCACCCGGGTCTTGGCCGCCGCCAGCTCGATCGCCAGCGGCAGTCCGTCCAAGTGGCCGCACAGATCCTCGACGGCGTCCGCGGGCAGTTCGACACCGGGACGCGCCGCCGTCGCTCGTTGACCGAACAACTCGACCGCCGTGGGCAACGGCAGTTCACCGAGTTGGTAGACCGCTTCCGACGACAGGCCGAGCGGGGCACGGCTCGTGGTCAGGATCCGGATGTCCTTGTCTGCCGAGACCAGTGCCCGTGCCAGCGCCGCGGCCGCGTCGATGACGTGCTCGCAGTTGTCCAGCACCAGCAACGCGCTCGCGCGCTGGTCGCCGAGGACCGCGTCGACTTCCTTGCGCACGTCCTCGTCCGCCACGACCCCCGCGAGCGACACGAAGTACACGTTGGACTCCACGGACCTGGCCACGGCGTGCGCCAGCCTGGTCTTGCCCATCCCGCCGGGACCGACGACGGACGTGATCCGCGCCCGCCGCACCAGGTCCGTGACAGCCGCGATGTCCTTGTCCCTGCCGAGCAACACGTTCGGCTCGTGCACCACGTTGCGCCGGATCGCCTCGCCCTGCAGCAGTCGCTGGTGCACCGACCGCAGCGCGGCGCCCGGATCGGCCCCGAGTTCGTCACGCAACTCGCGCCGGTACCGCTCATACGTGGTCAGCGCCCGCGCAGGGCCTGACAGCGCGGCCTGTCCGCGGAGCACCTCGGCGAGCAGTTCCTCGTCCCGCGGGTGCTCACCGAGCAATCGCTCGAGCGGCCCGGCCGCCTCGGCGTGACGCCCCGACCTGGCCAGCGCCACAGCGCGCGTCCGGACCAGCGAGCGGTGCGCGGGAAGGCACGCCAATCGCAGCAGCGACAACGGATCCGCGCCGTCGGCGCCTTCGCCGTCCCACAGGCCGAGCCCGGACTCGGCCTCCGCCAGCGCTGTGGCGTAGTCGGCGTCGGTCAACGCACGCGCGGCATTGGTCGCGGCGGCCCGGATCACCTCGGTGTCGACCACGTCCGCGCCGAGATCGATCCGGTACCCGGCCGGAGTGCTCGCCACGAACGCCGAACCGAGCTGTCCCCGCAGCCGGGAAACCAGGATGTGCACGGCCTTGACCGGGTTCTCCGGTTGGTCCTCCGGCCAGATCCCGTCGACGAGCGCACCGGCGCTGACACCCCTGCGCAGGTCACCGGCCAGCAGCGCGAGCAGGGCCCGCAACCGGGGAGCCGTCACCTGCCGGCCGCGGAACGCCACCGCGGGCAGCAGCGTCAGCTCGATCGGCACAAAACAACACTAACGGCGCCGTTTCGCCGTGCCGAACAGGCCACGAGTGATCTCCCGGCCGATCACGGTCGCGGCCGACCGCAGGAACGACTTCACCGGAGCGCTCGACAGGACCTTCTCCAGCGCGCCCGGCTCCTGCTTCTGCTCCTTCGGTGCCTGCTCCGGTGGCGGCGGGGCCTGCTCACCCTCAGGCGGCGGAGCAGCGACTTTGGCGGTGAGGATCTCGTACGCGGACTCGCGGTCGATGGTCTCGACGTACTTGGCGTGCAGGTCACTCGACGCGGCAGCCTCACGGATCGCGTCGACACCGATGGTGCCCATCAACGACCGCGGCGCCCGCAACCTCGTCCACGCGACCGGCGTCGGCGCACCGCGCTCGCTCAGAACTGTGACGATCGCCTCTCCCGTGCCGAGTGACGTGAGCGCCTTGTCCAGCTCGTAGTGCTTGGTCGTCGGGTATGTCTTGACCGTCTGCGCCAGTGCCTTCTGGTCATCCGGCGTGAAGGCGCGCAGCGCGTGCTGGATCCGTGCACCGAGCTGCGACAGCACGGCGTTCGGGATGTCGGTGGGCAGCTGGGTGCAGAAGAACACACCGACGCCCTTCGACCGGATGAGCTTCACGGTCTGCTCGATCTGCTCGAGGAACGCCTTCGACGCCCCGCTGAACAGCAGGTGCGCCTCGTCGAGCACGAACACCAGCTTGGGTTTGTCCAGGTCACCGGCCTCGGGAAGCTCCTGGAAGAGCTCAGCGAGCAGCCACATGAGGAACGTGGAGAACAGCGCGGGCTTGTTCTGCAGCTCGCCGACCTCCAACAACGAGATTCGGCCCTCGCGCAACAGATCGGCCACCTGCAGCTCGGGCTCGCCGAAGAAGTCGTCGCCGCCCTGGGACTCCAGATTGGACAGCGAGCGCAGGATCACACCGGCCGTGCTCGCCGAGACGCCACCGAGCTGCTTCAGGTCTGCCTTGCCCTCGTCGCTGGTGAGGTGCGAGATGACCGAACGCAGGTCCTTCGTGTCCAGCAGGGCGAGGCCGCGCTGGTCGGCCCAGTGGAAGATCAGGCCGAGCGTCGACTCCTGCGTGTCGTTGAGACCGAGCACCTTCGACAGCAGGATGGGCCCGAAACCCGTGACCGTCGCCCTGATCGGCACGCCGGGACCACCCGTGCCCAGGGACAGGGACTGCACCTCGAAGGCCGTCGGCGTCCAGTCGTCCCCGGTCTCCTCGGCGCGCTTGGTGACCTTGTCGCCGGCCTCCCCCGCACGGGCGAGCCCGGACAGGTCACCCTTGATGTCCGCGAGGAGGACGGGGACACCCGCGCCCGCGCACTGCTCGGCGATGAGCTGGAGCGTCTTCGTCTTGCCGGTGCCGGTCGCGCCGGCGACGAGACCGTGCCGGTTCAGCGTGGCCAACGGCAGCTTGATGACAGCGGCGGCATCCACCTGGCCGTCCACGACGACAGTGCCCAACTCGACGGCCTGGCCCTCGGTCACGTAGCCGGCGGCGATCTCCTGCGTCTTGTCCACGGGGAGAACTTAGATCCGGGACACGCGCGTCGCAGCTCGAAGGCCCGGCACCGGTCCCGGGAGATAGGGTTGAGCAGGTGAGTGACCATCTGGTGTGGATCGACTGCGAGATGACCGGGCTCGATCTGGCGAACGACGCACTGATCGAGATCGCCGCGCTGGTGACCGACGCCGAGCTCAACATCCTCGGCGAAGGAGTGGACGTGGTGATCCACGCGGCGGACGAAGCACTGGCGGGCATGCCCGACGTGGTCCGCGAGATGCACGCGAGATCGGGCCTCACCGAAGAGGTCCGCCGCTCGACGGTGACACTGGCGCAGGCGGAACAGCTGGTCCTCGACTACGTGAGAGCCCACGTCCCCGAAGCCCGCAGCGCCCCGCTGGCGGGCAACTCGATCGCGACGGACAGAGGCTTCATAGCCAGGGACATGAAAGCACTGGACGGTCACCTGCACTACCGGATGGTGGACGTCTCCTCGATCAAGGAGCTGTGCAGGCGCTGGTACCCGAGGATCTACTACGCCCAGCCAGGCAAAGGCCTCGCCCACCGGGCGCTCGCGGACATCAGGGAGTCGATCAAAGAGCTCAGGTACTACCGGAGCACGGCCTTCGTGCCGCAGCCCGGCCCGACGAGCGAGGAAGCCCGCGCAGCAGCGGAACGCGTGCTCGACGCGGACACCTGACCCGAATTTCAGCTGCCAAGAAGCCCCCGCTAAGCTACCGTCACACCAGGCACCAAGCACGGTGACATGGTGGGTGTAGCTCAGTTGGTAGAGCACCTGGTTGTGGTCCAGGAAGTCGCGGGTTCAAGTCCCGTCACTCACCCCAGGCCAGAGGCCCTTTGTCCCTTGGGATAAAGGGCCTCTGCTCATTCTGCCCGTGCGCCACGGTTGCCGGTGCGCGCCGTGAGGTCGCCACTTCGACCCCACGAGATCCCCGCACAAGACCATGATCGAAGCACGGCAATAGTCGAACACACGTTCGATACGAGTGTGGTGTCGCAGCCGTAGGAGCCGACCCGGACACCTATGGGAGATCGTAGGGTGCGGGGAAGTGGCTTTCCCAGATCCGGCGGGATGCCTGTTCGGGGTAGGGCAGAGTCTTCGACTCGGTGTCCAGGACGCGGGTGAGGTGCCCGCCGGGCCGGTGAGCGGACCAGCCCGCGTCGCCGGTGGTGATGAAACGGACCCACGCCTCCTGGAGTTCGCGGGAGAGCGCGACGGCCTCGGAAGTGGGCTCCTCGCCGATGAGCTGGGTGCCGACCGGGCTGTCCAGCGTGCCGAACGCCAGGGGCACGTCGAGGCTGTGGCAGGCGCCCAGGATGCCGCCGAGGGCCGGGGAAACCCAGCACAGTTCGAACAGGTACGAGGTGCCGCCGGCCGCGGCGTTCGCCTCGGCCAGCTTCTGTGACGGCATGCGGAAGAGAGCGTCGGAGTACAGCGTCTCCACCAGTTCCTCCGGGCCTGCCTGCGGGAACGCGGCACGGTAGGCCCGCGCGCCGTCCGGCTGCGGGGCGAGCAGTTCCAGGGCCGCGCGGGCGTCCTCGTCGGTGAAGGTGCCGTACCGCCCGCTCACGACGCTGAAGTACCGGAATTCGTCCCGGGCGTGGCCGACGAGCAGTTCGGTCCCGCTCGCGCGCCCACCGGTCAGCGCGGGCCAAGGCGTTTCCGGGAGAACCTCGCCGTCGACGACGGGGCACAGCGCGGTGCCGGTCTCCGTGAGGCGTCCCCAGCTCTCCCGGTGCGCGTGGAGGCCGGCGTTGAAGGAGGTGAGCTCGGCGGCCAGGTGCCACGGGTCGATGTCGCACAGGGCCTCGGCGGTAGGGGCCGCCGCGCCGAGCCGGTCCGCGAACGCGGCGGTGACCTGCCGTGCCAGCGCGGGGGTGCTGTGCATCCCCGGCACCGACTGGGCGATGGCCCGCCGGAACAGGCCACGCGCGGACTTCATCGTCAGCAGGGCGGCGACCGAGCCCGCCCCGGCGGACACCCCGCCCACGGTGACCCGGCCGGGGTCACCCCCGAAGGCGGCGATGTTGCGCTGCACCCACTCCAGCGCCGCGATCTGGTCGAGGAATCCGCGGTTGGGCGGCACGTCGTCGAGGAACGCGAATCCCTCCGCGCCCACGCGGCAGTTGATGGTCACCACGACGACTCCCGCCCCGGTCAGCGCCGCCGGGTCGTACATCGGGTCGCTCGACGCCGCCGAGAGATAGCCGCCCACGGGAATCCACACCAGCACCGGCAATCCCGCCGCGCCGGGATCCGGAGTGCCGACGTTGAGCGTCAGCCAGTCTGTGCCCTGCGGAGGCACGTCGATCGGCAGGGACAGCGGCACCACGGGGCCGAACTCGACCGCCTGCCTCGTCCCCTCCCAGCGGTGCGGCGGCGCGGGCGCGGCGAAGCGGAGCGCCCCGACCGGCGGCTGAGCGTAGGGGATGCCGCGGAACACGGCGTGCCCCTGCCGCCAGCGCCCCTGCACCACGCCTTCCGTGGTCTGCACCTGTGGCTGTTCGGACATGAAGATTCCTTCCCTCGAGCGGACCCCAGGATTATGGGTCAGGTGTATTATGTCAACTGTATTGGAACAGTCCGAGGGCACGAGGGAAGGGTCGGCGATGCCGAAACAGGTGGACCACCGCGGACGCCGCGAAGCGATCGCCCGCGCACTGTGGAGGGTGGTGGAGCAGCGCGGCGTCACACAGCTGACGATGCGCGTGGTGGCACAGGAGGCGGGCATGTCACTCGGGCAACTGCAGCACTACTTCGCCTCCCGGACCGCCATGCTCACCTTCGCCATGGATTTCGCGTCCGAACAGACCTCAGCGCGCGTACACGAAGGGCTCGAGAAACTCGGTGACCGTCCACACCCCCGTGACGTACTGCGACTGACACTCGCGGAAATGCTCCCCCTACACGCCGACGCCCGCGCGACGAGTCGGATGAGCGCCGCCTACGTCCTGGAAGCACTGCACGACGAGACCGTGCACGAACAAGCACGCCGCGGCCTCGTCCAAGGCCGAACCCTCGTCGAGCAGCTGGTCCGCCAGGCGATAGCCGACGGCCACATCGACCCCGCCCGCGACCCGGCGACCGAGACCAACCTGCTCCTGGCCCTCACCGGCTTCACCTCCTTGATCGAGCTCAACGTGATCACCCCAGAGGACGCACTCGCCGCGGTCGACATGCATCTGGACCGACTGTTCAGGAGTACGTGACCAGCCCGGACAAGGAGCGCCCGATCACTATTTCCGAAAGGCGGAGCCCCCAAGTGCAAGCGCGGAAACAACGACTTGCCGCGTCCCCTCCCTCTCGGTGGTCTGCCCGCCGTCGAGGCGCAAGCAGGCGATCGCCCACCAGCAAGCCACAACTGGGCAATCAGCCCACCAGCAAGACGGGAAAAACAAAAAAACCCCGGGCCAAGGCCCGGGGTCAAAGGGAAGAGCTACTTCTTGCCGCCCTTTTGGTACTCCTCCCAAGGAAGCTGCCAGTCGCTGAGGCCGTCCCAGGCCTGCAGGTCCTTGCCGCCGGAGTTCTGCACGACGAAGATGTCGCCCTTGTTGCCGATTTCCTGCATCCACCGGGCGTTCTCGGTGGACATGTTCAGGCAGCCGTGGCTGACGTTGCTGTTGCCCTGCTGGCGGACCGACCACGGCGCCGAGTGGTAGAAGATGCCGCTGTTGGACAGGCGGCTGGCCACGGCGACCTTCGTCCGGTAACCACCGGGTGAGTCGGCCGGGACACCGTAGGTGCCCGAGTCCATGGTGTAGTTCTGCTGCTCGGTCATCACGGTGTACGTGCCGTTGGGGGTCTCGTGGCGCGGCTTGCCCATCGAGATCGGGATGGTCTTGACCACCTCGTCGTTCACCGAGACCGTCATCTGCTTCGTCGCGCCGTCGGCGACCGCGATGACCTTGTTGCCGATCGTCACCGCGGACTTGCGGTCTTCCTTGCCGAACAGGCCCGGGCCGAGCGCCTTGCCGTAGACCGCAGCGTTGATCGACACCTTGGTGCCCGGCTTCCAGTACTCCTTCGGCCGCCAGTGCACCTCGTTGTCGCGGAACCAGTAGAAGGCACCCTCGGTCGCGGGCTCCGCCGTGATCTTCAGCGCCTTCTCCGCCGCCGCCTTGTCCGGCACGTTCCCGGAGAAGTAGAACGCGATCGGCTGGCCGACGCCGACGGTCTGGCCGTCGGTCGGGTTCAGCGAGACCGTGATCTGCCTGCCCGGCTTCACCGTGGTGAAGGAGGACGAGATGTTCGACGCCTTGCCGTCGGTTCCCGTGCCAGCCGCGTTGACGGTGTACGTCTTGCTGTAGCCGAGCGGCTCAGCCGACTCCCACTTCAGGCCGTCCGGCGTGAGCGCGCCGGTGACCGCTTTGCCGTCCTGATTGGTCACTGTGACCGTGTCGAGTTTGCCGTCGGCGGCGGTGACCGTGATCGGGTCACCGGGCGCGACGTTCGCCGCCTTGTCAGCCGGGGTGATCGCCAGCGCGACCGGTTTCGGCTGCGGCGCGGGCGAACCGCCCTGCGTCTGGCCGCCGGACGTCGGCGCGCCATTCGGCTGCTGCTGCGCGGACGGTTCCCCCGAGGAGCAACTCGCGACCGACAGCACGGCCATCGCTGTGGCCAGCGCCACAATCGATCGTCGCATCAAGACCCCACCCAATAAGTCAGCCCGCCAGGCATTCCGGTGCTCGAGACCCTCTTCCCCGCCCCAGCAAGAGCCCGAACGTAGCAATTGTGCCCTCTAGCTGCAGGAGTCGATCAACCGGGGGTCCGATTTCGAGCATCGGGCGGCCCCATGCTAAGGTTTTCTCGTTCGCAAGGGAGACCTTGCGAGCGCCGCTAGCTCAACTGGCAGAGCAGCTGGCTCTTAACCAGCGGGTTCGGGGTTCGAGTCCCTGGCGGCGCACCCCCAGAGCGCAGGTCGACTCTATCGTCGGCCTG
This sequence comes from Kibdelosporangium phytohabitans, assembly GCF_001302585.1. GTDB lineage: Bacteria > Actinomycetota > Actinomycetes > Mycobacteriales > Pseudonocardiaceae > Kibdelosporangium > Kibdelosporangium phytohabitans. The sequence goes on along the minus strand of NZ_CP012752.1, from coordinate 2,280,306 downwards.
CGCTTTCTGGTGTTCCGGGTCACTGATGGTCCGCCGAGGTGCGCAGGAGTGCCGTCTCGGGTGGCCAGGCCGCAGGCTCGACCGGACCGGCTGGGACCCACCGAGCCCGGGCGCGGCTGAATTCCGCTCAGCAGAATCACCGGGCAGTGCTTCTGGGAACGTGCTCAGCTGGTACCGGGCACGGCATCACTCCCCGGGCCGATCGGTCGTTGTGTCTGTGTCGACCTCGCGAACAGGAGGCCAGTCCATGAACCAGCCAGCCGACGCGGTCACACGGGCACGGCAGAACTCGGTCGGTGACGTGCTGCGCCGGACCGCCCGGCGCTACCCGGACAAGCTCGCTGTCGTGGCAGGCGACCTCCGGGTCACCTACGCGGAGTTCGACACGGCCGTGAACCGGGCCGCGCACGCGTTGGCCGCGCGTGGGCTGGCGAAGGGTGACCGGCTCGCGTTGCTCAGCCACAACTGCTGGCAGTACGCCGTCCTCACGTATGCCACGGCCAGGCTGGGCGTGCTGCTGGTGCCGATCAACTTCATGCTCACCCCTAACGAGATCGCCCACATCCTCCGGCACTCGGGTTCCAGTGGGATGGTCACTGAGGACGCACTCGCCGCGACCGCCGACAAAGCCCTTGCCGTGGCGGGGATCCAGGGCGTGCGGGGCTGGATCTCGTTGTCCGGCGCCGCGCCGGACGGCGAGTGGGAGGACATCGATCCCTGGTGGCAGGAAGGGCCGGGCACGCCACCCGATGTCGCTGTGGCCGACGACGACCCGCTGCGGCTGATGTACACGTCCGGCACCGAGTCGCGGCCCAAGGGCGTGCTGCTGTCCAGCCGGTCGTTGATCACGCAGTACGCCAGCTGCGCCATCGACGGCGGGATGAGCGACGACGACATCGAGGTGCACGCCCTGCCGATGTACCACTGCGCCCAGCTCGACGTCTGCTTCAACGTCGACGTCTACCTCGGCGCCACCAGCGTCATCCTGCCCGGCCCCGACCCGGCGGCGCTGCTGGCCACGATCGCGCGGGAGAAGGCCACCAAGCTGTTCTGCCCGCCGACGGTGTGGATCTCGCTGCTGCGGCACCCCGACTTCGACCGCACCGACCTGTCCAGCCTGCGCAAGGCCTACTACGGCGCCTCACCCATGCCCGTCGAAGTGCTCCGTGAGATGCGGCAACGACTTCCGGGCGTTCGGCTGTGGAACCTGTACGGGCAGACCGAGCTCGCTCCGGTGGCGACCGTGCTGCGCCCGGACGAGCAGCTCGGCCACATCGGCAGCGCCGGGCGTCCGGCGCTGCACGTCGAGACGATGGTCGTCGACGACGAGGACAACCCCGTGCCCGCCGGGGTGGTCGGTGAGATCGTGCACCGCAGCCCGCACGCCACCCTCGGCTACCACCACGACGAGGACAAGACTGCCGAGGCGTTCCGCGGCGGCTGGTTCCACAGCGGCGACCTCGGCGTGTTCGACGACGGCGGTTATCTGACCATTGTGGACCGCAAGAAGGACGTGATCAAAACCGGCGGGGAGAACGTCGCCAGCCGCGAGGTGGAGGAAGCCCTCTACGGCCACGACGGCATCGCCGAGGTCGCCGTGTTCGGCGTGCCGCACCCGCGGTGGGTCGAGGCGGTCACGGCCATCGTCGTGCCCAGGCCCGGCTGCGGTCTCACGCCCGGCGACGTCATCGCCTTCGCGCGCACGGTCCTCGCCGGGTACAAATGCCCGAAGTACGTGGTCATCACCGAGCAGATCCCGAAGAACCCCAGCGGGAAGATCGTGAAACGGGCGCTCAGGGACAGCTATCGCGACTTGGCCGGATGACCCTGCCGGACAAGTTCGGATCACGACAGCATAACTCCGGTAACCCTCAATGGCCCGTCTCAGACACAGTACTTGCGGACGAGGGTTGGGAGTTCAATGGGCACTTTTCGCGGTGAACCCGTCACCGATCTCGTCGTTGTCGTCCCCGGCATCCTCGGCAGCAGACTCCTCAAGGACGGCAGGGAGGTGTGGGGGACCACGCCGCGCCGCCTGCTCGTCAACCTGGTCACCTTCGGGCGGTTCGTGAAGTCCGCGCTGCGGATCCCCGCGGACGTCGATCCATCCACAGTGGACGACGGGGTGCGCGCGGACGGCCTGATAACCGGGCTGACCGCCATTCCCGGGCTCATCGGAATGGATTTCTACGACGGGCTGCGTGATTCGCTCCGCCGGGATCTGCAACTCACCGACCAGCAGTTATGCGAGTTCGCGTACGACTGGCGACTGTCGTGCCGGGTCAACGGCGCCAGGCTCGCCGCGTTTCTCGACGAGAAAGTGACCAGATACCGGGCCGGTTCGGGAAACACATCCGCGCGGGCCGTTCTCGTGTGCCACTCGATGGGCGGGCTGGTCGCGCGCTGGTGCGTGGCGAAATGCGACGCCGCGTCGCTGGTCAGCAAGATCGTCACCATCGGGACGCCGCACAAGGGGTCGATGATCGCGCTGGACGCGATCGCCAACGGGGTCAGGCTGCCCCGCGAGTTCGGCTTCGACCTGACCCACCTGGCCTTGTCGCTGCCGTCGCTCTACGAACTGCTGCCGACGTACTCGTGCGTCGGGCTGGACGGTGCCGCGCCGGTCAAACTGGACGTACCCGGGGTTGTCGACCGCGTGACAGCGTTGTGCCCGATCGACCCGGGCGCGCTGACCAAACGGATCGAGTCCGGCCTGCAGTTCCACAGCGACTTGGCGGCCACCCGCACGGACGTCGAACTGATCTGTTTCCGGGGCGCCGAGCAGCCGACCCCGGTGATGGCGACCGTGAACCACACGGGACTGGCCCTCAGCGAGACGATCGACGGCATCCGGCGCGGCGGGGACGGCGTGGTGCCGGACGACTCCGGTATTCCTCCACATTGGATGTCCACGAGCGCGGCGAAGAGCGCGGCGGGCAAGCACGCGTCGATGTCGAACGGCAAGATGCTGCGGGAGGAGCTGCGTGTGGCGCTGCGGCACGCGGGCAGGCTGATGGCGCCGTCGTCGGTCGTGTCGGCCCGGGTCCCGTCCGTCGTCGAGACCGGTGCGAGCTTCGACGTCGAAGCACACGCCGTGCCTGACGCGCAAGGCCGCGTACCGCAGCTGAATCTCGCCGTGACAGTGTCACCGGAGGTCTCGGACATGACAACGCCGGTCACCCGGCCCGCTCTGCGCGCGGGTGCGGGATATCGCGCCACGCTGCCCACGTTGCCTCCCGGCCTGTACCGGGTCCGGATCGGCAAGGCGAGCCCGAGAGCACCGGAGGTCGAGGAACTCGACGACTGGCTCGTCGTCACCGACAAGGTGTGACGCGTCGATGGCGACTTTGTTCTATCCCGTCGGGATCCCCGACGCGCCGGGCCTGCCGTCGCTGACCCAGGTGGACACCGCGATCGGCAAGCTGACCGGCTACGTGCGCGACAGCTTCGGCGACGCGCGGATCATGGACGGCTGTGCCCGGTGGGACCACAGCACCGTGACGAACCTGCTCGACCACGACCTGCCGCGGGCGTCACCGCAGGACACCGTCGTTCTGTACTGGTCAGGGCACGGGCAGGCCGGGCAGGGCAGCCACCGGCTGCTGCTGGCCGAAGGGCGGATCCGGGCCAGGGACCTGACGGACGCTTTGCTGACCTGCCCGGCGAGAACCGTGCTCTGCGTGCTCGACTGCTGCTGGTCCGGCGATGCCGTGGCGGACATCGTGCAAGAGGCCAGCGAGATGTGGAAACAGTGGGGCGTGCCCGCACGGGAGGGCCAGACCACCACTGTCATCGCCTCGGCGCGCTCCGAGCGGGCGCTGGAAGGGGCGTTCGTCGAAGCGATGCTCGAAGTGCTCACGAACGGTCCGGGTTCGCGCGTCGGCCACGAGCATCGCTGGGACGCCGACGAGGAACGGGTCACGCCGGCGCAACTGGTCGAGGGCGTCAAGGCCTGGTTCGACGACGCCGGCCTCGACCAGCAGGCCTTCTCGGTGAACCTCCGGCACAGCGACGTCGGCCGGTTCTTCCCGTCAGCCTGGCACACGCGGACCCGCGAGCTGACGACCGACAGCGTGGACGAGCGCAGCCGAGCCCGCCAGCAGGCCGTGGAAGTGCTCGGCAGGCACGGCATTGCGCTGCCGCCGGCGTGGACCGGCAAAGCGCTGGAAGCGCACGGCATCGTGGTCGCCGGGACGCGGGGACTGGACGAGTACGAGCGGGCGTTCCTCGGCGAGGTCATCGGAAGTCTGCGGCTCGCGCTGTCCGCGCAGAAGCTCGCCCTGACCCTGATCGCCAGGACGTCGTTCACCGAACCCGCGTTGCGCTCGGCCAGGCGCGCGGTCACGAAGTTCGACGATTCCCCGATCAACCGGCAGTTCGACCTGTTCCACGACATCGCGCGCAAACGCGCCTTCCAGAGCGCGACGAGCCCGGTCGAGGCGTTGATCCGGTTCATCGCCCGGCTAGCGTACGAGTGCGGCACCGACCCGCACGACTCCAGGATGTACGACTGGGCCGCGTCGCACGGCGTGGAAAGCCACGAGGTGAACCGGATCCTGACCGAGGTCAGCGAGTACTCGCCGATCCGGCGGCTCGTCATCGACCTCGTCGGCGACCGGAGCGTCGAGGACGAACTGCCCGATTCGGCGTCCGCGCAGATCTTCGAGGACAACACCGCTGTCGGGGACCGCATCGACGTGCGCATCACGCCGGCGAGCGTCGCGACCGTGCTCGACGCGATCGCGGCACTGGTCAAGGACAAGCGCAACGAGAAGTTCGACCGCGTCGACGTGGTCGTGCCGGACCGGCTGGTCCTGCTCGATCCGGCGGCGGTGGCACTGCCCGGCCCACGGCGTTCGCTGCGGCTCGCGGAGAAGTACATGGTGTCGGTGCGGGTCGGCGGCCGGTTCCACTGCGCCGAGGACTGGTCCAAGCTGATCGAGGTGTACCGGACGCTGACCAAGGACAGCGAGTCGGTGTGGGAGATCGACGCGAGCACGGACGAGGACCTCTTCACAGCCTTGACGAACTGCCCGAAAGCCGCCGTGTTCGGCGCGGTGCCCGGACCGGCCGACAGCAGGCCGCCGGACCACCTGCTCGACGCCGTCTACGCGTCGCCGATCGTGGTGTGGCCCGCGGCCGAGTTCGACGCGGAGACCGAGGTCGGGGCGTTGGTCAAGGATCACTGGCCGCACATCCCGAGCGCTGTGGCGCGAGCGCGGTGGCGGCCGCCCGGCTCGGAGCAGCTGAGCCTGCTGCGCCACGTTTGGGAGGACGACGAGTGGCTGACCCTGGCGAAGGTGATCGATGACTATGGCTGACCAGCCCAGCTGGCGGGTGTTCACCGGCGACGGCACGCAACGGCCGGACCGGCGGATCCCCGACCCGCCGCCGTGGCGAGTCCTGCCAGGCAACGAAACCGAGGACCACGAGCACGTCTACCTGCCGTACCCGCGGCTGGTGAACGCGATCAACCTCGCGATCTGCCTGCGCAGGCCGTTGCTGCTGACCGGCCCGGCCGGCATCGGCAAGTCCAGCGTGGCCGAGGCGATCGCGCACGAACTGGTGCTGGGACCGGTGCTGCGCTGGAACATCACGTCACGCAGCACGCTGACCGAGGGGCTTTACCGCTACGACGCGCTGGGGCGGCTGCAACACCAGCAGCTCACCAGCCAGGACGCGATCGAGAAGTTCCTGCGCCTCGGACCGCTCGGCACCGCGCTGATGTCGGGGCGGCGACGGGTCCTGCTGATCGACGAGCTGGACAAGAGCGACATCGACCTGCCGGGCGACCTGCTCAACGTGCTGGAACGCGGCGACGCCGAGATCCCGGAACTGGCCAGGCGGGAGGACCAGACGATCGACATCCGCGCAGCCGACAGCGATGACACGTTCACCGTCGCCAAGGGCCGGATCGTCGGCCGGACGTTCCCGATCATCGTGATGACCAGCAACGGCGAACGGGAGTTCCCACCGGCGTTCCTGCGCCGCTGCGTCAGGGAACGGGTGGAGATCCCCACTGCGAAACGCCTCACCGCGATCGTCACCGCGCACCTCGGCCCGGAGCGGGCAGCCAAGGCCGAGGCGCTGATCGAGGCCTTCGCGACCAAGATCGGGCCGTCCGACCGGCCGGCGGCGCTGGCCATCGACCAGTTGCTGAACACGGTCCTGATGATGACCAGGGATGACATGGACGCCGACAGCCAGGTGCGCAAGGAGATCATCGACCTGCTGCAACGGGAGCTGCGGGAGACGTGACAGCCGTCGGCAGACTGGTGCGCGCCCTGGTCGCCTGCGACCTGGGCGAGGACGTCGACGTCGACATCCTCAGGGACGCGCTGTGGATGGCCGTCCTCGTGCACGACGAGGAATCCGGCAAGAAGGCCGAACCGGTTGCCCCGCCGGCGAAGCAAGCCGCGCCGAGCCCGGCCGTCCCGCAGGAGACCCGGCCGCCGAAACCACGCGACGAGCCGCGGCGGCCAGTCGTCGACGAAGCCCCGGACCCCACAGTGGACGTCTACCCGGCCGTGGCAGGCGTGGACACCGACGTGCGGACGAACGCGGCCTCCTCGGTGCCGTTGCCCGCACCGGCGGCGTTGCCGGACACCTTGGCGTTCTCCCGGGCCTGGCGGCCGTTCCGGCACGCGACGAAACCCGGGCGCAGGGAAGTTCTCGACGTGGACGCCACGATCCGGGCGACCGTGGAGGCCATGGGGCAGCTGCAGCCGGTGATGCGCCGCACGCCTGAGCCGTTGTTCCGGGCGCATGTCCTGGTGGACAGCGGTTCCAGCATGACGATCTGGGACAAACCGCTGCGCGGCTTCGTCGACGCGATGCGCCGGACGAACGTGTTCAGCTCCGTCGAGTACTGGGAACTGTCCACCACCGACGGCCTGCCGACGCCCGTGCGCGCAGCGACCGGCCGCCGTGTCCTCACCCCGCCGTGGACCCAAGCAAGCAGCAAGGACATCGTGCTGGTGGCAACCGAAGCACGAGAAGCACACTGGCGTTCAGCACAGTGGTGCCGCGCGGTGTTGTCGTGGGGAAACCACGCGTTGCTCGCGTTCGTCAATCCGTTGCCGCCGCGGTGGTGGAGCCGTACAGCGTTGCCCGCGCACACGGTTCGCGTCAAAGCAGACCCCGGTGCAGCGACGAATTTGGCGCTCAGCGCCCGTGCACCACGCCGGATGCGTTCCAGCACAACGGGCACGCCGGTCCCTGTCCTCACGTTGGCGGCCACGGACGTTCAAGCCTGGTGCCACACGATGGTGGACGCGCATCCGGACGGGGCCCTCGGCGTGTTGCTCACCGACGACAACGCGTCCGTCCGGGAGCGTCCCGCCACGGGCGCAGACGCGGTGGCGGGGTTCCGGCGGTTGGGCAGTCCGTCCGCGTGGCGTCTCGCGGTTCTGTTGTCCGCCAGCGATGTCCACGTACTGGAAACAATGCGCCTGGTCCAGGACAACCTCGCGGCGGACAGCACCATCGCCGACCTCGCGCAGGTGCTCGCCAGCGGCCTGCTGACCGAACACCGCCCCGGCGCGTTCCGGTTCAGCCCCGACGCACAACGACTGCTGCACGCGGAATTGCTTTCGTATGACGCGTATCGCGTGGCTCGATGCCTCCGGGACAGTTTCGAACGGGAACTCGGTGCGAACGCCCTGCGCGTACTGATCGAGGACCCGAGCGGTGTGGAACACCTCCCCGATCGCCTGGGTGTACTGGGTAGCGCGAGTCTCAGTGCGTTGCGTGCCTTGGGTGTCCCTGCCGTCCGACCGCCGCAGAGCAGGGGCCGCCGTGTGCTGTACACGTTCCCCTTCGGGGAGGAGGCCGCCAAGGATACCCGCCGGCTGGCGAATCTGCTGGCCCCCATGGGTTATGAGGTATTGGCAGCGCATCCGAGCAGAATCGCCGAAATAGCCGCTGTCATGGGCGCCCGTGACATCGTCATCCTCTACGTGGCGGGCGTCGACGCGCTGCCGGAGTACGTCGCGACCACCGCACAGTCATTCGGCCGGAACACACGTGCACACGTCCTCGTCATCGCCGACGTCACCACGGAATCCACGGAGCTCGACTGGGACGCGGCCATGCGTGCGGCTGCCTACCAGGGCACCAACCCGAACCGCTGGTCCATGGTGACCGTGGGCGATCCCGCCGAGCCAGGTCGCCGCTTCGTCGATGCCATGCAGCACGTCCTCGCGGATCCGGGCGTTGGCGACACCAACGAGTTCCTTGGCCTTGCGGAGATGACGACCAGGATCAACGCGTACTTCGACGGCGTGCGATCGAGGCGACGCGTCGTTTGTTCGTCCATGGACGTGGATCGGCCCACGCCGTTCTTCCGCAACCGCCATTTCGTGCCCCAGTTCGCTGCCGCACAGGCGAATCCCGCCATGCCGAGGAGAACCGGCTGGTACTTCAAGGTCGAGCGCGACCCCGACGAGCTGGGCTACGTCATCGAGTCGTGGTTCACCGGCAGGACAGGCGCGCCGATCCGGTGGCGGCGACGGGTGCCCTTGAGTCACTTTCCCGATGTCAACTTGTACGAGCCGCTCAACCTGCAGAGCGAGGCCGCGGCCGTACCGCTCGGCGATGTTCTGTTCGCGTCGTTCTTCGGTGAACTGGCCCAAGCATGGCGGCACACCGAGGAAATGCGTTACACCAGGGTGGATTTGGAGATCCACCCCGAGGAACTGCGGACACGGCCGTGGGAGGTGATGCGGGACACCGACGACACCTGGCGGTTCTCGGCGAACGAACAGCCCGGCGTCCGTTTCGGTGACTCCGCGACCGGCTCGTGGCGGCCTCCGCCCCTCCCGGCTCCCGTGCGTCTCCTCGTCGTCGTGGGTGACGACACGCCACTTGAAACGGTCTACGACAAGCTGGAAGCGATCTATCGGGGCCTGCGTGGCGCGCCTTGCGGCTGGCAGGTGGATGTGCTGTCTCGCCAACTGCCCGACGTGACCGAGCATGATCCCCATATCGTGCACTACATCGGAACCCAGCAACCGTCCACTGTCAGGTGGCGGCCACACCTGACAGTGGTCGACACGCAGTCAGCCGCGGTACTGCGCGAGAGACTCCTCGGCGAGAACTCGGCGGCCGTCATCTACAACCAGGACCTTCTCACACCCGCGGAAAGCGCGTGTTTCGTGGAGGAGTTCTACCGGGCGTTGACGCAAGGGGAACCGATCGACCGTGCGATGGCGTTCGCGCGGCGGGCGATGCGGGCGGACTCCTCCGCGGGCACGACAGGGTGGGCAGTGCCGGTGCTGGAGTGCGCGATGAATCCCGCACTCGTGTTCCGGCAGGCGTGGCGCGCCGACTTGCGCGCGTTGCTGGACAAGGATCCGGCGTTCGGTGGCGTGTTCACCTTCGTCGGGCGGGCAGCAGAGCTGAACCGGCTGCACAACCGCCTTGAACGCGGCCCCGGCGACAGCGACCTGCTTTTCCTGACCGGGGAACGCGGGATCGGCAAGACCGCTCTGCTGATGTGTTGCGTCGCCCGGCTCACGCTCAACCAGCAGCCGGTCGTCTACCTCAGGTTCGACGCACGGGCGGTCGGCGGCTCGACGGCTTTCGTCCGGGAATTCGCCCAGATAGCCAGGTGGTGGCTCGAAGACCCGAGGGCAAAGGAGCGCTGCGAACAGCTCGAGAACCGGATCATGCGCACACCTGCCGACGCCTACGAGGCACTCCGGGCCTGCCTGGCCGACCTCGGGCGGTTGAGGCCGTTGGTAGTCGTGTTGGACGACCTCTCGATTGCCGCCAGTGCCGCGGAACTCACCCAGTCGATACTCACGCCGGCCGCCACCAACCAGCTACCGGGGGTTCGACTTGTCGTCGCCGGACCCTCGGAACCATGGGAGGTCCTCGCGGGCGGCGTGTTCACCGCCGACCGGGTGCTGGAGCTCCGGAACTTCAGGAAGGAGGACGCGCCTCTCCTGGTGCGCGAGTACCTCGCCAAGGCCGAGCCTCCCCACCCGGATCCCGCGCGATGGCCGAAGTTCCGCTCGATGATGCTCGACTGGGCAACCGAGCAGCGGTGGAGCCGGGGGTTGTCGCCGAGCCGGCTCGTCGAAGCGGCCAGGGCGTTCACGGACAGCCCGACCGGCCGGCTGCCGCACTTCGACTAGGACTCCTTGCGGATCTTCTCGATCTCGTCCTGGAACCCGTGCCATGTCCTACCTACCTCCCGGCGCGCCGGTGTGGCTGCTGGCCGTCGTCGCGGCGATCCTCGCCGTCGGCAGCCTGGTCCGCGCGGTCGCCAGGCTGATCCCGCAGAACCCGCGCGATCGGCTGCGCGCGTGGGAGCGCTGGCTGGAGCATCGGCGGCAGGTCCGGCTCGACCGCCGCGACACCAGACACCAGCTGCCTTGAGCTACGACCTGCGGCCGTCGAGGAAACGCTGCGCGTAGCGGCGCCAATGCCCGCGGGACCGCGCCGGGGCGTTGCGCAGCACCAGGTACAGGATTGGTCCGACGAGTTCCGCGATCGCGTCCTCCATGTCCGTCGAGGCCGGTAGGTCGCCTCTTTCGACGGCGCGCTGGATGACCGCGCGGGCACTGGGTTTCACCAGGTCGGACGCACTGATCAGCTCGGCGACCTTCGGGTCGTGCTGTGCCTCGCCGACGAGGGCCCGGTAGGCCAGGCCCGCGTGTGACGTGGTCAGGAAGGTGACGAGGGTCTCCGCGTACGCCGCCAGGTCCGACGGGGAATCCGCGGCAGCGGGACTGGCCAGTTCGTGCGAGGCGTCGAGTGTGGCGGCTTCGTGCAGGATCTCGGCCTTGGACGACCACCACCGGTAGACCGTCTGCTTGCCGACCCCGGCTCGTTCGGCGATGCCTTTCATGGTCATCGCCGCGTATCCCTGCTCGACGAGCATGTTGTCCACGGCGTGGAGCACGGCCTGGCGCGCGGTCTCGCTGCGTGGACGGCCGGTGGCGGGCGTCTCGCCTGCTGTGCTCATGGCGGAACCCTATCGCCGGACGGTCGCGCGCTCGGTGATCCCGATGACCAGGGCCAGCACGGCGACGACGCCGGTGAAGACGAGCCCGGCCGTGCGCAGGTCCGTCAGCACGACGAGCACGCCGACGCCGATCGACGGAATCGCGAGCATGCTGTACAGGCCTGCGAAGAACGACGACGAGATCTCGCCGCGGTGCGCGGACGGCGCCTGTTCGACGGTCGAGGCGATTCCGGCGTTGAGGCACAGTCCGCTCGACATGCCCACGATCACCGCGGCCACAAGCAGCGGCAGGAGTTGGGTCGCGGACAGCGCCCATGCGAGGAATCCCGCTGCGACAACCGTTCCGGCACAGCCGAGGGGCAACGCGGTACGCGCCGCGATGCCCTTGCCGAGCAGTTGACCGATCGCCATTCCCGCGAAGGCGAGGAAGACGAGGAATCCCGCCACGGTGTGGCTGGTCAGGTGCAACGACCGCACCAGGAAAAGCGCGCCGACGGCGGTGAGCACACCGGCGACCGCGAATCCGGCGCCGGTCGCGAGCACGCCACGGGTGAACGCGCCACGCAGTTCGACGGGCACACGCAGCCGGTGCGGCCGGATCCGGAACTTTCCGTTGAGGACGGTCCGGGGCGTCAGCGTCCACAGTGCCGTGGCCGCGACGAGCGTGAGCACCAGGTGGACGGCGTACGGCACGACCAGTGAATCCGCCACCAGGTCCGCGAGTACGCCGGACAGCAGCGTGCCCGTGGCGAGGCCGCCGGCGTTGACCGCGATGGCGACTGTGCCCGCGGTGGCTTTGCGTTCGGGCGCGAACAGGTCGATCACCGCGGCCGTCCCGGTCCCGCTCATCAGCCCGGCGCCCAGTCCGGACAGGATCCTGGCGATCACGAGAACCGGCAGCGACGGCGGCAGCAGGAAAAGCACGGCGCTGAGCAGCGCGCAGGCCACGGCCACCAGCAGGACGGGTCGTCTGCCGATCTCGTCGGACAGCCGTCCGAACAGCGACAGCGTTGCCACGACACCGATCGCGTAGACGGCGAACAGCGCGGTGACGGTCAACGGGCTGAGCGCCAGCTTGGCGGCGTAGATCGAGTACAGCGGCGTGGGCAGGGTGGTGCCCATCATCGTGACGGCGAAGGCGAACGTGGTCGCGGTGATGGCCATCCCATTGCGCCGGGAAAGCACGGAAGTCATTGCTGGACCCCTCCGGACGAATATCGAGACACCATGTCTCGAATTGGACGGTAGCACCTTACGAGACACCATGTCTCGATATGTGGGGGTTGCCCCGATCACACCGTCCGTCAGCTATAAACCGAGCGTATAAACCGTGTGTATAGTCGTTCGCGAAGCCCTGCTCGCCAAGGAGACACCGTGACCGTTCCGACCGGCCCGCCGCTGCTCGAAGCGGACCAGCTGGCCAAGGCCTTCGGGCCGACACCAGCCCTGACCGGCGCGAGCCTGCGGGTCGACGTCGGCGAGGTCGTCGCGGTGACGGGCTCGTCCGGCTCGGGGAAGTCCACTCTGCTGCACTGCCTCGCCGGGATCGTCCGGCCGGACTCCGGGTACGTCGGCTACCGGGGCCGGGCCCTCGCCGCCCTGCCGGACACCGAGCGGTCCGCGTTGCGGCGGACCGAGTTCGGCTTCGTGTTCCAATTCGGACAGCTGGTGCCGGAGCTGACATTCCTGGAGAACGTGGCGCTGCCGCTGCGGCTCGGCGGCACGCCGCGTGGTGTCGCCGTCCGTCGCGCGGCGCAACTGCTCGACCGGCTGTACCTTGCGGACGTGGCAGCCAAGCGGCCGGGTGAGGCCTCCGGCGGCCAGGGCCAGCGGGTCGCCGTCGCGCGGGCGCTGGTCACCGGTCCCAAGGTCATCTTCGCCGACGAACCGACCGGCGCGCTGGACTCGGTCACCAGCGACCACGTCATGCGGCTGCTGGTCGCCGCCGCCAAGGAATCCGGGGCGGCGGTGGTCCTGGTGACGCACGACCCCGAGATCGCGGACTACGCCGACCGCGCGGTCGTCGTGCGGGACGGCACCGTCACACGACTCGAAGCTGCCCAGCCGGGGGTGGCGCGGTGATCTCCCGGGTGCTCGACGACATCGTCATCGGCGCCCGGCTGACCGTGGCCGGTGGCCGTGACTCCCTCGTCCGGCTGGCGCTGACCGCGCTCGGCGTCGGGCTCGGAGTCGCGGTTCTGCTGTGTGCGACGGCCGTGCCGCACATGCTCGACGCACGCGGTGACCGGTCAGCGGCCCGGAACATCATCACCTCGGCGGACTCGGCGCAGGACCCGTTGCCCGGAGTCGATCCGGTGCACGTCGTCCAGCGCAACGACGAGTACCGCGGCGAAGGAGTGGGCGGGGTACTCGTCGAGACGACCGGGCCACGCGCCCCGCACGCGCCGGGCGTCGACCGCCTGCCCGGTCCCGGCGAGGCCGTGCTGTCCCCCGGCCTGGTGCGGCTGCTCGACTCGCCGGAGGGTGAACTGCTGCGTCCCCGGTTCACCCAGCGGGTGATCGGGACCATCGGCGACGCCGGGCTGACCGGCCCGAACGAGCTGTACTTCTACATCGGGTCGGGCGACGCGTCCGTGCTGCCGACCGCACACCTGGTCAGCGAGTTCGGCAAGCAGCAGCAGAACCGCGAGCTGACCACGTTGCAACGGCTGTTGGTCGTGCTCGGCGCGACCTCGTTCCTGATCCCGGTGATCGTGTTCGTGGCCACCAGCACCCGGCTGGCCGCGTCGGTGCGTGACCGGCGGCTGGCGGCGCTGCGGCTGATCGGCGCGAGCGGCACCCAGGTCCGGCGGATCGCCGCCGGTGAGGCGTTCATCGGCGCCATCGCCGGGCTGTTCGTCGGCGCGGGACTGTTCCTGCTGGTCCGCGCGCTGGTGCCGCGGATAACGGTCGCGGCCTTCGGCGGCGGCATCTTCGCCGCCGACGTCCGGCCGGACTGGCTGATGACCGTCGTGATCATCGCCGGGCTGCCCGCGCTGGCGGTCGGAGTGGCGATCCTCTCCTTGCGGCGCACGATCATCGAACCGCTCGGCGTGGTCAGGCAGGCGTCCGGTACGCGCCGCGGGCTGTGGTGGCGGCTGCTGCCACCGGTCGCCGGTGGTGCGCTCGTGCTGATCTCGACCGATGAGCAGCAGGTGCCGCTGATCGCGGGCATCACGTTGCTGCTGACGTCGGTCCCGGTGCTGCTGCCGTGGATCGTCGAACGACTGACCCGGCGGGTGGACGGCGGCTGGTCGCCCGCGCTCCAGCTGGCCGTCCGGCGGTTGCAGATGGACAGCGGCACGGCCGCCCGGGTCGTCGCGGGTGTCGCGGTCGTCCTGGCCGGGTCGATCGCCCTGCAGGCGGTGTACGCCAGTGCCGACGCGGAATCCACACCGCGCGGGGCCGGTCAGATCACCGCCGGCTACACGTCGGCCACCGTCGCGCAGGTCCAAGCCTTCGAGAAGGCGATCCACAGCATCGACGGTCTCGCCGACATCCCGGTCAGGACCCGGAGTCACGTCACCGACCAGGCGGGCAGAACCCTGGACGTGGAGGTCCTGCCGTGCGGCGGCGTCGCCGTGCGGCGCTGCGCCGACGGCGACGTCTTCTACCGGCCTGGGGCTGCCTCGCCGGACTGGTTCGTCCCGGCCTCGGGGCAGAAGGTGTGGTTCGGCGACGCCACGGGCGCACCACAGTGGACACTGCCGCGTCTCGGCGTGCTGCCGTCCGATCCGGACGCTGCCGGCGCGCTCGTGGTGACCCCCGGCGCACTGGCCACAGTCACCGGTATGGTCCTGCACTCGTTCGTGAGCACGGAATCACCCCCAGGAGATACCGTGCTCGCCGAGAACGTGCGCAACGCCGTCGGCGCGCTCGGCTGGAACGGGAGTGTCATGACACTCGGCACCGGCAAGGACAGCACATACCAGTTGATCAGCCGCGTGCTGCAGATCGGTGCCTTCATCACACTGCTCATCGCGGTGGCGAGCCTGATCGTGGTGGCGCTCGAGCAGATGCGCGAACGCCGCCGCTCGCTCGCGGTGCTCACCGCGAACGGCGTGCCGCGATCAGTGCTCGCCAAGGCATTGCTGTGGCAGACCGGCATCCCGGTCGCCGTCGCTGTGGTCGTCGCGTCAGTGGCCGGTGTGCTGCTGGGAGTCCTGCTGCTGACGGCCACCGGTCGTCCCGCCGCGTTCGACTGGACGACGGTGGCCGCGGCAGGCGGCACGGCACTCGGGTCGGTACTGGTGGTCACCGCCCTCACCTTGCCCGCGCTCTGGCAGGCGACCAGCACCGCAGCGCTGCGAGAGGCCTGACGCCCTCTAGATCGCCACCAGCAGTTCGTGGTCGATCTCCACGACCTCCAGGATGGTGCCGGCGAACTGCCCGGCGATCAGCTCCTGGTACGCGGGCGAGCCGGTGTGCGCGTCGTACGCGGCCTGGTCGGCGAAGTGCTCGACGAAAAGCAGGTAGTCGGGCTTGGCCGGGTCGCGGTAGACCCGGAAGGACAAGGTGCCCTCCTCGGCGCCGGGGCCGATCGGGGCGAACTCGCGCACGATCTCCTCGGCACGCGCCTGCATGCCGTCCTTGAGTTTGATGGGAAACACCTTGCTGAGCACGACTTCTCCTTGAATCTCCGGTCCCTGTCGGACAGCGCCAATGCTGCGGCACAGCGAGGCGCCCGGTCCGGTCACATCCGGACGCGGCGCCTGTCCGGATATGGCCGGTGCCGGGCGCGGATCTGGCGTATACCGTCATTTCGTGACCACGTACTCGGCTGTCACCACCACCGGCATCTACTGCCGGCCGGGGTGCGGGGCGAAGCCGCTGGCCAAGAACAACGTGACCTACGAGCTCGCGGCGGCCGCGGAGGCGGCGGGATTCCGTGCTTGCCTGCGTTGCCGCCCGTACCGGGTCGCCGGTCCGGTCAACGCCGACGCACCGGAACTGGTGTGCCACGCCGTGCAGCTGATCATCGGCGGCGAGCTCGACCGCGGCACGGAGTTCGAGCTCGCCGAACGGATCGGGGTGTCGTCACGGCATCTGCGCAGGCTGTTCCGCAAGCACCTCGGCGCGAGCCCGGATCAGCTGGCCCGGTCGAGGCGGGCGCACTTCGCGCGCAGGCTGCTGGACGACACGGACCTCACGGTCCTGGATGTCGCGTTCGCGTCCGGGTTCGGCAGCCTGCGGCAGTTCAACCGAACCATGCGGGAGGTGTTCCGCGCGTCGCCGTCGCAGCTGCGGGACCGGCGGCGGCGGGCCGACCGGCTCGCCGCGGACGGCGGGCTGGCGCTGCGGCTGCCGGTCCCGCCGGGCTACGACTGGGCCGCGATCCGCGGTTACCTGGCCACGCGGGCGATCGCCGGTGTCGAGGTGGTCGACGGTGACACGTACCGCCGGACGATCTCGGTGGACGGCGAGCCGGGGTTGCTGGAGATCTCACCCGGCGACACCGGCAATCTCCTGCTGCGCGTGCACCTGCCGTTCTGGGAGGGCCTGATCCACGTGGTGGGGCGGGCCGGGCGGCTGCTCGGGATCGACGTCGACCACAGCGCGGGGATGGCCGCGCTGTCGGCCGATCCCGTGCTGGGCCCGTTGGTGCGCAAGCGTCCTGGGCTGGTGGTGCCGGGCGCGTGGAACCCGGCGGAGATCAGCGCCAAGGCCGTCACTGGCGACACCGCGCGGATCGTGGCCGAGCTGGGCACGCCCGTCCCCGGCCTGCCCAGCGGCCTGACGCACACCTTCCCCGACGGGCTGGACGTGGACAGCCTCGTCGGGATCGGCGTGCCGGTGCACGACGCCACCGAGATCGTGGGCGGCTGGGGATCGACGCGGCCCGATGTCGGGTTCCGGCTCGGCCAGCGGGACGCGTTCCCGCAGAACGACCCGGCTTTGCTGGCCGGACTGCGTGACCTGGGCGCGCGGATGCCGCCGACCTGGCGTGCGCTGGCGGCCATGCACCTCATGGTCCACGGAGCCGCTCGCTAGCGGCCGAGGTGCATGCCGCCGCTGACGTGGATCACCTGCCCGGTGAGGTGTGACGCCGCCGGGGACGCGAGGAACTCGATGGCCGCCGCGACCTCGTCGACGGTGCCGAGCCGCCCGTCCGCACTGCGCGACTGGACGAACTCCCGCCGCGCGGCCGGGAAGTCACCGCCGCGGAAGAAGTCCGTGCCTTCGGTCGGGCCAGGTGACACGACGTTGGCGGTGATCCCCCGAGCGCCGAGGCGGAACGCCAGCTCCGAGGTCCACGGTTCCACAGTGGCCTTGACGGCGCCGTAGCCGCCCTGCCCGGAACGGGCTGTGACGGAGCCGAGGTTCACGATCCTGGCGTTGTCGGCGAGCCTGGGCAGCAGTGCCGTCGTGACCAGCACCGCGCTCATCACGTTGGCCTCGAAGTTGCCCAGCCAGGAAGCGCGGACGGCGGCCAGGTCCGTCTCGTCCGGCGGGCCACCGGGCAGGTCGGTGTTGCCGCCCGCCGCGTTGATCAGCACGTCCACCCGGTCCGGCAGGTCGGCGAGCGCGACAGCCACCGCGGCCGGGTCGGCGGCGTCGAACGGGACCGCGTGCACGCCGATCGCGGCGGCCGTCTCGGCGAGAACGTCCTTGCGGCGTCCGGTGATCACCACCTGGTCGCCCTGGGCGGTCAGCCGGGCCGCGACGGCACGACCGATGCCGGTGCCGCCTCCGGTCACCACGGCTATCCGGGACATGACTCCTCCTCTTTAGGTCTAAAGAACTATGCCGGCGACCGTACCACAGTTCTTTAGACCTAAAGAGCGAGTTAGGCTGGACCGATGGAACCGGATGCCGTCGACGCGATCACCCGGCAGTGGGCGCGGGAGCGGCCGGAGATGCCGCTGGACTCGATCGGAGTCGTCGGGCGGATACTGCGGATCGCCAAGCTGCTGATGGACGAGCGCCGCCGCACACTATCCACACTGGACATCGACAACGCCACGTTCGACCTGCTGGCCGCCCTGCGCAGGGCAGGCAGCCCCTACCGGCTGAGCCCCACCGAGCTGACCGAGTGGTGCCTGGTCAGCGGCGGCGCGATCACGCAACGGGTGACCCGCGCCGAGCAGGCCGGGCTGGTGCGCACCACCAGGACCGACTCGGGCAAGCGGACGCTGGCCGTCGAACTCACCCAGCGCGGCCACCAGACCATCGAGCACGGCGTGGAAACCCTGATCGGCCGGGAACACGACCTGGTCAGCCACCTGTCCGGCGAGGAACGGGAGCAGCTGGCGAACCTGCTGCGGAGCCTGCTGGCCGGGATCACGCGGCCGTAAGGGAACCGGCCATCCGGCCGGCGTATCCGAGGTCCCGCGAGACCCGCGCCGGGCCGCGGTCGTAGGCTTGTCCCGATCCAACTGGGGGTGTGCATGGACACCAATGAGGCAAAGCGCATCGAGACCACGAACCACGAGCGCTACCAACTGGCGACGAGTTCGGGCTGGCAGTTCTGGGCGGACATGCCCGACCTGCTCACGCGCTGGCAGGTGCTGCCGTTCAACCAGCGCGGCGACAAGCGCATGGCGTTCGGCGTGATCAAGGGCAACTTCCACGGCCTGCAGTTCACCATGTTCGACTTCCACCGGCGCCCGACCGTCACGAGCGTGCACACCCGGTGGACCAACAAGAAGGTCAACGAGCTCGACACGATCACCATCGACAGCGTCTGGGTGATCACGCTGCCCGCGGCGATGCCGTTCTTCCAGATCGTCTCCAGCGTCGAGTCCGCGTTCGACACCGAGCAGTACCCCGAGCCGCCGACCCCGGACCGCAAGTTCAACCGCTGGTACAAGCTGATCGACACCGACCCGAACGCGGCGCTGCAGGTACTGACGCCACCGGTGATGAGCACCATGCGGCAGCTGAAGCTGCACAACTGGTCGCTGGTCGGCACGGACCTCGTCTACGCGGAGAACCCGTTCTTCCGCACCAAGGCCGACGACATCGTCGACACCCTCGGCAAGCTGGCGAGCCTGGTCGGCGTGCTGCCGGTCAACCAGCCCGCTCCCCCGCAGGCGCAACCGATGCAGCCCATGCAGCCACCGGCTCCGCAGCCGTACCAACAGCCCTACCCGCCGCAGGGGTACCCGCAGCAGGCACCGCCGCCGCAGTACCCGCAGTACCAGCAGCCTTATCCGCAGCAGCCGTACCCGCAGCAGCCCTACCCGCCGCAGCACTATCCCCAGCAGCCATACCCGCCCCAGCAATACCCCCAGCAGCCCTACGGCTACCCGCCGCAGCAGGGCTACTAGTCCACGGACCCCTCGGTCCAGACGCGGCTGAGGATCTCGTCGACGGTCTGCTCAGGCGTCTGGTCCGATGTGTCCAGCCACAGGCCGATCCTCGGCGTTTCCTCGCGCAGGCCCTTGTCCAGCAGGTCGATCGTCCACTTGTCGTAGGTGTCGGCCTTGGCCCTGCCCGTCTCCCTGGCCAGGACCGCGTCGGGACGCGGCGCGAGCACCACGACGAGCAAAGGCCGCTGTTTGATCAGGCGCACCATCTCGCCCAGCGGCGCGCCGATGATGACGTCCTGCGCGACCACTGTGAAACCTTCCCGGAAGTACTCGTCGCACGCCATCGCGGTGAGCCGGTACCGCAGCCGCAACTGCCGCCACGCCTCCTCGGACGGGTCAGGCGTCATGTCGGCACGACCGTTGACGATCGAACGCCGGAACGCGTCGCCCCGCACGTGCACCGACCGCTCCAGCCGTTCGGCCAGCAGTTGCGCGATGGTCGACTTTCCCGCCGCCTGGATCCCCGTGATCAGGATGATCGCCTGGTTGGTCATGACCGACATGATGCCAACTGACCGCAAGTCGTTTACCGCCGTCCACTCGTCACAGCGGCAGACGGATGACCCTGCCCGCGCCAGGGCAGACACCGCAGTCGGAGATGTACGCGGCGCCACCGGACACGGCCAGCCCGCCGGGCGCGGTGAGCGCGGTCGTGACGACGTGGTGCGATCCACCCGGCCCGACGCGGATCAACGCCCCGGTCAGGTCACCGGACAGCAGTCCGTTGTGCGCGATCTCCAGCACGTACAGCGTGCCGTCCCGGTCGAACGCCAGGTCACCGATGGTGGTGAAGCCGGTGGCGTACACGGTCGGCGCCTGCCCCGGCACGACACGGAAAACGCTTGCGCGACCGGCCGGGAACGGGAATCCGGTGAGCTGGCTGACGTAGAAGGCGCCGTCCGGGCCCTGCACGACCGAGGTCGGCACCGCCTGCGCCGGGATCTTCGCGCCGGGCGGCAGCCCGAGCTGGGGCGGCGCGTCGGCCAGTTGCCCCGGGAACACCGCGACGGTCGAGACCGTCCCGTTGGGAGCGATCCTGACCAGGCAGTTGCCCGCGGCGTCGACCACGACCGCACCGGACGAGGTCAGGGCCACCGAGTCCGGGTTCGTCTCCGCACCGGCACCGTCCGGGTCGGCTTGCCCCTCGTACCCGGCGATGTCGGCGAGCCGCACGACGTGCCCACCGGCCGCGAGCAGCAGACGCCCCGCGTTCTGACCGGCCGCGGGCAGCTCGGCACGCTTCGACGGCGCAGTCGCGAGACCGGTCGTGAACACCGGGAAGCCGCCGAGGACCGTCACGTCCGACGGACCCATCGCCTGCGTGCCGTCCGCCGCCGCGATGGACGCGAGCCCCTGTGCCACGCGCTTTTGACGCCCACGACTGACCTGGGTGACCGAACCGGACGCGCCGAAGCACACGGTCCCGCCCTCCGGCCCGGGGAAACACGGCCCGGCGCCACCACGGCCCGCCTCGGTCACGTAAACAGCAGTCCAGCTCAAGGGATTACCGGCGCCGCAGCCGTCTGGTCAGCCCCTTCCGGCCCCTACCAGGCGATCTCGCAGCACAGACAGGTCCTCCGCACGCACGTACCTGGCCATGTCCAAGCGGTGCGCGGTTTCCAGCACCAGCCCACTAGGCCACCATCGCCGCGATCAGCGGTTCCAGGGCACCTGCCCAGGCCAGTCCGGATTCCTCCCCGCCATACCAGGTCAGACACCGCACTGCGTGATCAGGTTGCGTGCCGGATGATGGGGCGAGGCCCTGCCACGAGGAGGAGATCACGTCATGCAGCTGGACCTTTCCGGCAAGACCGCGCTGGTCACGGGCTCGACGCAGGGCATCGGCGCGGCGATCGCGACCGGACTGGCCGCGGCCGGGGCGCGGGTGGCGATCAACGGCCGCAGCGCGGGGAAGGTGGCCGCAGCGATCGAGGAGTTCGGCGGCGCGGACTTCGTCGCCGCGCCCGGTGACGTGTCGACCGACGAAGGCACCAAACAGGTGCTCGGCGCCGTGCCGGACGTGGACATCCTGGTCAACAACCTCGGCATCTTCGGCGCGCAGGACCCCCTGGACATCAGCGACGACGACTGGCGCCGCTACTTCGAGGTGAACGTGCTCGCCGCGATCCGGCTGACCCGCGCGTACCTGCCCGGCATGGCCGCGAACCGCTGGGGCCGGATCCAGTACATCGCCAGCGACTCGGCCATCGTCACCCCGGCCGAGATGATCCACTACGGCGTGTCCAAGACGGCGCTGCTCGGCGTGTCACGCGGGTTCGCCAAGGCCGCCGCGGGCACCGGTGTGACGGTCAACTCGGTGATCGCCGGGCCGACGCACACCGGCGGCGTCGAGGACTTCGTTTACCAGCTCGTCGACAAGGACATGCCGTGGGATGAGGCTCAGCGCGAGTTCATGCGGTCGCATCGTCCTCAGTCGTTGCTGCAGCGGTTGATTGAGCCTGCGGAGATCGCGAACATGGTGGTGTATCTCAGTTCTCCGCTTGCTTCCGCTACTACTGGCGGTGCTGTTCGAGTTGATGGTGGTTACGTCGACTCTATCTTGCCCTGAGCTGGGTTTCGGGTCTTCCGGTTTCTTGAGTCTCTGGTGTCTGGTTTCCGGTGTCAGGTGTTGGTTTCTGGTGTCTTTTTCTGATCTCTTGTTTTTGAGTCTCAGCGGGCTGGGGCGGCGCCGATTTGACAAAGGGGCCCTGGGGCGCCCGAGGAGAGCCGTACAGGTGGAGCCCCGCCCCATGTCATGTGTTTGAGCAGCTTCGCATGCTTGCGGGGCTCTCCTCGCCCGGACAAGCGTATGGGCGCCCCTACCCTTTGCAAAATCGGCGCCGTTCTTGGGTTTTGTCGCAAGCCGACACTGCTGCGGCCCCCTTTTCACTGCGGCCCCCTTTTCACTGCGGCCCCCTTTTCACTGCGGCCCCCTTTTCACTGCGGCCCTGTTCTCTGCGGCCCTGGTGCAAAGCCCGCACCGCTACGGGCTCCGTCGCAAGACCACCACCACTGCGAGTTCCGTTGCACAACCGCCACCGTTGCGGATTCTTCGCTGCTTTCGTGTGCCTGGTGACCGGTAGCCGACTCGTGGTGGCACCGAAGTCGCTGGCGAGGCGGCTGATGGGGGACACTGGTGGCCATGCGGAAGATCCTGGTAATCGGCGTCGGCGCGGGTGACCCCGAGCACATCACCATGCAGGCGGTCGGTGCGCTGCGCCGGGTCGACGTCTTCTTTGTGCTGGACAAGGGGGAGGTCAAGCAGGATCTGGTCGACCTGCGCCAGGAGATTCTGCGGCGGTACGCCCCGGATGGCGGTTATCGGGTGGTCCATGGTCGCGATCCGGAGCGCGACCGCACCACCGACGCGTACGTCGAGGCGGTGGATGACTGGCGCAGGCGGCGCGCGGACGTCTGCCAGGAGTTGATCGCGGCCGAACTGGCCGACGGGCAGACCGGCGCCTTCCTTGTCTGGGGCGATCCGACGCTGTACGACAGCACTCTCGCGATCCTCGATGACATCGCCGCTCGTGGCTTCGAGCTCGACATCGAGGTGATTCCCGGTGTCAGCAGCGTTTCCGCCTTGGTCGCCCGGCACCGGGTTCCGCTCAACCAGGTCGGCAGGCCGGTGCAGATCACCACCGGCCGCAGGCTCGCCGGGGCTTGGCCGTCCGATGTGGACGACGTGGTGGTGATGCTCGACGCGCGGACCGCCTTCACCGCCCACACCGGCCAGGACGCGACGATCTACTGGGGCGCCTACCTCGGGACACCGGACGAGATCCTGATCAGCGGCCCGCTGTCCGAAGTGGCCGACCGGATCGTCGCGGCGCGGGCCGAGGCCCGCGAACGCAAGGGCTGGATCATGGACACCTACCTGTTGCGGCGAGGCGCCCCGCCCGCGTCCGACGGGGCGCCCTGACTCCTACCTCCGTCCCTGCAACGACTTGACGTTGTTGCCGAACGAGAAGTTGCGGGAGCCGTCCCAGTTGATGGACCACGTCATCAGGCCCTTCAACGCACCGCCGTAAGCGTTCCACGCCTGCGCGACCAGGCTCGTCGACATGTGCCCGCCGCCCGCGCCCGGCTGCGCGGGCAGGCCCGGGGCCTGCTTGTCGAACGGCACGCGGATCGTGGTGCCCTGGATGACCAGGCCCTTGTTGAGGCAGTCGGTCTGCGCGCGGAAGCCCTGCACAGTACCGGCCTGGTAGGAGTCACCGGAGCAGCCGTACATGCTTCCGTTGTAGTACTGCATGTTCAGCCACCACAGGCGGCCGTTGTCCGCGTACTTCTTCACGATCGGCAGGTAGGCGCCCCAGATCGAGCCGTAGACGACGCTGCCGCCGGTCACGTACGCGGTCTCCGGTGCCATCGTCAGGCCGAAGTTCGACGGCATCTGCGCCAGCACACCGTCGATGATCCGGATCAGGTTGGCCTGCGACGGCGACGGCGAGTTGATGTTGCCGCTGCCGACCAGCCCGGTCTCGATGTCGATGTCGATGCCGTCGAAGTTGTACTTCTTCAGGATCGGCACGATCGTGGTGACGAACCTGTCGGCGACGGCCGACGAGTTGAGGTCGATCCCGGCCGTGGCACCGCCGATGGACATCAGGATGGTGGCGCCCGCGTCCTTGGCCGCGCACATCTCGGCGGGTGTCGACACCTTCACCGTCGCGTCCATGCCGTCTTCCCACAACACGGTGCCGTCGCCGCGGATCACCGGGAACGCGGCGTTGATGACGTTGTAACCGGCGTTCTTGATCCGGGCGTCGTTGATGGGAACCCAGCCGAAAGGCGGGTGCACGCCGTTGGCGGCGCCGTCCCAGTTCTCCCAGTAGCCTTGGAGCACTTTTCCGCCCGGCCTGGACTTCACGGCGCAGACGTCCGCCTGGACCTGGGGCGCGTCCGCCGACGCGGGCACCGGCGCGGCCAGCAGCGCCAGGCCGAGACCGAGGCCGAGTAGACGTGACAATCGAGCCATTGATGGCTCCCTTCTGGGGCACGACCTGGCAACCGGCGTGTCAACCACCGGCTCGCGCCGCCAGAAGTGATCTGCAGGGTCCCCTCAACGTAGAGGTTTAGACCACTGGGTCACAACCCCGCTTTCGGCTGAACCCGCGCGGTGTACACGTCCGACCGGTTCGCCGGATCCTTGCCCGCCATGGGGAACAACGGGACGAACGCACTCCCGGACGCCACCAGCCCGTGGTAATCCCCCAGGTACAGCGAAGGGGGCTGGCCGACTGTCGGTGCTCCCGCGTAGTCGAACGAGGCCACGCGTTGCCCGGACCACCGCACGCCGTCGCGGGACGTGGCCAACCGCAGGTTGGCGGGCAGTGTCGCGGGGTCGGAGGTGTTGTCGCGCAGGTCGTAATAAGACACGCCGACAACGCCGTCCCGGCGCACCGCGAGCGCGGGCGCGAACGCGTCCGCGCTGACCTGCACCGGAGCACTCCACGTCACACCGCCGTCGCTGGAGCGGGCCAGCACGATCCCGTCCCGCGTGCCCCCGCCGAACCGGGAGTCCTGCCATGCGGTGTACAGGTCACGGCCACCCGCGGCGACCTGGACGAAGCTTGAACCGTCCCGGATCGGGGTACCCGTCCCCGGGTCATGGACTCCGGCCTTGGTGATGTCGGCGACCTTGCTCGGCGCGGACCAGGTGCGGCCCTTGTCCGAGGACCGGACAACCGCCGCCTCCAACTGGAAGGTGCCGCCCGCGGCCGGGTAGTAGCGCGTGTAGGCGTTGACCAGCGTGCCGTCCGGCCGGACCACGATCTTGTTGGCGATGGTCTGGTTGTTGCGGCCCGGGTCGTGGATCACCTTCGGCGGTTCCCACGTCCGTCCGCCGTCCGTGCTGCGCGCCAGCCGGGTCGTGCCCGTGAAATCGGTGCCGCCGAGGAGTTCGATCCGCGTCCAGGTGACGTAGACCAGGCGCGGGTCCGACGGATCGGCCGTCACGGCAGGCAGGTCGTTGAAAACAGCCGGGCCGCCTTCACGCGCCAGAACCGTTGCCGTGCCCCAGGTCAACCCGCCGTCGCCGGACCGCGAGATTTGGACGGCGTGCTCGGAGCCGGGCTCGAAGAAACCCTTCGTCATGGCCAAAGTGGCCAGGTACGCAGTCGAGTCCGGTCCGACAGCGACCCAGGAGTCCGTGGCCCGCTTGAGGTCCGTCCCACCGGAACACTCCGAAGTGGCCGGGACGGACCGCTTCCACGTCCGGCCGCCGTCGAAGGACGTGGCGGCGAGCACGCCCTGCGAGGCGACAGTGGACCACCGGTCCTGCTGGTAGGTGCCGACGAGGTGCGCCGGATTGCGCGGATTCACAGCCAGATGCGGCTGCACCTCGGCGTTGGGGTACACAGTGCCCGGTCCTGACTCACTGCAGGCGACGGGAAACGGCGACGGCCCGGACACCCGCACGAGATCGGCGCCGGCGTGCGCGTTTCCACCGGACACGAGCGCACTCGCGGTCAACGCGGCAAGAGTAAGCAGTCTCATCGTCAGGCTCCCCCTGTCCCACTGCTCGGCGCCGTCAGGCTAACCCGGCTCGACCCGGCCGACCAGGGGGTTGCTGCGAGTGCAGCACTATCCGGAATGGCGGTAATCGCCTCCGGTCGTCCGGCGATACGCAGGCAGCCGGTCAGTCCGGCCGGTGGGGACATGGGGGTTCTACCTTGCGAAGAACGCGAGTGCCGGCTGTGCCGATGATCGCAGTGATGCTGGCTGCCGCTCCCGTGGCGACCGCGCAGCCGCCGTTGGACAGCCGGATCGTCGGCCAACTGACGAAGAGCACCGGCGAGCCGGTCCCGAACGCGCGAGTCACCGCGCAGAGCACGACTGGCTGGTTCCGCCACGACACCCAGACGGGCGCGGACGGCAAGTACGTGCTGCCCGGCGTGACCGCAACGGGCGAGCAGTACAAAGTCCGGTTCGATCCGTGGATGGGCCCTGTTTCACTGCCCACGCAGTGGGCGCACCGCAAGAGGACCGAGGCCGAAGCCGACGTGGTCGCGGTGCGGCCGGGCGAGGACACGGTCGTCGACGACGCGCTGTTCGCCGCCGGGACTGTCACGTTCACTGCTTCTGCCGTGGACACCGGCGAACCTGTACGGGCGTTCTGCGCCGAGTTGTCGCCGACCAGGCGGGGCTGCACGACAACGGCTCGCTGACGCTGAACGACATCCCGCCCGGTGAGTACGACACCAGCGTGGAGGGCTCGCTGTCCGACTACTTCGACGAGCGCGGCAAGGTCACGGTCGTCGCCGACCAGACGGCCACCGTACGGGCCAAGCTGGCACCGGCGGCCACGATCGTCGCGACTGTCCGCGACGCCGCCACCAAGGCCCCGGTCGCGAACGCCTGCGTGTACCCGAAGACCGGGCACGGCACGTTCGGTGAAGGCCCGTTGGACTGCGCCGGCGCGGACGGTCGTGTCGAGGTGAACCGGGTCGTTCCAGGCGAGTACCAACTGTGGGCCGAAGCCAAGGACGGCGTGCACGGAGCGCAATGGGTCGGCGCGAACGGGGGCACCGGCAGCCGCCTGACCGCGAAGACGCACAAGGCCGTCGCACGCGAAACGACGGCGGTGTCGGTTCTGCTGGACCGCGCGGGTTCGATCACCGGCACAGTAACCGACAAGGCGACGGGCAAACCGGTCGCCGGTGTGTGCGCGTTCCCGCGCGGCGGGCACCGCTACGACGTCCTGCCGCCCAGCAAGCCCAACCGCACCAAGGAAGACGGCAGGTACGCCCTCGACGGGCTCGGCCCGTACCGGTGGCCTGTGCACTTCATCGACAACGTGGGTTCCCACGGGTGGCAGTGGTCGGGTGACCAGCCGTCGCAGTCGGCCGCCGGTCACGTTCGAGTCCATGTCGGACAGACGTCGACCGCGGACGCGCTTCTCGTGCCGGGCAAGACCATCAGCGGCAACGTCAAGACAAACGGTGTCCAGGGTGACGTGGGCGTCTACAACGCGATCACGGGCGACATCGTCGCGTATTACACGTTCCCGGACGACAAGGGCGACTACAAGTTCACCAACGTCGCCGCCGGGCACCAACTCGTGAAGATCGTGTACACCGATCACGCGAAGCCGCCGTATCACGAGTACTGGTACAAGAACGCCTCGTCGTTCCCGGCCGCGCGGCCGATCCTGATCCGCCCCGGCGGGCCGGCGACAGGTGCCGATTTCGTGGTGACACCCCGATAGGCACCCCGTGGCCCGCTCCCCGGAGCGGGCCATGGCATGGTTCTGCCATGGACGAAGTGCGGGGGCGCGACGCGACGTGGACGTTCGACCTGGAGTACCTGCGGATCGCACCGGGCCACGGCCGCGGTGTGCACAAGCTGCGCCAGGCGATCGGTGAGTTGTCCGTTCCGGTCGAGGCCATCGCGGGCACGTCCTACGAGCCCGGCCGCAAAGGCGGCCGGTTGCGGCTGCGGCTGCGCGAAGGCGCGGATCCCCTGACCCAGGCGACCGGTGGGCTGCTCGGTGACAGCGCCGACCCGTACCTGCTGGCCGTGGACACCGGCCAGACCGGGACCGGCCAGTACTTCGTCGAGGCGGTGCGGACGGCGTTGCTGGTCCAGCAGGTTTCCCAGGATCCCGTGCCCGGCTACCTGCTGCCCGCGCCGAGTGTGCCGATCTCGGCGACCGCGGGTGACGGCACCGCCACGTTCGACGGCGAGTTCGTCCGGTTGGACTGGGGCTGGATGGCCAAGGAAGGCAAGCAGGAAGCCGGTCCTGTCCAATTGGCACTGTCGGACGTGACGTCCGTCGAATGGCGCCCGCAGAGCGGTTTCGGCTACGGGTACCTGCGGTTCCAGACCAGGGGCGTGACCACGCTGCCCGCGCCGGAACACGATCGCAACAGCCTGGCGTGGGGTGTCCAGCGGGAGGGCGGGACCAC
The DNA here is from genome assembly GCF_001302585.1 of Kibdelosporangium phytohabitans. Taxonomy (GTDB): domain Bacteria; phylum Actinomycetota; class Actinomycetes; order Mycobacteriales; family Pseudonocardiaceae; genus Kibdelosporangium; species Kibdelosporangium phytohabitans. The sequence goes on along the minus strand of NZ_CP012752.1, from coordinate 2,252,110 downwards.
GGCCCTGGTCGCCGCTGCCGTGGTGTCCCGGTTGCCGCACCCGGTCGGCGGCCCGGCCGCGCTGCCCGTCCCGGGCTCCCGGGACCTGAACTCCACTGGTGTGAATCCACCGGGCCCGAACTCACCGGGCCCGAACTCACGGGGCCCGAACTCACCGGGCGCGGACGATCCCGACGCCATGCTCCGGCGGCTGCGTGAACTGGGCGAGCTGCACAAGAGCGGGATACTCACCGACGGCGAGTTCACCGCGGCCAAGCAGAAACTCCTGGGCCTGTAGCAACCTCAGGACAGCGGCGGGAACTGCTCGACCGGCTTGCCCGTCAGGTAGTCGTCCATGAACACCTGCCAGGCTTTCCCGGCCATGCCCTTGCCTGTCAACGGGTTGCCCGCGCTGTCCTTCAGCGCTGACGAGTCCGCCGATCCCACCCACACCGCTGTCGAGATCTGCGGTGTGTAGCCGACCATCCACGTCGCGCAGGCGTCGCCGGTTCCGGTTTTCTCCGTCTTGGCACAGGTGTGGGTTCCCGGTTTGCCCGCACAGGGCCGGTTCCCGGCGCACGGCGGACCGGCGGGCAGCAGGGTCTCGGTGACCGTCCGGGCTGTCCTGAAGTTCTTCTTGTCGTCCGTGTCGTACGCGGGCCTTGGCGGCGCCGACGCGGCGTCGTCGTAGACGGTCGTGTTGTTCTCCGGATTGCGGACTTTGGCGACCAGGTGCGGAATGTGCTTCACGCCTCCCGCCGCGAACGTCGCGTAGGCGCCCGCCATGTCCAGCGGGCGGGCGACGTACTTCCCGCCGCCGAGCGCGATGCCGAGCTCCAGCTGTCCGTCCAGCCGCTCACCCGCGTCGCCGATCCGATCGGGCATCCCGCTCGCCACCGCGGCATTGACCACCGCCTGGGATCCCAGTTCGTTGAAGGCGATGTCGGCGAACACCGTGTACACGTCATCCTTCATCGCGGTGGCCACCGGGCACAACCGCCCGCAGTCCGGCCCCGGCGGATTGGTGATCAGCACGCTGCCGAACCTTCGCCCGGACGTGCCGTCGTACACGTGGTTCGCCAGCGGACGGTCCTTGTGCTTCAGCAGCCCCACCAGGACGAACGGCAGGAACGCCCCGCCCGTGTTCTGCCAGGACGCGGCGAAGTCGACGTCCGGTTTCCGCGTGCTGTACCCGCTGTAGGCGACCACCCTGCCTGTCTTCGGGTCGACCGCCACCAACGCCGTCCGGAGGTTCTCCGGCTGGCCCGCGAGCGTCTCGTCCAGGATCCGGCGGGCTTTGGCCTGGGTTTCCGGGTCGATCGTCAGGTCGACCGCGTAGCCGTTCGCCAGCTCCTTGTCGCCGACCCCGAACCCCGCCAGTTCGCGTTTCGCCTGCTGCCAGACCAGGTTCGCGGCCGGATCGGCCATGTCCAGCTCCGTCGAGTCCGCCCAGTACACCCGCACGGGCTTCGGCGGTGCCGGTTGCCGCGCCGGCGGCGCCTGCATGGTCATGAAGGCCGCGATCAGGCCCGCGACCAGCAACAAAGCGGTGACCGCGTACCCGAAAGCCCGCTTGCTCATTCACACCCCCACGGCACGGATCAGGAAGCGCCAGTATGCCGTGGGCCGCGCGGGAAGATCTCGACGACCCGGACCCGCGTGTCAACATCGGCCTCTCAACCGAGCCGGGTGACCGTCCCCTTGCCTGCGTCGACGCGGATCCGGTCGCCCGTGGACAGCGCGCTGGTCGCGTTGCCGCACCCGACGACCGCCGGGATGCCGAGCTCGCGGGCGACGATGGCGGCGTGCGAGAGCGGCGCGCCGATGTCCGTGACAACCGCGGCCGCTCGCGGGAACAGCGGCGTCCACCCGATGTTGGTCACGGTTGTGACCAGGATCTCGCCGTCCCGCAACGCCTCCGCTTCCTCCACAGTGGACACGACACGTGCCGTGCCCGTCACCACACCGGGCACGCCCGCGAAGCCGGTGATCGCCGAGGCGTCCGGCCCGGCGTCCACGGCGTCCTCCGGGTCGAACCGGCCGCTGATCAGCGTCGGGTACGGCGGCAGCGCCGAGTAGTGCGCGTACGCGGCCTGCCTGGCCGGGATCGCGGCCAGCGGACCGGTCGCGCCGTCGAGCACGTCGACGATCTCGTTGAACGACAGGAAGAACATGTCGTGCCCGGTGAGTTCGCTCGCCCGCTGCGCGAAGACGCGGAACACCCAGAACGACCGGGCGAACTCCGAGCGGGCCCGTTCCCGTTTGCGCGCCGACTCGGCCGCGCGCTCCAGTTTCCCGGCCAGGCGCCGGGCTTCGCGCGGGTGCGCCGCACGCAACCGTTCCCACGCCCCGGCACGGGCGGCGGCCTGGCGGACGAGCAGGTCCTCCGGCGATGACGTCATGCCGTCGAGCAGGCGCTTGATCCACGCGGGATCCTCGCCCGCCCGCGGCACCGAGATCTCGAACTCGTCGTGCCCGCGGTGCCCCCACGCCTGCAGGTATTCCTCCGCCGTGATCTCGCCGCGCCGCAACCGCGCGAGGCCCATCACCGGACCGAGGCTGGCCAATTCGTCCGTCGAGGTGTGCAATCCGGACAACAACAACGCCGCGTCCGACGGGCCGGCCAGTTCACCGAGCCTGACGCCCAGACGCGCGGCGCCCGCCTGCCGGGCTCCGGCGTCGAACGTGCGGCACGCCACCAGCAGGTCCGCGATGTCCGAACGCCACAGCCGCGCCAGCTCACCGGCCGACGACGTGGCGGAGATCCTGGCACGCAAGGCGGAACAGCGCCGCGGGTTGGCGGCGACCAGCGCGTCGAGGTTCTTGCGGTACGCGCGGAAGTCCCGGCCGAGCCGCGCCGCGGCCGACACGGTCGCGCGCAGGACCGCGAGCCGCGAGACCGCGAGCTGCGGGATGGGCATCCCGGCCGGGATCTCGCCGAAGATCTGCGTGGCCGTGCGGCGTGCCACGCCCGCGAGACCGAGCGCGGTCAGCACAGCCATCGCGGTGCTGACGTTGAGGTAGAACCGGCCGCCGATGTTGCCGGAAGTCGGGTGACCGGCGATCGGCGGCAGGGCGAACGACCGCGCCAGCGACCACGTCGCCGGGGTCATCACGCTCGGCACCGCCTCACGCAGGTTGGCGCACGTCCACAGGTAGTCGCCGAGCAGCGTGTCGTTCCAGACCTCGAACGGCACGGGCAGGGTGGTGACCGGCCGCGCCTGCAGGATCGTGAACTGTCCATCGTGGACAGCCCATTCGACGTCCACCGGCGTGCCGCACACCTGCTCGATCCGCCTGCCCAGCGCGCCCAGTTCACGCACCTGGTCGTCGGAAAGCACTCTCTGGCAACGCTTCGGGACCGGTACCGGGTCAGTCGCCGTGCCGTCCGCGGTGAGCACGGTCATCACGGTCTTCTCCGCGATCACCGACCGCACCGCGCCACCGGCCAGCGTGTAGGTGTCCGGGGTGACGTCCCCGCTGACGACGGCCTCGCCCAAGCCCCACGCGGCGTTGATCACCACGGTGTCGCGTGCACCGGTGACCGGGTCGGCCGTGAACATCACACCCGCGGCCGTGGCGGGCACCATCAGCTGCACCACGACCGCCATGTCCGGCGACGAGACGTTGTTACCAGCGCGGTAGTGAACAGCGCGTTCGGTCCACAGTGACGCCCAGCAGCGCCGGACCGCGTCGAGCACGTCGCCGTCCCCGGTCACGTTGAGGAACGTGTCGTGCTGCCCGGCGAAGGACAACTCGGCCGAATCCTCGGCCGTGGCCGAGGAACGGACCGCGACGGGCACCGGATTCCCGTGTGCCAAAGCGGAATAGGCCGAACGGACGGCATCGGCCACCGCCGACGGGACCACATCGCCGCAAGCCGATACGAAATCGCGATGTGCGCTGGTCGTGACGCAGAAACCGGCCGGAACAGGTATTCCGGCGGCCGTCAGCCGCGCGAGCGACGCCCCCTTGCCGCCGACTGTGACGAGGTCGGCACCGGGGTCGGCCAGCGAAAGGATCAACGGATGGGTCATGACCCACATCATCCCAGGTGAGGTGTCCCACTAACTGGGCGCCGACGGGTGGCCGGCGAGGCGGGAAATCCCAGCGAATTCCGCCATCCGGCAGCATCAGTGCTGCGTGCGTATGTGATCGGGCACTTGCGGTGGTCGCTAAGCTGTCCGCCGGGAGGCGAAGGGCGTCGGGCTCTGCGCACGGTTCGCTAGGTATTCACGAGGGAGCGACCGGGTTTCGCAACGAGTCCTCTACGTTCGCCGGCGAGCAGCAAGCGGTGTGGAGGGTGTACCAGAATGACCAGGTCTGGTGACGCTCCGTTGTACGGCGGTTACGGGGCGCAGGCCCGCACCGTCGTGGCACACGGGGCGGCGCTGCCTACGACCGCATGGGGCAGAGAGGCCGTGAGAAGCGTCAGCACGTTCCTCACAGCACCGTACGGTGAGGACTTTCCCACCAGGCCATGCGCCATGCGCATTCCCGGTCGCGCTCGTCGACACCCCGGCGCGACACTCCAATCGCGGGCGAATCGGGACCATCCACTTCGATTGCCAAGTGGACACTCGGCGAACCGCTCTGGACGAACGGACGCACACCACGCCGTCCGGGCCAGCCCCGGCCGGTTGCTTTCCCACGGAATACCACGCTCGACCGCCCCACCGCCGGGGTGCCGGAGCACCGCCCGCCGGATGACCACACCGGACACCCGCACCGGGATCACACGATGATCGCCGCGCGGACCACCGCACTGGCCACCCCCGGTTCGTCCAGTCCGGACCGGACAGCCGCCTGACGGCCGGACACCCGCTGGAAAACCCAACAATCCGGAACTCCCCTACCCCGTCCCCCTGGAGTTCGTTGTGCGATCCCGTCCCCTTACCCGTCTACTGACCGCGGTCGTGTGCGCCGCCGGAATGCTCGGTGTGGCAGGCCTTTCCGGCTGCTCGTCGAGCACGGCGTCGTCGTCGGCCAAGCTCACCATCGGATTCTCGGCCTGGCCCGGCTGGATCCCGTGGCAGGTCGCCGCGGACCAGGGCCTGTTCAAGAAGAACGGCCTCGATGTCGAGCTGAAGTGGTTCGACGTCTACACCGACAGCATCAACGCGCTGGCGACCGGTGCGATCGACGCCAACTCCCAGACGCTCAACGACACCCTGACGTCGGTCAGCGGTGGCGCGAAGCAGACGGTCGTGCTCGTCAACGACAACTCCACGGGCAACGACAAGATCATCGCCAGGGAGGGCATCAACAGCGTCGGCGACCTGAAGGGCAAGAAGGTCGCGGTCGAGCAGGGCACCGTGGACCACTACCTGCTGCTGCTCGCGCTGGCCGAGGCGAAGCTGACCGAAAAGGACATCGAGCTGACCCCGATGGCCACCGACGCCGCGGCCGCCGCGTTCGTCGCGGGCAAGATCGACGCGGTCGGCGCGTTCGCCCCGTTCACCACCAAGGCGCTCGAGCGGCCGGGCAGCCGTCCGATCGCCACGTCCGCGGAGTTCCCCGGTGCCATCCCGGACCACCTGGTGTTCAAGGCCGAGGTGGTCAAGAACAACCCGCAGGCCGTGCAGGGCATGGTGAACACCTGGTTCGAGACCGTCGCCTGGATCAAGGCCAACCGCCAGCAGGCGATGGACATCATGTCCAAGCGCGGGGGCGTGAGCGTGAAGGAGTACGAGGACTACGACTCCGGCACGTCGATCTTCACGCGCAAGCAGAACCTGGACGCGTTCACCCCGGGCACCACGCCGCAGCACCTCAACCACCAAGCGCGGCTGGCTTCGGACTTCCTGATGAACACCGGGCTCGCCAAGAACCAGCCCAACCTTGACGGTCTGTTCGACGACACCTTTGTCAAGGCGGTAAAGGAGTGAAACCCGCCGAGGCGAACCGCGTCTCCGCCGACGAACAGGCAGCGGCTCAGCGATTCCTCGAAGCGGAACGCGCGGAGCGGGGCGGTGTCGCGACGGCGGCACAGCCGAACCATAAGGACTGGGCGCCGCTGCCGCGGCGGTCCAGACCCAAGACGCAGTCGGCGTTGCTGAGCATCCGCAAGCCGATCTCGCGGAGCGCGAAGCTGACGCTGACGGTCATGGGGTTCGCCGTCCCCCTGCTGGTCTGGGTGCTGCTCAGCGCGACGGAAGTGGTGGACCCGACGTTCCTGCCGTCGCCGGTGGCGACGGTGGCGGCCGGGTGGGAGATGGCGCAGTCCGGCCAGCTCTTCACCGACCTGTGGGCCACGGTCGAGCGCATCCTGTACGGGTTCGGGCTCGCGATACTGGTGTCGGTGCCGATCGGCATGGCGATCGGCACGTTCTCGGCGGGCCGCGCGTTCTTCGAGCCGATCATGAGCATGCTCCGGTACCTGCCTGCCAGCGCGTTCATCCCCTTGCTGATGATCTGGCTGGGTGTGGGCGAGGAGCTCAAGATCGGTGTCCTTTTCATCGGCACGGTCTTCTACAACACGTTCATGACCGCCGATGTGGTTCGATCCGTTCCGCCGCAGTTGATCAACGTGTCGTACACGCTCGGCGCCCGACGTAACGAAGTGCTGCGCAAGGTGATCGTGCCGCACTCGCTGCCGGGCATCATCGACGCGATCCGGGTCAACGTCGCCGCGGCGTTCAACCTCGTCGTGGTCGCCGAGGTGGTCGCGTCGACGACCGGTCTCGGCCGCAAGATCATGCAGGCACAGCGTTTCCTGTCGACGGACGAGATCTTCGCCGTGCTGATCGTGATCGGTGTCTGCGGCGTGCTCACCGACCTGTTGCTGCGGCTGTTGCGTGACCGAGTCGGACGGTGGGTGGCATGACCGGTTCAGGACTGCTGGAGATCGCGGGCGTGAGCAAGCGCTTCCCCGTCCGCGGTGGCACGGTGAACGCGTTGGACGGCATCGACCTGAAGGTCTCGCGCGGCGACTTCGTGTGCGTGTGCGGGGCCAGCGGGTCGGGCAAGTCGACCTTGTTGTCACTGGTCGCGGGTTTGGACACACCGTCGGCGGGCACGATCACTGTGGACGGAAACGCGGTTGCGGGACCGGGGCCCGACCGCGGGCTCGTGCCGCAGGCGGGCAGCCTCTACCCGTGGCGAACGGTGGAACGCAATGTCGCTTTTGGACTAGAGCTGCTGCCGGTCGATTCGGCCGAACGGGCACGCCGGGTGGACTGGTACCTTGCCGAGACCGGATTGACCGCGCTGCGCAAGTCGTTGCCACGGCAACTTTCCGGTGGCCAGCAGCAACGCGTGGCGATCGCGCGTGCGCTGGCGTGTGAACCGGAAGTGCTGCTGCTCGACGAACCGTTCGGGGCACTGGACGTGCAGACCAAAGAGGACATGCAGGTGCTGATCCGCCAGGTGTGGCAGGACACCGGTACGACCGTGCTGATGGTCACCCACGACGTCGAGGAGGCCGTCTTCCTCGGGTCGCGGGTGGTCGTGATGGAATCCGGGCCCGGCAGGGTCGCGTCGGACATCGCGGTCGACCTTCCCGCTGACCGGGAGCTGGAGATCAAACGCACCCCCGAGTTCCTCGCACTGCGGGCGACGATCGAAGATCTCGTCCGCGCGCAACACCACAAAGTCAGCTGAGTCGCACAGCAGCAGGAGGAGGTGGCATGAAGCACCTGAAACGGCCGTCGAGGCAGGACAAGGACAGGAAACTTCTCGGCAGGCTCGGCATCCGGGGCAAGCTGAACCTGCTCCTCCTGCTGCCGCTGGCAGCGGTGCTGATGGTGGCGACGCCGTTCGTCATCGTGCAGGCCAACAGCGCCGCGTCGGCGGGCCAGACCGCGGACGCCGCGCGCTACACGCGTGAGGTCGGCGGCCTGGTCTGGGAACTGCAGCGGGAGCGGCTGCTCACCGCGACGTACCTGGCCGCGCCGAGTTCCGACAGCGCGACGCTGGAACGCCAGCAGCGCAAGGTCGACGACACCGTCGCGCAGGTCCGCTCGACACTCGGCGACGAGGTGAGCGAGGAGCTCGCGACCGCGCTGACCCGGCTCGGGTCGCTGCGGGAGCTGCGGCAGAGCGCGTTGCGCCGCGGTACATCGGCGGACAGCGTGGCGCGTACGTACCACGCCAACATCGAAGCGGTCATCAACTCGCTGCGGCTCGTCCCGCAGGTGACCAGTGACGCCGAAGGCACCAGGCAGCTGACCGCGCTGGAAGCGCTGCTGCGCGCCAACGAATACGGCGAACTGCGCGGAATGGCGCTGATCGCGGCCGCGCTCAACCGCGCGACCGGCCAGGTCCTGCTGGACGACGCGACCCAGCAGGCCAAGATGTTCACCGAACGTTTCGTCCAGCAGGCCGACGTCGAGCACGCCAGCCTGGTCGTCCAGGTGGCGGAAGGCCCACCGGCGGTCGCCGTGGACAACCTCGCCACGCGGATGCCGCCCGAGAACCCGCGCAATTCCGGTGCCATCGCGTCGTTCGCCAACGACGCGCTCAACACCGTCGGCGCACAGTCGGCACTGCGCCGGACCGTCCAGGACCGCGTCACCAGCCAGTTGACCGACGCCGCGTCTTCGCGTGCCGACACCGCGCAGGCCATCGCGTGGCTCGTCGGTGGCGGTGCGGCGGCGTTGTTCGCGCTGGTCGCGTTCCTCACCGTGTTCGTCAGCCGGTCGATCGCCTCGCCGCTGAAACAGCTGACCGACGCCGCCGCGAACGTCGCCGAACTGGCCGAGTCCGAACTGGTCCGGGTCAGCGACACCGAGACCGCGCAGGCGCAGGCACCGAGGCTGACCGAGATCAAGGTGTCGTCCAGCGACGAGATCGGGCAGCTGGCGGTGGCGTTCAACCGGGTCCAGTCGACCGCCGCCCGGCTGGTCGAACGGCAGGCCGTGTCCCGGCACAACGTCAGCCTGATGTTCGCCAACGTCGCGCAGCGCACCCAGAACCTGGTGGGCCGCCAGCTGGCGCTGGTGGACGAACTGGAGCGCAACGAGCAGGATTCCCGTCTGCTGGAACGGCTCTACCAGCTCGACCACCTCTCCACCCGCCTTCGCCGCAGCGCCGACAACCTGCTGGTGGTCGCGGGGACCCGGGTCGACACCGGTCTCGGCGGCCCGATGCTGATGGCCAACGCGATGCGCTCGGCACTGGCCGAGATCGAGGACTACCAACGTGTCCGGCTCGGCGACATGAACGACGTCACGCTGGCGTCGCCGATCGGCGCCGACGTGGTGCTGGTGTTCGCCGAGCTGCTGGAGAACGCGACGTCGTTCTCCCCGCCGGACACGTTCGTCGAGGTCAACAGCACGTTCACCGTCGAGGGCGCGTGCGTGATCAGCATCGTCGACCACGGCATCGGGATGAAACCGATGCAGCTGGCCGAGGAGAACCGCCGTCTGGTCGACCGTGAACGCCTCGACGTCGCACCGACCAGTGTGCTCGGCCTGTTCGTGGTCGGCCGCCTGGCGCGACGGCACTCGCTGGCCGTCGACCTGATCCCGACCCACGGCGGCGGTATCACCGCACGGGTGGCCATCCCGCCGTCGCTGTACACCCGCCCGGCTCCGGTCGCGCCGCCGCCCGAGGCACCGGCCGCGCACGCCGCCGGGCAGCAGGCGACCAACGGTGCCGTGACCCCGGCCCAGCAGGCCGCGGCCAAGCAGAGCGCCGCCCAGCTGGGCGCGGCGCAGCAGGGCATGGCGCAGGCGAAGCTGGAAATGCCGGACGTGCCGGAGATGCGGATCCCGCCGGCCGAGATGCAAGCGGGCTTCTCGTGGTTCCCGGACGAGGCGCCGTCCGGCGTGGGACTCATCCCGCCTGTGCAGCAGCCGCAACCGGCGACCCCGCCGCCCGCACGCCTGCAGGCACCGGAACCGCAGGCGCAGCACCAGGCTCCGGCGGCTCAACCGGAACCGCCGGTGCACAGGCAGCAGGAAGCGGCTCCGGTCGCGTCGGGACAGCCGCAGGAATCGCGCGGTGGCTTGAAGCGACGGGTGGCCGGGGCGCAGATGCCCGGTGGCGCGTCGATCCCGTCGGCCGGGATCGCCGGGCCGACGCTGACCACGACACCGGTCGCCAAGCCGGAGCCGGCCGCGGCGCCGCGGCACGCGCAGCAGGACCCCGCGGCGGTCCGCGCTGACCTGGACGGCTTCCAGCAGGCGTTCGCCAAGGCGGCGTCCGTCCCGGCCGCGCCTGCTCCGGCAGCCGCTCCCGCGGTGAGCCGAACGCCCGCGCCTGTATCAGCGCCCGCCGCCCGTGCGGCGCGACCGCCGCAGGCAGCGGCGACCCGCGACGGGCTGACCCGAAGGGTGCCGGGTGCCAACCTCGCCCCCGGCCTGCGCACGATGAAGACGACGAGCGCACCGCCCCTACGGGTGCCCCAGAAGTTCAGGGCACGCGACCCGGAAGCCGAGAGGGCGTCGCTCGACGCGTTCTCCAGCGGTGTCGCCCGTGCCGTGGTTCGGGAGGAAGTCGTTGACACAGATCCGATGAAAGAGAGCACCACATGATCACGCCCCCCGGAGTCAGCACCGAGGCCCAGAACTTCAACTGGCTCGTGAGCCGCTTCGCACAGGGCACCGCCGGAGCGATCGCCGCGATCGCCGTTTCCGCCGACGGCCTACTGATCGCGATGTCCTCGGATCTGGCCAGGCAGAACGCGGACCGGCTCGCCGCCATCGCCTCCGCCATGCTCGGCCTGGCCAACGGCGTGTCGGACACGCACCCGCTCGGCCAGCCGGACAAGATCATCATCGAGCTGGAGCGCGGTTACCTGCTCGTCTGCACGATCAGCATCGGGTGCTCGCTCGGCGTGCTCGCCACCAAGCAGGCGAGCCTCGGCACGATCGCCTACGAGATGGCGATGTTCGCCAATCGGGCGAGCGCTGTCCTGACGCCGCAGTTGATCGAGGAACTCAAGAACTCCGTCGGACAGTAGGAGTGTCGGCATGAGTGGCAGAGCAGACGATCCCGACGTTTCCCTGTTGCGTCCCTACCTGATGACGTCGGGGCGCACCAAGCCCGTCGACCACACCATCGAGATCGAAGCACAGGTGATGACGAGCAACCTGGGCGCGACCTCGGTGCAGAACCTGACGTTCGAACGGCGCGACATCATCTCGCTGTGCCGCCGGACGATGTCGGTCGCCGAAGTCGCCGCCATGCTCAAGCTGCACATCGGAGTGGCCCGCGTGCTCGTCGCCGACCTGGCCGCGCTCGGTTACGTCGTCATCCGCAGGCCCGAAGCTGAAACCCCGCAAGACCTCCGCATGATCGAAAGGGTCATCCGTGGACTCGAATCCCTCCGCTGACCCGGTGCTGGCGCCGAAGAAGCCGCCGGCCCCGGTCAAGATCGTCATCGCAGGCGGGTTCGGCGTTGGCAAGACCACGGCGGTGGCGTCCATCTCCGAGATCCCGCCGCTGCGCACCGAGGCGGTGATGACGTCGGCCGCCGCCGAGATCGACCGCACCGGGCACGTGCCGTCCAAGACCACCACCACGGTGGCGATGGACTTCGGCTGCATCACCATCGACGACGACGTGAAGCTGTACCTGTTCGGCACGCCAGGCCAGGACCGGTTCGGCTTCATGTGGCACGACCTGGTGGTCGGCGCGCTCGGCGCACTGGTCATCGTGGACACCCGCAGGCTCGACGACTGCTACCCCGCGGTCGACTACTTCGAGAAGGCCGGTGTGCCGTTCGTGGTGGCGGTGAACAAGTTCGACGGGATGCTCAACCACGACCTCAACGACGTGCGCTGGGCGCTGGCGGTGTCCGAGGAAGTCCCGCTGGTGACCTTCGACGCCCGCGAGAAGCTGTCGGTCCGCGACGCGTTGCTGGCTGTGCTGCGCAACACCTTCAGCCGGGCACAGGCTCGTACCGTCGCTCCCTGATCCGCACCCCGGGTCTGCTCGCTGGCGTGAACGCGCCAGGAGCAGACCTTCGGGGAGCGGGACCTGCTGTGGGCGGCGATCCGCCGTCCAGCGCGGTCAGGGTGGTGCGCCGATCCTGGTCAGACTGGCCAGTTCACCCTTACGGACGCTCCAGTGCGGCCATTGGTTCATGAATGCCGTTCACCTGTGACGCCTGGCTGTCCCGGTCGATGTAGTCGGCGACACCGCCGAGCCGGGAGTGCGCAATGAGCGAAACCGCCGTGATCAGGGCCGGGGACAGCAGGTTCCGGACGGGCTCGGCCGACCCGTCGTCGTTCGGGCGTGACCTCGCCGCGCTCGGCCGCACCCACCGAACGGTCTTCGACGAGCACATGGGAGCACTGCTCGTGTTGCGGCACAAGGACGTCTCCGCGGCCCTGCGCGACCACGGCACGTTCGGCACCGGTTTCTACGGCGTCGGGCCGATGGCCGCGATGATGATCTCCCACGGCGGCGCGGAACACACCCGGCAGCGACGCATCCACAACCGCTTCTTCAGCTCCGGCGCCAGCGCCCGGTACGCGGCGCGGGTCGTGCCCGTCGCCGAACGGGCGTTCGGGAAACTCGACGGCCTCGACCACGCCGAGCTCGTCGGGGACGTGCTCGCGCGTTACCCGATGCAGGTGTTCCTCGAACTGCTCGGGATCCCCGACGACCTCGGTGATCAGGGCCTCGACTGGGTCCGCGCGATCGTCACGTGGGCAGGTTCGCCGATGAACGAGGAACTGGCCGCGCCCGGCCAGCGGGCGTTCGAGGAACTACGCGCCTACGCAGCCGGACTGGTCGCCGCCGAACGCCGCGATCCCGGGCACGGCCTGCTCGGCGAGATCGTCCGCGCACACCTGGACGAAGGCGGTTTCTCGGTCGAGGCGTGCACGGTCGCCGTGGTGAGCCTGCTGCTCGGCGGCCTGGAGACCACGATCCAGATGCTGTCGGCGACGATCAGTTCGCTCCTGCTCAACCCGGACGCCCTGCGCGAGGTCGTCGGGAACCCGGCGGCCCGTGACGCCGCCGTCGACGAGGCGTCCGCTGGGCCAACCCGTCCGCGGGCCTGTACCGGCTCGTGCTGTCGGACGCCGAAGTCGGCGGGACACCGGTGTACGCGGGGCAGATGGTGTACGTCGCGATCGCCGCGGCGCATTTCGACGAAGCGGCGTACCCGCGTCCCGAGGTGTTCGACCTCGGCAGGCAGAGCGGGCACCTCGGCTTCGGGCTGGGCCCGCACTACTGCGTCGGTGCGCCGCTCGCGCGCATCGAGGTCCGTGCCGCGCTGGACGCGCTGCTCGACTGGTTCCCGCGGATCCGGCTCGCCCGCCCGGTGGAGTTCCGGTACGGCGCACGTGGCTTCGTCCAGCACGGCACGCAGGAGCTGCCCGTCCTGCTCAGCTGACCAGCCGCGCGGCTGGGTTAGATTCGAATCATGACGTCGTGGGCTGAACCGGACGACATCCGGTGGATCCTGGACACCTGCCAGACGTGGGCGATCGTCGGCCTGGCCGACAACCCACGCCGGGCCGCGCACGGCGTGGCGCGGTTCCTGCAGCAGCGCGGCAAACGCATCGTGCCGGTGCACCCGTCCGCCGAGACCGTGTGGGGCGAACCCGGCTACGCGACGCTCGCCGACATCCCGTTCGCCGTGGACTGCGTCGACGTGTTCCGGCGGGCCGGCGAAGCCGGGCAGTTCGCTGACCAGGCCGTCGACATCAACGCGAAAGCGGTGTGGTTCCAGCTGGACGTGGTGGACGCCGACGCGTTCGAGCGCGCGACGAAAGCCGGGCTGCGGATGGTGATGGACCGCTGCCCGGCGATCGAATGGCCGCGTTACGCCTGACTACGCGGGCTGCTGGCTCTCGGCCGGCTCGAGGTTGAGCGGCGCGGGCTCGGTCCGGGTCTCCGGCTTGTCGCGGAAACCGACCGGCACCCACTTGTCGAACCACTCGCGGTGCTTCCAGAGCAGGAACGCCGCACCGAGGACGCCCAGCGGGAGCGTGACGATCACGCTGCCCGAAAGCCAGACCTCCTCGCTGGTGACGAACCCCGGGAGCACGACCCGCAGGAAATTGGCCACCGCGAGCACGAAAAAGAAAACGGCGGTATAGAACGATAAGCCTCGACGCTTGTCCATCGGTCCCCCAGTACATATCCGCACTTAGCAGGGAGAGCCCCGGGGACGGCGGGAAATCACCGTCCCCAAAGCTGCCTAGCTCACATATTCAAGCAAATGCGTGGCGGTCAGGGAATCACTTTTCGAAATCAGTTCGGCCGGGGTTCCGGTGAACACGATCCGGCCGCCGTCGTGCCCGGCACCCGGACCGAGGTCGATGATCCAGTCGGCGTGCGCCATGACGGCCTGGTGGTGCTCGATGACGATCACGGTGTTGCCGTCGTCGACGAGGCGGTCGAGCAGACCGAGCAGCTGGTCGACGTCCGCGAGGTGCAGCCCGGTCGTCGGCTCGTCGAGGACGTACGTGCTCGCCTTCTCCCCCATGTGGATCGCCAGCTTGAGCCGCTGCCGCTCACCGCCGGACAACGTGGTCAGCGGCTGGCCGAGGGAGAGGTAGCCGAGCCCGACGTCCACCAGCCGGTCGAGGATCGCTCGAGCCTGGCCGGAAGTGAAGAACTGCTGGGCCTCGGCGACGGACATGCCAAGGACCTCACTGATGTCCTTGCCGCGCAACTTGTACTCGAGAACCTCTGCGGTGAACCGCTTGCCCTGGCACTCCTCGCACAGCGAAGCCACACCGGCCATCATCGCCAGGTCGGTGTACACCAGCCCGATGCCCTTGCACTTGGGGCACGCGCCTTCGGAGTTGGCGCTGAACAACCCCGGCTTGACCCCGTTGGCCTTGGCGAAGGCACTCCGGATCGGGTCGAGCAGGCCGGTGTAGGTCGCGGGATTGCTCCGCCGTGACCCGCGGATCGGCGACTGGTCGGCCACGCTGACGTCGTCACGCACCGAGACCGATCCGTGGATGAGCGAACTCTTGCCCGACCCGGCGACGCCGGTGACGACAGTCAGCACACCGAGCGGGATGTCGACACTGACGTCCTTGAGGTTGTGCAACGTGGCGCCCGTGATGGACAGCTGTCCCTTCGGCACGCGGACGTTGTCCCGCAACCTGACCTTGTGGTCGAGGTAGCGACCGGTCAGCGTCCCGGACTTCCGCAGCCCGGCGAGATCCCCGGCGTAACAGATCTGCCCGCCGTTGGACCCCGCCCCGGGGCCGAGGTCGACGACGTGGTCAGCGACCGCGATGACCTCGGGCTTGTGCTCGACGACGAGGACCGTGTTGCCCTTGTCCCGCAGTTGCAGCAGCAGGCCGTTCATCCGCTGGATGTCGTGCGGGTGCAACCCGACCGTCGGCTCGTCGAAGACGTAGGTGACGTCGGTGATGCTCGATCCCAGGTGCCGCACCATCTTGACGCGCTGCGCCTCGCCGCCGGACAACGTACCGGACTCGCGGTCGAGGCTGAGATAGCCGAGACCGATCTCGACGAGCGAGTCCAAAGTCTCCCGGAGGTTGCCGAGCAGGGGCGCCACCGACTCGTCGGTGATGGCCCGGACGAACTCGGCGAGTTCGTTGATCTGCATGGCGGAGCAGTCGGCGATGGTGCGCCCGTCGATCTTCGACGACAGAGCCGCCTGGTTGAGCCGCGTGCCACCGCACAGCCCACACGTGTCGAACGTGACCGCGCGATCGACGAACGCGCGGACGTTCGCCTGCATCGACTCCCGGTCCTTGGCGAGGTACAGCCGTTGGACCTTGACGACAAGGCCCTCGTAGGTGGTGTTCGTGGTACCGATCTTGACCTTGGTGGACGGCCGGTAGAGGAAGTCCTGCCACTCCTGCTCGGTGTAGTCGGACAACCGGACATCGGGGTTGACGAACCCGGAGAGCGCGATCGTCTGCCAGTACCAGCCGTCGACGTTGAAGCCGGGAACGGTGATGGCACCCTCACGCAAGGACAACGACTTGTCGACGAGCCCGTCGACGTCCACAGCGGACACCCGCCCGAGCCCCTCGCACTCCGGACACATGCCCTCAGGGAGGTTGAAGCTGAACGCACCGGACGTGCCGACGTGGGGATGACCCAAGCGGGAGAACACAATCCGGAGCATGGTGTACGCATCGGTGGCGGTGCCGACAGTGGAGCGCGAGTTGGCGCCCATCCGCTCCTGATCCACGACGATCGAAGCACTGAGGTTGTGCAGCGCGTCCACGTCCGGCCGGCCGAGGCTGGGCATGAACGACTGGATGAAAGCGGTGTAGGTCTCGTTGATCAGCCGCTGCGACTCGGCCGCGATGGTGCCGAAGACCAGCGAGGACTTACCGGAACCGGAGACACCGGTGAACACGGTGAGCCTCCGCTTGGGGAGGTCGACGGAGACGTTCCGCAGGTTGTTCTCCCTGGCACCACGAACCTGGATGACGCCGTGGCTGTCCGCAATATGGTCCCCCATGCCAACCCTTCTGATAGCTTACGCCGTAAAGAGAAAGTCTACCAGGTGATTGTCAAGCCCCCACCCGAGTAAAGGCCCACCCCACCCCGCCTGTGGACAACGAAGCCAAGTCGATCTTCGCCGCACCGGAACTGTCACCCCTCACCGCTACGCTGGATATCGGGGGGCCGTGGCCGTTCTTGCCGAGCCCACCTGCTGTGGCTAACCAGGCCACCGACTGCATACCGCCTCGGCCAGACCCGGCCCACCGGCCGCCGGGCCACCCACCGAGGCGCACTTCTCCCTGGTCGCGCGGCGAACGCCCAGACGCCAACCTCAAGCACCGCTGCCAATCCAGGCCGTTCGATCTCGGCGGCCCGCCGACCTCACGGTCGCGGCCACACCCTTCACACCAACACCGCAGCATCCGCACGCGCGCCCAGCCAAGTGGTCATCGCGGCGACACAGTCGTGCCATACCTACTAGCCCTCAGCGTCGCAGTCCGCTGCGGCTGCTACATCGCCAAGTCCGCAACCGCGCCGCACGCAGCGGCGAGTGGGACTCCATCCAGGCCGTCTGGCTGAGCCACCCCACCGTGGCCGCCTGACTGGGCCACTACATCGACCACCCACCAGGCCCGTTCACTACGGCCGCCTCATCGAGCCACCCACCGCGGCCACCGCGCCACTCACCGCGATCGCCCATCAAGCCACTTACCCCGGCTGCGCTGTCAGGCCAATCCCCGGCCCTCGCACAGGCAGCCTCACCTCTATGGCCGTTCCATCGCGCCACCCACATCGGCCCGCCACGGCCTTACACGAGCGGCCCCACCACAGCAGCGCATCCACTCCAGCACGGCAACTCGCCGAGCCATCAGCACGGTCGCCCCACTGCGCCACCCCATCAACCACCCCGGCCAAACCACCCACCACGGCCGCAAACCCGAGCCATAACCGCCGTGGCCGCTCCATTGAGCCACCCGCACCGACCAGCCCACCCGGCAACCTGACCACGGCACACCAGGCCCCGCCGAGGACCCTCGAACAGACAACCAGGCCCCTACACCGAGCCACGCCGTCCCACTGAACCAGCCCAGCCGCCTGATCCCGCCGCAAGCAAACAGCAACACCGCTGTGAAGCGAAGCTGCAAAGAGAAGACGCCCCGCAGCCAGTGGCCGCGGGGCGTCAGCAAGAGCGGAGATCAGCCGATGGGGCGTTTGGCGGCGAAGAAGTCCTTGCCGCCCTTGGCCACCGGGGCGGACAGGACGGGGATGCCGTAGTCGGAGGCGTGCACGATCATGCCGTTTCCGATGTACATCACGACGTGGTGGATCGTGGCCGCGCTCGAACCGTAGAAGAGCAGGTCGCCGGGCTGCAACTGGTCCCTGGACACCGGGCGGCCGACCTTGTACTGCTCGCGGCTGGTGCGGGGCAGTTTGTAGCCGTGTTGCGCGTACGCCCACATCATCAGCCCTGAGCAGTCGAAGACCGGGGGCTTCGTGCCGCCGAGGGCGTAGCGGTCGCCGCGGCGGCTCAGTGCGGAGGTCACTGCTTTGCCTGCGATGCCGTTGCCGGGGAAGTAGACGCCCTTGTCCATCTCGCCTTGCAGGGCGGCGCGGTCGGCGGGCGACAGTTTGTCCAGCGAGGTGGTGATCTCGTTGATCTGCTTGTCCAGCTCGGCACGCTTGGCTTTGATGTCCTCGGCCAGCTTGGCTGCCGCGTCACGGGCTTCGGTCGCGCGTTTCTGGGCGTCGGCGGCTTTCTTCTCCGCGTCGTCCGCGGTCTTCACCGCGCCGACGAGGGACTGCAGCGCCTTGTTGTTGTCCGAGGCGATGACGCTCAGCGCCGAGGAGCGGGCGAGGAAGTCCTTCGGTGAGACGCCGGTCAGCAGGGCGGACAGCTTGTCGAAGCGCGCACCGCGCAACGAGGCCTGCGAGAGCGCGTCGACCTGGCCGCGGAACTCGTCCTCCTTGACCTTCGCCTCGCCCTTGGCCTTGTTGGCCGCGGCGATGTCCTCGCCTGCCTTGGCGATCTCGCCCTGGCGCGCGTCGCGGTCCTCGACGGCCTGCAGGTAGTCCTCGTTGAGTTCCTTGGCCTGCGTGTTCAGGTCGCGGTAGCGCTGCAGGGTCGGCGACTCCTGCTGGGCGTACACCGGCGCAGGCAGCAGGGCACCGACGAGTGTGATCACGGCGGAGGCCGTCAGCGCTCCGCGCTTGAGTCTGCTGGACACGCGCGCGTGTCTCCTTCTCAGTCGATCGAGCACCTGGCCGGACACGGGCGGCCAAAAGATCTCGGCAAGATTACGAAATCACTCAGCGTAAGTCCACAGCGGGGGCATGCAACGCATTTCCCCAGATGATCGACTCGCATCCGCGACCTGGTCGGCCCCCATTTCGGCCGAATGATTTCGCTCTGGCGCTAACGCACCGCCACCGCGGCGTCCGACAACCGGCGCATCTGTTCCCCGGTGAGCTTCACGTCGAAAACGTCGGCGATGACCTGAGCCCAGCCGTGCACGAAGTAACGCCAGCCGTCGACGACCGTCAGTTCGTCGGCGGCCGCACGGGCACGCGCGGTGGCCAGGAAACCCAGGCTCCCCCGGTAGTTGATCTCCCAGATCAGGCAGCCCGGCGGGAACTCGCAGCCCGCCGAGATCGGCGAGCCGGGCGTGTCCTTGCCCATCCCGGTCGCGTTGACGATCATGCTGCCCGGCGGCAGCAGTTCGATCAGCCCGTCGACCGGCCCGGTGACCGGGACGGTGTCCACGTGCACGCGTACGCGCTCACGCCTGAGCATCGCGCGCAGCGCCGCGAGTTTGTGGTTGGACCGGTCGGTGCAGAAGATCCGCCTCGGCATGTCGGCCCGGTGCGCGAGATACCAGACGATCGCCGTGCCCGCGCCGCCCGCGCCGAGGCAGAGCAGTTCGCCGCCGGTGCTGCCGAAGTGGCCCGGCGGGATGAACTCCTCCATCGCCAGCCCCGCGGTGACCGGGTCGAAGGCGTGCCCGGTCAGCTTTCCATCCTTTTTGGACAGCGATGAGATCTCGCCGAACCGGGTGGCGTCGGGGTCGAGCTCGTCGAAGAGGTCGCGCGCCGACTGGTAGACGCCGATCTTGTGCGTGGTGATCAGGGCACCGGGGATCTCCGGGTCGGCCGCGATCCGCGTGATCACGTCCCGGTAGTCGTCGCGCGCGGCGCCGACCGGTAAGTCGAACCCGGTCAGCTCGCGGGTCGGCAGGCCGAGGATCTCCGCCCACACGGGGAAGATCCGCCTGATCGACGACTCGCCGGTGCTGACCCCGACGAACCCCATGCTCACCGCTCGGCCCCTTCCTCGACGGCAATGCCCGCTCGGACGCTTTTACTTCAACGACCGTAGCAGTGCCCACCGGCAGTTTCGGGGCCTCGGGTGGTGCCGGGTCAGTGGATTTGTCAGGCCGTCAGGAATTCGTCGATCAGCGCATTGACTTCGCCGGGGTTCTCGACCGCCGCGAGATGTGCGGTATGCGGCAGGACAACGAATTTCGCGCCGGGGATCGCACTCGCCATCGCCCTGGTCTCGCCGACGGGGAATGTCGCGTCCTCGGCGCCCGCGACGACGAGTACCGGAACCGTGATCCCGGCGAACAAGCCGAGTTGATCCGGCCGCCGCGGGACGACACTGGTCACGGCCCACGCCGACGAACGCACGTCGACCCGGCGGATGGCCTGCTCGATCCGGGTCACGGCGTCCGGCCTGCTGCGCCGCGTGGTCGGCCCGGTGAACGCGCCGACCGCCGCACGCACCAGCGGGCCACGCATGCCGATCACCCGGGAGAATCCGTTGAGCGGGCCGTATTCGAACTTCTGCCGCCGACCGGCCGGTGAGGCGGTGCAGTTCATCAGCACGGCGCTGAGCACGCGTGCCGGGTGGAGCGCGGCGAAAGTGCCGCCGATCATCCCGCCCCACGAATTACCGACGAAATGCGCACGCTCCGCCCCTATTCCGTCAAGAATGCGGGTCACGCACCGGGCGCAGTCGGCGAAAGAGAACGGACCGGTGAGCGGATCGCTGCGACCGTGACCGGGCGGGTCGACGAGCACGACCTGATAACGATCCGCGAAATGCGATTCCTGCGCGGCCCACATGGAGCCGTCCATCAGCAGGCTCGGCCAGAACACGATCGGTGTCCCCGAGCCGCTGACCCGCACGTGGATCCGGCCGAGGTCGCAGCTGACGCGCACCCGTCGAGCATCCGGCACCCGGCGCGCCGGGCGACCAAGATCTTCTGGCCGCAAATTTCCTTGTGTGACCCGCGTCATGGCCGCTGGGGACCGCCGTCACCTCGGTACTTACGGCAGCGACAACCGGGACACCTGGAGCACAAAGTGAAGATCCGTGACCGCGTCATCCCCGTCGGGCAGACTCTGCGGGTTCACGTCCTTCCCAGCGCGATCAAGAACGCAGGCAAACCCCGCGTGTACGGCTACGTGTGGGGCACGGCCCAAGACGAGAACCAGGACCTGCTCACCTGCTGGACCTTCGACCACGGCTGGTTGCTGAGCAAGGTCTTCCACGACGACCAGCCCGGCTTCGGGCCGGGGATGACGGCGCTGCTCGACACCCTGCGCACCACCGACGTGCACGCGGTCGTCGTGCCCATCAGGGACAGGTACGCGCAGGCGATCGCCCGCCGGATCGAGCGGTCGGGCACGTCCTGTCTCGTGGTCCCGGGCTGACGCCCGGTCCAGGGCATTACACCTAGAATGGGGCCATGCCGGAACCGATCCTGGTCGCGATCTCCGCAGCACTGGCCGCGAAAGCCGTCACCTCCATCTACGACTTCGTCCGAACCAAGTTCGCCACGCGCAAGGAAGCCGCCGCGGCGCTCGATGCCGCGCAGGGCGCCGCACCCGAATCACCCGAGGTCAAGGCGCTGGCCGCGGAGCTGGAGAAAGCCGAGGCCGCCGACCCGGAGTTCGGCGAGCAGCTGCGCACGCAGTGGCAGGCGGCTCAGCAGGCAGGCACCCGGACGGGGAACATGTCGATCTCCGGGACCATGGAGAACACCAAGTTCGTGCAGGCGCAGAACATCAACGGCGACATCAACTTCTGATCACCGCTTCGGCAGGCGCACCCCGGCGAACTGGTTGGCCTGCCCCACGACACGGCCGCTGCTGTCCCAGGCGACGGCCGTCTCGTCCATCCGGTTGCCGGTGATGTCGCCTGCCTCCAGCCGGACCCGGATCGGTCCCGGCGCGGGCAGCCTGCGGATGTAGGCGGACAGCTGCAAGGTCGGCGCCCAGCCGAAAACGCCCAGCTCGAGCGACACCGGCGGCACCGGGTCGAGTGCGACGAGCAGGCTCAGCGGATCCCACTCGGACCCGTCGGCCAGCCGCTGCCACGTCGAGATGGCGCCGGTGGCCGTGGGTTCGCCGGCGGCGAACGCGTCGAGGACGGCCGGGTCGAGGCGCGTCTCGACAACGTCGAGGATGGGCACCTCGAAGGTGTTGCCCGGCGCCGAACTGGGGAACCGCCTGCTGTCCTGCTCGGCGGGCATCTCCGGCTCGGTCACGCTGGTCCACCACGGGTCGTCGTCGACGAGGGTTCCCTGGGTGACCAGGGCCTCGACGCACGGCTGCCCGTCCCGCACGAGCCTGGCCCGCAGCTGGGTCAGGCTGCGGGCGGTCTGCAGGAGCTCGACCTGGACCGTGGCCGGGCCGGGTTCCGGCGCATTCGGGAACGAGGCGCTGACGGCCGTCAGGTGCGGGTGATCGGCCAGTTCGGCCGCGGCACGGGCGACGACGGCGAGCAGGTAGCCGCCGTGCAGCTTCGTGCCCACGGCCCACTGCGCGTCCAGGTCGGCGGCGAACTCGCCGGGACCGGCGGCCTCGATCGCCGTTGCCTCTTTGAAGGACCCCATGATCCTCACCCTGACACCCCAACTAGACAGTGTCAAGATTTCGCGGCGCGGCTCATACCCCGGGATGCGGACTTGCACGCTCCTGGCAGCGCCGATCCTGGCGACGGGCGGAAACGTCCTGGGGCGAGCCGGTTTCGCACCAGGACGAGGACGCCTTCCCACGCCTGGGGGAACAGCGGACGCGTTGCTGAACCACGACCGGCCGATCAGGTAGCGCTGGCG
This sequence comes from Kibdelosporangium phytohabitans, assembly GCF_001302585.1. Lineage (GTDB taxonomy): Bacteria > Actinomycetota > Actinomycetes > Mycobacteriales > Pseudonocardiaceae > Kibdelosporangium > Kibdelosporangium phytohabitans. The sequence goes on along the minus strand of NZ_CP012752.1, from coordinate 2,229,665 downwards.
ACCTTCCACAGGTAACCGTCGAGGTCGCTGAAGAACCCGAAGTAACCACCCCACTGGGCAGCCTCGGCCTCCTTCACGACGGTGCCGCCGGCGGCGACCGCGGCCCGCATGACCTCGTCGACTTCGTCGCGCGAATCGGTGAGGTGGTGGAAGGACACGCCCCGGAAACCGGATCCGTCCGGGGAGACGCCCGCGTCCTGGGCCGCGGCGTCCCACGCGTACAGCGCGAGGTTCGAGCCCGCGCCGAGCTTGCACGTCACGAAACCGGGGTAGTCCTGCTCGATCTCGGCACCCATGCCTTCGGCGTAGAACTTCTTGGCGCGGTCGACGTCCCGCACGCCGAGCATGATGGTGCCGGCCTTCAATGTGGTCATGCCGGAAACCCTAGGGACCCCTCGCACGACGGCGCTTCTTGAATCCTGATCAGGTGTTGTCGGGCAGCACCAGCGTCGCCCGTGCTCCCCCGTCTTCGGCGTTGTCGAGTGTCAGTGTGCCGCCGAGGACTTTCACTTGCGCCACCGCGATGGTCAGGCCGAGGCCGTGGCCGCTTCCCCGGTCGCTGCTGCCGGTGCGGAACCGGCTGGGTCCTTCTTTGAGCAGGTCGTCCGAGAAGCCCGGGCCGTGGTCGCGAACGGTCACCGTCAGACCGTCCACTGTGACCTCGACTGGCGGCTCGCCGTGTTTCGTCGCGTTCACCAGGAGGTTGACCAGTACCCGTTCCAGCCGTCGCGGGTCGGTCCGGGCCGGCTGTTGCTCGTTCACGGTCACGGCTGCTTCCGGCGCGACCCCTGCCACGCGGCGGCGCACGAATTCGGCCAGTGCCAGTTCCGAGAGTTCCGCGCGTTCCGTCGCCGTGTCGAGCCGGGCGACTTCGAGGATGTCCTCCACCAGGACACGCAGTACGCGCACCCGGTCGCGGACCAGTTCGGCCGGGCGGGACGGTGGCAGCAGTTCCGCCGCTGTCACCAGGCCGGTCACCGGGGTGCGCAGTTCGTGCGCGATGTCCGCGGTCACGCGTTGCTCGGCTATCAAGCGTTCCTGCAAAGCGTCGGCCATGGAGTCCATGGCCTGGGCCAGTTCCGCTGCCTCGTCGCGTGGCCGGTCCTTGATCACGTCACGCACCCGCGCTGTCATGTCCCCGTCCGCGACTCGACGGGCCGCTCCGGCCGCGAGACGCAGGCGGCGGGACAAGCGGCTGACCAACAGCACGCCCAGTACCGAGCTGAGGATCACCACCCCGAGCGAGCTGATCAGCAGGACCTGGTCGAGACGTTTGAGCGCCTCGTCCCGGTCGGAGTACGGGCTGCGCAGCGACAGGACTTTCCCGTCCGTCTCCGCCGCCGCCCAGATCCACGAACCGTCGGCCGCCCTTTGCAGATATGTCGCCCGGTTGCCGCCTTTCACGGCGCTCATGAGTTCCGGCGGGAGCGCCGACGCGTCCAGCTCGCTGCCCAGCGCCGCCTGGCCGGACAGCGCGTACTCGCGGATCACCAGCTGCAACCGCTGGTCCTGCAGCTGGCGCGCGTCCGACAGCTGGGTCTGGGCGAACTCGGTGCGCACCAGCAGGCTCAACGCTGTCGCCACCAGTGCGCTGACCACGGCGATGGCCGCGCTCAGCCGCCATCGCATGGACGTCGGCAAGAGCCTCATACCGCCGTCTTCAGTTTGTAGCCGAAGCCCCGGACCGTCTCGATCCTGTCCTGCCCCACCTTCGCGCGCAGCCGTTGGACGTGCACGTCGACCACCCGCGAGTCGCCGCCCCACTGGTAGTCCCACACCTGCTCCAGCAGGACGTCACGGGTCAGCACGCTTCCCGGCGAGTCCACGAAGCACAGCAGCAGGCGCAGCTCGGTCGGCGTCAGTTCGACCGGCTGGCCGGCCACGCTGACCTCGAGGCCGTCGCGTTGCACCTCCAGATCACCGAACCGCAGCGGCTGTTCGCCGTTGACCGCCTCGGCACGGCCCATCCGGCGCACCACCGCCCTGATCCTGGCCACCAGCACGGTGCTGTCGAACGGCTTGGTCACGTAGTCGTCCGCGCCCGCCTCCAGGCCGAGCACGACGTCGATCGGGTCGGCCCGGGCCGACATCATGATCACCGGGGTCGGGCTCTCCTCCCGGATCTGCCTGCACAGGCTGACGCCGTTCATGCCCGGCAGCATCAGGTCGAGCAGCGCCACGTCCGGCGCCAGCGACCGGAACCTCTCCAGCCCGGTGATCCCGTCCTCGGCGACCGTGACCGTGAAGCCGTCGCGCTCCAGCGCCAGCTGGGTCGCCTCCCTGATCACCGCGTCGTCCTCGACCAGCAGGATGTGCATCGGAGTCACCGTTTCACCAGCTCGAACGCGGTCCCTGTCCACCGGTAGAACTTCGAGATCTGCTGCGACGGCCATGACCTGTCGCTCGACCGGTACTCCCAGTGGACCATCTGCAGGCCGCCCTTCCCGCCGACGTCGACCAGCACGGCGGGTTCCTCCAGCGCGAACAGGTCGACCGGTGGTTTGGCCACGACGTCGTACACGTAGTTCGCGATCACGCCGTTGCCGCGGGCGTACTCGGCGCTCGGCACGGGTTTCTGGTCGGTCCCCCTCTGGTCGCAGGCGGTCACCTCGACGAGCAGTTCCGGGACGTCGTCGCCGGTGACGTCGGCGTAGCGCGCGTCGACCGGGAAGCGCCCGGCGTTGCACGGCGTCAGGTGGTTCTTGATCTTGTCACTGACTTTCGGGTCGGTCCTGAGCAGGGCGACCGGGTCGAACGACGGCGTCACACCACTCGGCGGCGGCGGGGTGGACGGCGGCGGCGTCACCTGGATCGCGGCGCCCTCGACCCGCACCCCGCCTGCCGTGGCGCAGCCGGCGAGCAGCACCGTCAGACAGCACAGGCCCAGTGCCAGTCGCCGCATTCGGCCCTCCTTCGTCACTCCATTCTGCCGACTCCCGCCGAGCGGGCCATTCGGCTGTTACACAGCCGCCGGACACCTGCGTGCCGCCTGTTACACGACCGTCGGACGACCGCCGGAAAGCGTGCATAGCTTCGAAGGAGATCACGTTTTGCAACACGTCGGGGAGCCGGGTGACCATGGTGGAGCGTCTCAAGCCGTTCAGGTACGTGACACTGGCAGTGCTCGCACTGCTGGTGGCCGCGATCTTCCTGGCGACGGAGGAGACACGGGCGCGGCCGGAACCGACGGCCGCGCGGCAGCCCCAGTCCCAGCCGCCGACCACCTCGGCGACGCTGAACTTCCGGCCCGAGCCCAAGATCGGGCCGGCGAAGCTGCTCTACAAGGTCGAGACGACCGACCCGGTGGTGTTCCTCACCATCGACGACGGCGCGCACCGCGACCCGGCGATGGCGGGCATCCTCAAGCGCAACGGGATCAAGGCCGCGTTCTTCCTGACCGACCGGTACGTCCGGCAGGACCCGGAGTTCTTCCGCGGGCTGCGTGACGACACCGGCTCGGCGATCGAGAACCACACCGCGACGCACCCGAACCTCAAGGGCAAGTCGCTCGAGCAGCAGACCGCGGAGATCGTGCCGGTCTCCGACACCTACGAGAAGCAGTTCGGCCTGCGGCCCACGTTGTTCCGGGCGCCGTACGGCAACAGCGACGAAGCGACGCTGCAGGCGGCCGGTGAGGCGGGCGCCAAGTACGTCGTGAACTGGGGTTCGGAGGTGCGCGGCGGCCAGGTGAGGTTCAGCGGTCCGCGTGAGTTCCGGCCCGGCTCGATCGTGCTCATGCACTTCACCGACAACTTCGAGGCCGACGTGAACGCCTTCATGACCCAGGCACGCGCCAACGGGCTGGCGCCCGCACTACTGACGGACTACTTGCGATGAGAACCATGAAGATCCTCTCGATCATCACCAAGGGGCTGGTCGCGACCGTCTCGCTGGCCGTGCTCGCGGTGACCGCGGGCGGCTGGTGGACCTACCGGACCGCCACGGACAACCTCGCCACCGACGACGTGATCGTCCCGGACACGGGGCAGCCCAGCGCGAACGGTTCGCCGCTGCCGTTGCGCCGCGAACCGCAGGACACCACGATCCTGCTGGTCGGTCTGGACAGCCGGACCGACAACCAGGGCAACCCGTTGCCGAGGGAACTGCTCGCCCAGCTCCAGGCGGGCAACGCGACCGGCGAGCAGAACACCGACACGATGATCGTGATCCACATCCCGGCGGATCCGACCAAGAAGGCGTGGGGCCTGTCGCTGCCCCGCGACTCCTATGTGGACATCGCGGGCGGGTTCGGCAGGCACAAGCTCAACTCGGCGTACGCGCGGGCGAAGGTGTCGACCGCGAACCAGCTGCGCGGCCAGGGCAAGGACGCCGCCACTGTGGACCGGGAGTCGACCACGGCAGGCAGGCGCAACCTGATCGCCACCATCAACACCCTGACCGGGCTGCGCATCGACCACTACGCGGAGATCAACCTGCTCGGGTTCAGCGAGATCACCAACTCGGTCGGCGGCGTCCCGGTGTGCCTGAACGAACCGGTGCGCGACTCGTACTCCGGGGCGAACTTCGCCGCGGGCCGGCAAACCCTGCAAGGGGTGGACGCGCTGAGGTTCGTCCGCCAGCGGCACGGCCTGACCAACGGCGACCTCGACCGCGTACGCCGCCAGCAGGCGTTCCTGGCGGGCCTGGCCAACCGGATGTTCAGCGCGGGCACGCTCACCGACCCGGCCAGGATCACCGGTCTCGTCAACGCGCTGACCAAGGCGGTCGTGCTCGACAAGGGCTGGGACCTGCTGTCGTTCGCGCAGCAGCTCGGTGGGCTGAGCGCGGGCAACGTCCAGTTCGAGACCATCCCGACCGGACGGATCAACCTGTCGACGTCGGACGGCAGCGCGGTGGAGGTCAACCCCAGCCAGGTCCGCCAGTTCGTGCAGGACCTGCTCGTCCCGCCGGTGCCGCCCGCCCGCGGGTCGCGGGAAACCCCCAATGCCAAGAAGATCGATATGCAGGAGAAGGTGCAGAAGATTGCCAGTGTCGAGCCCATCAACGCCGGAGCGATCCCCTGCGTGGACTAGCCGTCCCGAGAGCCAGGTCAGCGCCACCCCGGTCGCGGCCACCAGGATCCCCCTGGTCCCCGGCTGGCTGGCGGTGCTCGGGCCGGGTGCCGTCGCCATCGGCGGGCTGGTCGCGGGTGGCCTGCTGTTCCCGTTGTCCATTGTGGTCGGCTGTGTGCTGGCCGCGGTGTTCGCCGAGCGGGCCGCGTTCTTCGCGGTGGCCGTCCAGCCGCCGCTGATCACGGCGATCGCGGTGGCTGGTGGCGTGTTCATCGGTGGCCGGCCGCTGCTGTCGGGGGCCGCCCAGCTGGCCGAGGCGTTCCCTTACCTGGGCGGGACCATCGTCGCTGTCCTGGCGATCCTCGGTGTGCGCTGGTTCGCCGCCGCACGTGTGGAGAAACGTGCGTCGAGCGCCGTCTGACCAGCCGTCCGCAGGACAAGCCAAGCCCGTCGCGTTCCAGCCGCGACGGGCCTTCCTCTTCTCCGGAGCCCTGCCGGTGGGCGTGATCGAGAGCACCTTGCTGACCCTGTACCCCCAAGGGGTATAAATCAGGGGAAGCACCCGAAGACGGAGGGGATACCGGCCATGTCACAGGCGACCTACACCGTGCAGGGCATGACCTGCGGCCACTGCGTCAGCTCGGTGACCGAGGAGGTCGGCCAGATCACGGGCGTCAGCAGCGTCGACGTGGACCTGACCACCGGCAAGGTCACCGTGACCAGCGACGAGGACCTCGACATCGACGACGTCCGCGCCGCCGTGACCGAGGCCGGGTACCAGCTGGCCAGCTAGTCAGACAGCCGCGTCAGCGGCCACGTAGACCTCCTCGAACGCGGTCAGGGTGTGGCCGGTGTTGTGCGCCGCGATCTTCTCCCGGCTGGCCCGGCCCATCGAGACGGTCACCGAACGGTCGCGGAGCACCTCGCCGAGCGCCGCGGCGAGGACCGCGACATTGCCCGGCGGGTAGCGGAAACCGTCGACACCGGGGCCGGCCAGGTGCGGCAGGGCCATCGCCCCCATGGTGGCCAGGCTCTGCAGTTCGGCCGTGCCGGGCATGCAGAACACGTCCGCCCGCTGGTACGCGCGAACCAGCTCGTCGTCCGGCACGAAACCGCGGAACCACCCACATAGGCGACCCCACGCCGTCACCTTCCATCCCGACCTGAGGCGCACCTCTCGACCGCTTGTCCACACTGCCCGAAGAAGACCCCACCACGCGTTGAACGCGATCGGTCATGCCAACAGCGGCGCAGCATTCACCCAGCAGTGGCCGTCAACAGCGGGATCAGCTGATCCGCTGCCGTGAGCGACCCGTGCTGGCCGTTCAGGGCGGCCATCTTCGGTTCCACCCTGGTCCGGACGATCGCCGACTCGCCGCGTGCCGCGACGACCAGGTCACCGATCCGGCGGCGCGCGTAGCCGGCCACCTCCGGCCCGAACCACCCGGCCTCGATCGCCTCGTCCCTGGTCGCCAGCCACGCCCGGTCGCCGAGCAGCTCGATCCACGCGGCCCGCACGTCCGGCAGCGCACCGGCCTCGGTGTAGACGTGCCGCACCCTCGGCTCGCCGCCGAGCATCCGGACGCCCTCACGCAGCCGCGGCTCGTGGTCGTAGTCGACTCGGTCGTCCTGGCCGACCGCGACCATGCCGTGGTCCGCTGTGACGACCAGCATCCCGTCCGGTGGCAGTTCCTCCGCGATCGTCGCGGCAAGCCTGTCCACCTGGCGCAGCTGGTACCGCCACGCCTTGCTGCCCGGTCCGAACACGTGCCCGAGCAGGTCCAGCTCCGAGTGGTAGGCGTAGCAGAACACGCGGGAGGCAGCGTTGAGCGCGTCCACGGCTTGCATCGCCAAGTCACCGAGGCCGAAGACGCCCGCGAACTCGCCGCCACGGAACGCCGCCCTGGTCAGGCCGGTCCCGTCGAAGCCGCGCTGGGTCGCCACACGGACCAGCACACCCGCGTCGGTGGCGCGCTGGAACGCGGTGGTCACCGGCTGGACCTGCTCGGGCACGTACTTGTCCCGGAAGTCCACGCTCTTGCCGCCCGCGTGCAGTCCCCAGCTCAAAGCGTTGATCAGCTCGTCGTCGGACACCGCGAACGTGTACCCCACGATGCCGTGCACACCGGAGGGCACGCCCGTGCCGATCGTGGTCAGGCTCGTCGCGGTCGTCGCCGGGAATCCCGCGGTGATCTCCGCACCCGCGAGGCCGGTCAGGAACGGCGCGTCGGCCTGGTGCGCCCGCAGCTGCTCCCAGCCGAGGCCGTCGACCAGCAGCAGGCACACCCGGCGCGCCTCGGGCAACGGCAGGGTCGCGGCCATCCCCGGGACACCGAGACCCGCCATGATCGACGGGACCACATCGGCCAGCGAGCCCGAACCGTACCTCGGCACCAAGGGAGTCCCCATGATCCCAACCTAGCCGAACAGCAACCCCAATTCAGCCGGAGCGACCTCGTCGAGCTGCGCGTACGTGCAGGATTCCGGCGTGCGGTCGTGACGGAACCGCACCAGGCGGCTGCCGTGCCGGAACCGCCTGCCCTGCACGTGTTCGTACCGCACCTCGGCCACCCATTCGGGTCGCAGCGGCACCCAGGACAGGTCCTTGCCGACCGCCCAGCGGCTGTACGCGCCCGGGACCCGCTGCTCGGCGTGTGCTTGTGCCCATTCACGCCACGGGTGGTCCTCCAGCGCGTTCTCCCGCAGCGGTGCCAGCTCGGTCACGAGTTCACGGCGGCGCGCCGCGGTGAAGCTGGTGGCCACGCCGACGTGGTGCATCGTGCCCCGGTCGTCGAACAAACCGAGCAGCAGCGACCCGACCGACTCGCCGTCCTTGTGCCAGCGGAAGCCCGCCACCACGCAGTCCGCCGTCCGCTCGTGCTTGACCTTCCACATCACGCGTTTGTCCGGCTCGTACGGGTGGTCGACCGGTTTGGCCATCACGCCGTCGAACCCCGCGCCCTCGAACCGGGTGAACCAGTCCTGCGCGACGTCCGGGTCCGTGGTCAACGGGGTCAGGTGCACACGCGCGAGCTTGTCGTCCAGCACACTTTCCAGCAGACGGCGCCGCTCGCCGAACGGCTCGTCCATCAGCGATCGGTCGTCGAGCGCCAGCAGGTCGAAGGCGACGAAACTGGCCGGTGTCTGCACGGCCAGTTTGTTCACCCGCGAGGCCGCCGGGTGCAGCCGCAGTTGCAGCACCTCGAAGTCCAGACCGGCGTCGGTCACGATGACGATCTCACCGTCCACCACGCACCGCCGCGGCAAGGCCTCCCGCAGCAGCTCGACCAGTTCCGGGAAGTACCGGGTCAACGGCCGGTCGTTGCGCGAACCCAGCTCGATCTCGTCGCCGTCCCGGAACACCACGCACCGGAACCCGTCCCACTTCGGCTCGTAGCTCAGTCCCGGCGTGCGCGGCACTTCGTGCACGGCCTTGGCCAGCATCGGCTTCACCGGCGGCATCACGGGCAGATCCACTCTGCGACCCTAAAGCACTGGTCAGGGTGACGCGAGTGCGCCGGTTGGCGTCAGCGCGGACGCCCTGATCGCCGGGTACACCCCCGATGGCCACCGACGCGGTCAGGCCGCCGAGCACCGCCGTGCCGGGAACGACCAGCGGCCAGCACCGCAGGTGCGCGTACGCCGCCGTGCCCGCGATACCCAGCGTGCCGCCCGCGATCCCACCGAGTCCACACAGGACGACGGATTCGGTGAGGAACTGGCCGCGGATCTGTCCCCTGCTCGCGCCGATCGCGCGGCGCAGCCCGATCTCCCGCCCGCGTTCCAGTACCGAGATGACCATCGTGTTGGCCACGCCGATCCCGCCGACCAGCAGCGCCACCCCGGCGAGGCCGAGCAGCAGCGTGCCGAACGCGTCATGCGTGATCCGTTTGGCGGCCAGCGCGTCCGACAGGCGGCTGACCTGGACGAGCCCCGGTTGCCCGGGGTTGAGCGTCCCCGGCAGGACCTGGCGCACGTCGTCGATCGCCGCCTCGTCCGAGCGGACGCACACGACCGTGGGTCTGCCGTCGAACGCGAGCCGCGTCCTGGCGCGTCCCAGCCGACCAGCACGGACCGCTCGACCTCGGGCGCAGCGGCATCGGGCCGAGCACCCGGTCACCGCGAACCACTTGTCCCCCAGCCTGATCTGCGGAGCGCCGGACACGCTGGCGATACCGAGCCACGTGGCCGATTTGCTGCCGAGCACCACTGCCGGGAACTTCTCGGTGGCCTGGCTGAGGAACGTGCCCGAGTGCACGCTGCCGCCGGGAACGGTCAGCAGATCCGGGGTCGCGGCCGGTGTCGTGGTGCCAAACCCCTGGGTGGCCAGATCGGTCCGGCGGACTTGCGCGTGCACGTTGGCCACGCCGCTCGCGGTGCGCACAGGAGCGACCCGGCGTGCCATGTCGACCGGCTCCGGCACCATCCCGGCTTCCTTGTCGCTGACCTGGTCCGGCACGGCCTGTGCGCAACAGGTTCGGGCCCAGCGCCGCGAGCTCGTCCACCACCGCTTGCCGACTGGACGCGGGGAAGCCGATGACCACGAGCATTGTCGTGATACCGATCGAGATCCCCAGCGCGGCCAGCACCACGCGCAACGGCCGGGTCCGCAGCCGCGCGAACCCCAATGACAGCAGATCAAGCGGCGACACGGGCGACCCCGCTGTCCGCTTGGATCCGGCCGTCGCGGATCGCCACGACCCCGTGGCATGCGCGCGGCGATCTCCCGGTCGTGGGTGATCACGGCGATGGTCGTGCCCGTCGCGTGCAGTTCCTTCAACAGGTCCAGTACCGCGAGACCGTTCGTGGTGTCCAGCGCACCCGTCGGCTCGTCGGCCAGCACCAGCGCGGGCCGGTTCACCAATGTGCTGCCCGTCCAGTTCCACGGTTCCGGCGGTGGGTGATGTGCCCGTCAGGTGCAGCAAAGTGGACTTTCCCGAACCGGACGGGCCCACGATGGCCAGCAGTTCACCGTGGGAGATCGTCAGGTTCACGTGGTCGAGCGCACGGACCTCGCCCGCGTAGTGCTTGCTGACGGCGTGCAGCCGCAGCACAGGCTTCATGACGCGGTCACCACCTTCATGCCGTCGGTGACGCCCGCGCCGCTGACTCCACCATTCCGTTGGCGAACATGCCTTTCTGCACAGGCACAAGCTTGCGCCCGGGTGAACACGCGGTCGGGCTGGGCCGCCAGCGTGGCCATCAACCGGAACTCCCCCGGTGTGCACAGGACCACCGCGCCGTCGCTGACCAGTTCGTGACGGTCCGGATCGATCACCAGCGCGCCCCCCGGCACCCGGTCCTCCTCGGCGGGTCTCGGTGCGGTCCGGCGCAACAGGGTGCGTACCCGCGCCATCAGTTCCCGTGGACTGAAGGGCTCGGTGACGTAGTCGTCGGCACCGAGGTCGAGCCCGAGCAGCAGATCGTCCTCAGTGGAACGAGCGGTCAGCATCAGCACCGGCACATCGGATTCGCGGCGTACGATCCGGCAGACGTCCAGACCGTCCACTCCGGGCAGCATGACGTCGAGGACCAGCAGGTCCGGCCGGCTGCCGCGGACCTCGTCGAGCGCGGATCGGCCGTCGTGCACGGCCGCGACCGTGTGGTGTTCCCGTTCGAGCTACCGGCGGGCCAGCTCAGCCTGCTTGTGGTCGTCCTCGGCCAGCACGACGTGCGCACACATGAACCCGATGATAGGGCGGAACAGCTGTCAGACCGGTGATCCTGACAAGACGCTGGCAATCCACTCCGGACTACCCGAGCGCGAGCCCGAGCCCGGCGGCCGCGAGTCCGGCGACGACGCTGAGCCCGACGTTCAGCGCGGCGGTCCGGTAGTCCTTGCGCTCGACGAACTGGAGCGTCTCGTAGCCGAATGTGCTGTACGTCGTGAGCGCGCCGCAGAACCCGGTGCCGACCAGCGCGTGCACACCACCGGCGGCCCCGGCGACCAACCCGAGCAGGAAACACCCGGCGACGTTGACCACGAACGTGCCCCACGGACTGCGCACCGCGCGGCTGACCAGATAGCGCACCGGCGCGCCGACCATGGCGCCAAGAACCACGAAAAGCGCTGTCACCACGGACGCCTCGCCAACCGCCTAACCAGCCAGACACCGGCGGCCACCGCCACAAGAGCCGCGACCAGCGTCCCCACCAGGTAGGCACCGGCCAGCCACGGGGAGTCCGACAGCAGTTGGTCGGCGTCGACGGCGTACGCGGAGAACGTGGTGAACCCGCCGAGCACGCCGACCCCGAGGAACGGCCGGACGAGCCGATGCGCCCGGAACGTCTCGGTCGCCAGCACCATCAGCACGCCGATCAGGAAGCAGCCGAGCACGTTGATCCCGAACGTCCCCCACGGCGCCGGCACCGCGAGGCCGACCAGGTACCGCGCCAGCGCCCCGAGCCCACCACCGACCGACACCGCGGCGACGATCGGCAGTTCGGAGCGCACGCGCTCACTCTACGCAGGTCAGAGCTTATGCGTACGGCGCGGTGATGATCTCCATGGCGTGGCCGTCCGGGTCGTCGAAGTAGACGCCACGTCCGCCGAACAGGTGGTTGATCTCGTTCGGCTTCTCGTGGTGCGGGTCGGCCCAGAACGGGATCCCGGCGGCCTTGATCCGGTCGAAGGCGGCGTCGAACTCCTCGTCGGTGACGAGGAACGCGCAGTGGTGGGCCAGGAAGTCGCGCGTGTCGTCCATGTAGTCGATGGTGACGCCGTTGGCGACGGCCACCGGGTAGAACGGTCCCCACTTGGCACCGGCTTCGATACCGAGGACGTCGGCGATGAACTGGGCGGAGGCCTTGGCGTCCTTCGCCGGAACGATGATGTGGTTCAGTTCGATGGCCATGTCACCGACGGTAATCGCGCGGCGATTTGACGTCAAAGCACTCGGCGGACGAACTGGGGAGTTCGTCATGTCCCGCGCCCGGCCGTCGAGTGTCCACAGTGTTCACCGGTTCACATGGTTGAACCGATCCGGTTGCGGCACAGCCGTTTCACAACCGTGAAGGCCTGGACCAAATCGGGTTCGTCAGTTAGCTTGCGAGTTAATTTTTTATGTGAAGTAACAATGTGCGTCGAGGAGGACCACGGATGCGGGTTCGCCGCAAGCTCACGCTCGGCCTGCTGGCCGGTGCGCTGGTGCTCAGTTCCCAAGCCCCGGCCGTCAGCTCCCCCGCGACGGCCGGCCCGTTGTACAAGATCCCGTGGTTGCCCGTGAAACTGCGGGTCGACGACCTGATGGCACGCATGACGCTGGACGACAAGCTCGGCCAGATGATGCAGCCGGAACGGCTCGGCATCACCGACGTCGCCGACCTCGCGACCTACCGGATCGGCTCGCTGCTGTCCGGCGGCAGCTCGCAGCCCACCCCGAACACGCCCGAATCCTGGGCGGACATGTACGACAACTTCCAGCGCGCCGCACTGAAGTCACCGCTGCAGATCCCGTTGATCTACGCCGTGGACGCGGTGCACGGCCACAACGGCGTCCACGGCGCCACCGTGTTCCCGCACAACATCGGCCTCGGTGCGACGCGTGACCCGCGGCTCGCCCGTGAGATCGGCGAAGTCACGGCCAAGGAGGTCGCGGGCACCGGCATCGACTGGAACTTCGCGCCGTGCCTGTGCGTGGCCCGCAACGACCGGTGGGGCCGCACGTACGAATCGTTCGGCGAGACACCGCGGATCGCCCAGTCGATGACCACGATCGTCGACGGCATGCAGGGCAGGCGCCTCAACGGCCCGCACTCGGTCCTGGCCACGGCGAAGCACTACGTCGGCGACGGCGGCACGACCGGAGGCAAGGACCAGGGCGACACCGAGATCAGCGAGGCCGAACTGCGGGCGATCCACCTCCCGCCGTTCCGCGACGCCGTGCTCAAGCGCGAACTCCGCTTCGACGGCATCGTGATCTCCGACTACAACGGCGTCGACAAGATCGACAACCAGCCCGGGTCCACCCCGCGGGAAGTCGCCGCGAGCGTCAACGCGGGCATGGACATGATCATGGTCCCGTTCGAGTGGAAGAAGTTCATCGACACCCTGCGGACCGAGGTGCGGGCCGGGCACGTGCCGATGTCGCGGATCGACGACGCCAACCGCCGGATCCTGACCAAGAAGTTCGAACTGGGCCTGTTCGAGAAACCGTTGACCGACCGGCGCTACACGAAGACCGTCGGCAGCCCCGAACACCGCGCACTGGCTCGTGCGGCGGTCCGCGAATCCCAGGTGCTGCTGAAGAACGACGGCAACGTGCTGCCACTGGGCAAGGCGGGCAACAAGATCTTCGTCGCGGGCAAGAACGCCGACGACATCGGCAACCAGGCAGGCGGCTGGACAGTCGGCTGGCAGGGCAAGAGCGGCCCGGTGACGCCGGGAACCACGATCTTGCAAGGCATCCGGCAGACAGCCAAGCCGTCGACCACCGTGACGTACGCCAAGGACGGCACAGGCATCGACAGCAGCTACCAGGTGGCCGTCGCGGTCGTCGGCGAACTGCCGTACGCCGAAGGCAAGGGCGACCGGCCGGCCGAGATGGGCCTCGACGCGGAAGACCTGGCGACCCTGGCGACCCTCAAGGCGTCCGGCGTGCCGACCGTGGTCGTGCTGGTCTCCGGCCGCCCGCTGGACATCGCCGCACAGCTGCCCGACTGGAAGGGCCTGGTCGCCGCGTGGCTGCCGGGCACCGAGGGCAACGGCGTGTCGGACGTGCTGTTCGGCGACTACAACCCGACCGGCAAACTGCCGGTGACGTGGATGAGGTCGGCGAGCCAGCAGCCGATCAACGCGGGCGACGGCAAGGACGCGCTGTTCCCGTACGGCTTCGGCCTGCGTTACCGCCGTTAGATGGCGAAAACCTCTGGCAGGTGGGGGAATCGGCAACCGGTTCCGCCACAGCCCCGGTGCTCAGTCAGTCGGTACGCGCGGCTGCAGCCCGGCGGCGACGTAGATGGCGTCGATCAGCGCCATGTTCTTCACCGCGTCCGCCGGAGGCGTCAGGACCGGCTCGCCCTTCTCGACGGCGGCGACGAAGGCGTCCAGTTGATACGCGTATGTCGGTCGTTTGCTGACGCGTTCGATGCGCTTGTGCCCGTTGGTCACGACGGTCATCCGGTTGAACATATGTGGCGCGTACGGGTTGATCAGACGCATCACGCCGTCCGACCCGTACACCTTCGCCGACAACCGCAGCAGCGACCGCGACCACAGCGAACAGCTGATCTCCGCCGTGTACCCCTCGTCGAACCGGACCTCCGCCGTCATCGCACGGTCGACGTTCGGCCGGTGCAGCGTCGCCCGCGCCGACAACACCCGCGGCTGCGCACCGGTCAGCGACCGTACCAAGTGGACGGGGTAGCACCCGGCGTCCATCAGCGCACCACCGGCGAGCCCGAGGTTGTAGCGGATGTCGGAGAACTTCGGCAACGGGAAGGACATCGCCGCTTCGACGCGTTCCATCACACCGAGCTCACCGCTGCGCACGATCTCCACGGCACGCTTGGCCATCGGGTGGTAGCGGTAGTGGAACGCCTCCATCACCACCAGCCCACTCGCCTGCGCCGCGTCCGCGACCGTCTTGGCCTCCGCGGCGTTGGCCGTGAACGGCTTCTCGCACAGCACGTGCTTCCCCGCGGCCAGCGCGGCGAGCGTCCACCGGCCGTGCAGGCCGTTGGGCAACGGGTTGTAGACCGCGTCGATGCCGGGGTCGTCCAGCAGATCCTGGTAGCTGTCACGCACCGCCGGGATGCCGTGTTCGGACGCGAACGCCGCGGCCTTGGCCTTGTCCCGTGCCGCCACCGCGACCACTTCGGCGTCCGGGCACGCGTTCGCCGGGCGGATCACCGCCTGCGGCGCGATCCTCGCCGCGCCGAGCACACCGATTCGGAGCATCCGAGGATCATGTCACGGACAGCTCGTGCTCGAATGGAGTAGGTCTTCCGGCACTACCGGCCAGTAGGCGGCAGTGGCTGAATAGTGTGCCGGCCCATTGACACTGAGGACACATCGGAGGAACTCCCGTGGCAGCGACCGCACTGGCCGCACTCAGGACATCCGAACAGGCTCAGGTACTGACTAACCTGCTGCGGACCCACCCGGAACTGGCGGCCGAAGCCGAGTGGCACGCGACAACGCTGTTGTCCGCCCCATCCCCCGAACAGGTGAGCACCGCGCTGGCCGAAACGCTCACCGGCTACGAGTTCACCGACATGGACGCACCCGACGTCGGCATCTGCGACCCGGACGACGCCTGCGCCTTCCTGGTGGACAAGGCCGTCGATCCCTACCTGAGCGAGATCCAGCGACGCGCGTCCCTCGGCCTGACCAACGCCGCGCACGGCATCGCCACCGGCGTGCTGATGAGCCTCTACGGTCTGCGCGAATACGAACACTGCACCGAGCACGTCCTCGGCAGCGCAGGCGACCTGGTCGACTACGCGCGCCGCGTCACCATCCTGCTCGAGCAGCTCGACATCCCCCTGCCGCCGGAGTACCTCGACGCGGCCTGTCCCACCTGGCCACTGGCCAACTGAGCCGGGTGTGGTGGCCAGGCACTCGCCCGGCCACCACCTGGCCGGCTAGCGCAGCCACCCCGGAACACCAGGGCGCGGGCCCACGGGCAACGGGCGCGCGGCGTGTGCCGTCGGCGCGGAAGGCTCGACTGCCTCGCAGCGACGCACTGACGGCACCTTTGTGGACACCAGGTACTGGTCGATGGGAGCGGTGGTGCACTCGCTGCGCCCGTAGACGCCGTGCCCCCAGCCCTCATAGGTCAACAGCTCGGTCGTGTCCTTCGACTGCCTGTGCGCGTTGACCGCCCACTCATACGGTGTCGCCGGGTCGTACAGCGCGTTGAGCATGTAGATCCGCGGCGCGTTCTTGATGTTCAACCGCCGCTGCGGGTTCGTGACCGACTCCTCCAAGCCGAAGCAACCGGCGATAGCGCTGTGCCCGAGCACCCCGCCACGCATGTCAGGCGCGAGTTTGTCCTCGACCTTCTCCAACGCCTTGTACTCGGCGAAGGAGTGGATCGGCATGGCGTAGTCGGCGCAGAACGCCGCCTGGAACACGTCGTTGACCTGCTCGTCCTTCACAGCGGGCGACGACGGCCGGGAATTCACGCCACCGTCGAGCTGGACCAGGTAGTCGGACAGTTCCTGCCACGCCGGACCGTAGAACGCGCCGAACGCCGACGCGATCACGTCACGCGCCGTCAGCCCGTCCGGCAGCTCGCCGCGGTCGGCCTTGGCGAGCAGGGTGTGCCAGAACGCCCGGACGTCCTTGCCGTGCAACGCACACGAGGTGCTCCGGCCGCACCACTTCACCCACTCGTCGAACGAGCTCTGCGCCGACCTCGCCTCGGTCAGGGCGATCGGCCACGGCCCCAGGCTGTGGTCCATGTTGCTGTCGAGCACCATGGCACGGACCTTGTCGCCGTACCGCTCGGCGTACTGCTGGCCCATCAGGGTGCCGTACGAGATGCCGTAGTAGTTGATCTTCTTCTCGCCGAGCGCGCGCCGGATCGCGTCCATGTCCTGGATCGTCGAGTCGTTGCCCGCGAAGTCGGCGATGGGGCCGCTGCGCCGGCGGCAGTCCACCCGCAGGGCGCGGTTGTACTCGATCAGCGCGTCGAACTCGGCCTGGGTGGCAGGCCGGTTGGTCGGTGGGTTGGTCAGCAGCTGCGCGGAGCACATCACCGGCTGGCTGCGGGCCACACCGCGCGGGTCGAACCCGACGATGTCGAACCGGGCCTTCACGTCCTCGCTGAAGTAGTCGGCGTGCCGCGGGCTCGTCACGAAGTCGACGCCCGACCCACCCGGGCCGCCCGGGTCGACCAGCAGGGCGCCCAGCCGCCTCGCCGGGTCGGCGGCCTTGCGACGAGCGAGGGCCAGGTCGAACGTGGCCCCGCCGGGCCTGCGGTAGTCGATCGGCAGCTTCAGGCTGCCGCAGTCGAGTGCCGCGTCATCCGGGCACGGCTTCCAGTCGACTGTGGACACCGGGCTGTCGTCCGGATCCGCGCCTGCACTCGTCACCACGGCCCCGAGCAGGGCGGCACTGGCGAGTGTCACCCCGAACGCACGCGTGAGCGGTCGCAAAGGTCCTCCCAACCTTGTTGTCAGGATTCCGACCTTGCCACAAGTACGCGCACTCCGGCGCCGGGACAATGCCACCTCTTGGGTGGCGCGCTGCTCCCGCAGACGCAGGCCGGCCCCGCACGTGGGTGGCACGTGCGGGGCCCGACCGCCCTTCAGGGAGATGCGGACTGGAAGTTGTCCGGTGTGCGGATGCGGTCACGCACCCACACGCCGGCCGGCTTGAGCACACCGGTGCCGGTGAAGCTGGTGCCCGCGCAGGTGCCGGGCTTGAAGACCGCGCCGGAGCGCGAGTCGTCCGAGAAGTTCCAGTTCGTCCAGCCGATCTTCTTCTGCGCCATCAGGTCGATGTACCGCTGCGACATGGTGAAGTCGTTGCCGCCGTCACCGCTGGCGGTCTGCGTGCCGAACTCGGTGACGAAGACCGGGACGCGGTCGGCGATGCGGGACAACGCGTTGTAGTAGTTGTCCTTGTGCGACGCCGCGTAGAAGTGGAACGTGTACATGAAGTTGCTGGCGTTGATCGGGTTGTTGAACACCTCGGTCTCGCTCTTGCCGTCCGAGATGCCGAACGTCGACCAGCCGTGCGTGCCGACGAACACGACGCCGTCCGGGTCCTGCGCGCGGATCACCGGGATCAGCTCCTCGGCGTAGCGCTTGACGTTGGCCCAGCTGACGCCGTTGGGCTCGTTGGCGATGTCGTAGATGATGTTCTTCTTGTTCTTGTGCCGCTGGGCGATCTCGGTGAAGAACGTCTTGGCCCGCGCGGTGTTGTGGTTCGGGTCACCCGGCGACAGCTGGTGCCAGTCCACCAACGCGTACATGCCGCGCTTGGTGGCTTCCTCGATGTAACCGTGCACCATGTCGGTGAACTTGCGCGGGTTGGTCTCGTAGCCGCCTTCCTGGATGTACATGGAGATCCGGAAGATGTCGGCGTTCCAGTCGTTGGCCAGCGCGTCGAGCGACTGCGACTTGACGCACTGCGAGAACCACTGGATCCCGTGCGTGCTCATGCCGCGCAGCTGGATCGGCTGGTTGCGCTCGTTGCAGAGCTTGGTGCCGCACACGTGCAGCTGGCCGTTGATGGCGACCGGGGTGTCACCGGGGCCGGGTGGCGGTTCCTCACCGGCGACGTCCACGGTGAGCGAGTCGGCGTTCGGGCCGCCGTTGGACGTGGTCGCGGTGGTGCGGATCCTGTTGGTGCCAGCGGCAAGCGTCACGTTGGTGGTGACCGTCTGCCAGGTCGTCCACGCGCCGGTGCCGGGGAACGACAGGCCGGACACCACCGGGGTGCCGTTGACCGTGACGTTGACCGGGCGGTTGGCCGTGGTTCCGTTGGCGAACCGGAAGGTCAGCGAATGGCTGCCTGCCGACGCGGCGTTGACGGCGTACTCGACGTAGCTGCCGGTCAGGTTGTCGAAGTTGACGAACCCGGATCCGGTGTAGCCGGTGTGGTTGGACTCGACCACACCTTGCGAGACCGTCGCGTCCTCGGACTGGTAGGTCACGGGAGCGGCGGACGCGGACTGCGGAATGGTGAACACGGCTACGGCGATCGCCGACGAGATCAACGCGGGACTCAGCGTCGCGCTGATCATCCTGGCGACCCATCTCGAGCGTGCCACTGGTGCCTCCTGCAGGGGTCGGGGGCGGCGGCTTCTTGAGGTCGTGTCGGTCGGCGAGGTGCTGGCCCCGCCGGTATTGGATAGGAAACTTTCCTAACAGATAGGCGAATCACACCACTTGTCCGATACCGATGTCAATCGGCAACTGAGAAGGCTGGATCTTCCCTATTCAACTGGTCTAGACCGCAGCAGCGTGCCGCTCGCGACCCGCGCGCCGTCAGCGCGGCGAGCCAACGCGCACGCGCGGCCGAACGAAGCACGCGTCCAAGCGCTCGTCGCGTTCGCACCGACGAGCACCAACCCGGCGCAGGGCGCGTTGGACATGAACTACTACGCCGTCAGCTACTGGCAGTACATGGACGAGCTGGTCTTCAGGGGCGGGTCGGCGTCCAAGGGTCTGATCCTCGCGCCGAACCCGACCGTGACCGACGCGGCGCACCGCAACGGCGTGCGCGTGCTCGGCAACGTGTTCCTGCGCCGACCGCGTACGCGGGGCCAGATCCAGTGGGTGCGTGACTTCGTCCGGCGCAGCGGCAGCCGGTTCGTGGTCGCACAAGATGGTCGAGGTGGCCCGGCGTTACGGCTTCGACGGCTGGTTCGTCAACCAGGAGACCGCGGGCGGCGACACCGCGCTGGCCACCGCTATGAAGGAATTCTTAACGTATCTGCGCGCCAGCGGCCTGCGGGTGATCTGGTACGACACGATGACCAGGACCGGCAGCGTGAGCTGGCAGAACGCGCTGACCAGCGCCAACCAGCAGTTCTTCCAGGAGGGTTCGACGCGGGTGAGCGACGGGGTCTTCCTGAACTTCTGGTGGAACTCGCCGGGTCTTGCCTCGTCAGCGGCCCTGGCGCGTTCGTTGAGCCGGTCCCCGTACGACCTGTTCGCAGGCGTGGACGTCGAGGCCAACGGCTACACCACGTCGGTCGGATGGGCCTCGGTGTTCCCGGAAGGCCGGCCGCACGTCACGTCCCTGGGGTTCTACCGCCCGGAGTGGACCTTCAAACGCGCCACCGGCCCCGTGGACTTCTACACCAGGGACAACCGCTTCTGGGTCGGCCAGAACGGCGACCCGGACACCACCACCACCACCACCACCAGGACCGCGTGGAAAGGGGTGGCGCACTACGTCAGCGGGCAGACCCCGATCACCACGCTGCCGTTCATGACCAACTTCAACACCGGTCACGGCCGCAAGTTCGCCGTCGTCGGCACAGTCCTCTCAACCAGCGCGTACAACAACCTCAGCTTGCAGGACGTACTGCCGACCTGGCGGTGGGGTGGTCGAGTTGACCGGCACCAAGCTCACCCCGAGCCTGGATTGGGACAACCCGTACGACGGCGGCACTTCGTTGCGGATCGTGGGGGCGACCAGCGCGACCAACACCATCCGGCTGTTCGCGACCCGGCTGTGCCTGGCCGCAGGGGACAGCCTCACGCTGGTCCCCCCAGAACCCGCTGGGCCCGTCCCGGTTGCAGGCCGGGTTGAGCTTCAGCGACACGCCCGACCAGTTCACGACCTGGACGTGGGCACGTCGGCGGGAGGCTGACGCCGGGCCTTCGACCTGGCGCCGTACGCGGGCCGGGACCTGGCCGGGATCGCGGTCAGGGTGCTCGCCGGGAACTCGACGCTGTACATCGGACGCCTCGGGGTGCATGGCGCAACACAAGCGCCACCCGCCCCGACCAGCCCGTCTGTCGCCCAGAACGGCCCCACGAGCGCGCGGCTGACGTGGCAAGGGCGCCGGGAGCGATCCGCCATTACCGCGTGTACCAAGCCGGAACATCGACCCGGACATTCCTCGGCGCGACCGGAAAAGACGCCTATTTCATTCCTTCCATCATCCGGAATCCCGGCCAGTCGGTGACGGGGGAAGTGCAGTCGGTGAGTGAGGCGTTCGTCCCATCTGCCACAACGGCTCGTATCGCACTGCCACCGGCATAGAGTGGTGGGTGTGGAGGGCATTCCAACCGACGCTTTCGGGCGCCCGATGGGCGCATTGCGGATATCGCTCACCGACAGGTGCAACCTGCGGTGCCGGTACTGCATGCCCGAGGAGGAGTACGCGTGGCTGCCCCGCGAACACCTGCTGACCTTCGAGGAGATCGAGCGGCTCACCGAGGCGTTCGTCTCCCTCGGTGTCGACAAGGTCCGGCTGACCGGCGGCGAGCCGCTGCTGCGCCGCGGCCTGCCGGAGCTGGTGCGCCGGCTGTCCGGGCTGCCGGGCGTGAAGGACCTCGCGATGACCACCAACGGCGTGCTGCTGTCCAGGCACGCCGAACAGCTGCGTGAAGCTGGGCTTCACAGGCTGACCATCAGCCTGGACACGCTGCGGCCGGAGCGGTTCGCCGAACTGACCAGGCGCGGCACGTACCCGGACGTGCTGGCCGGGATCGACGCGGCGACGGCGACCGGCCTGACCGACCTGAAGATCGACACCGTCGTGCTGCGCGGGTTCAACGAGGACGAACTGGCGGACCTGATCGAGTTCGCCCGGACCAAGTCGGCCGAGGTCAGGTTCATCGAGTACATGGACGTCGGCGGCGCGACCGGGTGGACGCCGGAGAAAGTCTTCTCCCGCGCGGAGATGCTGGAAACCCTGGCGCGCGAATACGGCCACGTCGAGGAACTGCGCAAAACGGATGTGGCGCCCGCCGACCGGTTCCGGCTCCCGGACGGAACGGTTTTCGGAATCATCTCGTCGACCACGCAGCCGTTCTGCGCGACCTGCGACCGCAGCAGGCTGACCGCCGACGGGATGTGGCTGCGCTGCCTGTACGCGATGACCGGCACGGACCTGCGGAAACCGCTGCGCGCGGGTGCGTCGCTCGAGGAGCTGCGTGAGCTGATCACCGGTGTCTGGCAGCAGCGGCGTGATCGCGGCGCGGTCGAGCGGGTCGGCCAGCGCGCGCGTGGGCAGGTGTTCGTGAGCCTGGAGACCCTGAAACGGGACCCCCATCTGGAAATGCACACCCGCGGAGGATGAGAAATGCCGGAAAGCCTGACCCATCTCGACTCGGCAGGCCGGGCACGCATGGTCGACGTCGGCGGGAAGGCCGTGACGCACCGGGTCGCGGTCGCGTCCGGCACCGTGTCCATGAAACCGGAGACCCTCGAGCTGATCACCGCGGGCGAGATCGCCAAGGGTGACGTCCTCGCGGCGGCGCGGATCGCCGGGATCATGGCGGCCAAGAAGACCGGTGAGCTGATCCCGCTGTGCCACCCGCTCGGGCTCGACAGCGTCACGGTGGAACTCGAACCGGCCGGCCCGGGCGTTCTGGGCATCACCGCGACCGCGTCTGTCACCGGGAAGACAGGCGTGGAAATGGAAGCACTCACCGCGGTGAGCGTGGCCGCCTTGACCGTCTACGACATGTGCAAGGCGGCCGACAAGGACATGGTCGTCGGCGACATCCGGCTCGAGGCGAAATCCGGTGGCCGCAGCGGCGACTACCGGCGTCAGCCCTCCTGACCGACCCGTTCGGACTTCGACTGGGACAGCACCTGCGGCAGGCGCGGCAACGGAATCGTCGGCTCCAGCGGCGGCACGCTGGTGATCATCGTGTCAGGCACCGGCACCGGCACCGGACGCGGCGCGACCACGACAGGCCTCGCCGCACGCACACCGCAGTAGAACTGTCCGCAAAGGACGACGAGAGCCATCACCAGCGGCGCCGTCCAGCCGTTGGTGATGCTGTGCACCAGACCGCACGCCAACGCGCCGACGCCGGCGATGATGTAGCCGAGACCCTGCACCATCCCGGACAACGCCGTCGTCACGTCGGCATTCCCGGCCGCACGGACAGCGATGGTCGTGAGCGCCATCGCCAGACCGCCCATCCCGATGCCGAGCCCGATCGACCACACCCACGGCAGGAACGCGGGCGCGACAAGCAGTCCGACAAGCCCAACGCCGTTGACGGCGACGAGCAAGGACACCAAGGCCCATTGCCTGCGCCACTTGTGCACGCAGAACGGCACCAGCCACATCATCGGCAGTCCCATCGCCATGGACAGCGCGAGACAGAAACCCGCCATTCCCGCGGGCACCCCGGCGTCCCGCAGGATCACCGGCAACCAGCCCATCACGACGAAGGTCAAAGTGGACACAAGTCCGAAATAGACAGTCAGGTGCCACGCGACCTTGGAGTGGAACAGCTTGCGCGGGCTGAGCGCGCTGTGCGCGAAAACCATGCTCGACCTCGGCGCGCTCTGCCACACATGCACCGTGACCGCCGCGAGCAACGCCCAGCACGCCAACGCGAACTGCCACGAGAACGCGGCGACCAGCACAGGCGTGGCCAACGCGCCTATCGTGCTGCCGGTTCCCAGCGCGAGCGTGTAACTGGCCCTTGTCGACGACGAGGCGGGCTGCACGAGAACCGGCAGGACCGTGCCGATCACCGCGATCGCGAGGCAGGCGAGCAACGTCCCGGCCAGCAACAGCTCCGGACCACCCTGGACCCTGATGATCAACGAGATGCCGAGAACGATCAGCGCACACGTGACCGCGCGGTAAATGCCGGCGCGCGCACGCAACCAAGGCGTCCCCCAGCCACCGATTCCACTTGCCCACAACGGCAGTGCCACCAGGATCGCACCGACCGCCGCGGTCATCCCCGGGGCTGCCGACACGTCTTCCAACGCGGCTCCGAGGCTGGTCACGGCTGGTCGGAGGTTCAACGCGAGCATGAAGACGACCGCGGTACCCACGGGTGCCGTCCGCATCATCGCATCCCCCTTTCGACGTTGGGGTGTGCGCGACCGCGGGCCGTCTATGGAGCAGGGCTGACGGCCCGTGGCCTGCGAATTTCAAAAAAAGAGGAGGATCCGCGCTACGCGGGCGATTGAGCTATTTCGGGATGGTCATGCAATGACGGGATCGACGCTCCACAACCCAGACTCTTCATACGAGCCTCCCTCTGGGCGCACACGGCGGGCTCCTCGCGAACCGCACCGGCGACGACCGTCCTACAAAAAGAGTCGCTGTTGTTCGCGAGACGGTCAATCGCCCTTTTGGGCGTGTGGCGGACTATCCCGATGACGAACACCAGTTCGAAAGAAACCGTTGAAGTGCGAGAACGTTCCTGGCCGGAAGAGGACACCGGCGACGAACTGCGACTACTCTCCGAGTTCCTGACTTTCCCGCGGCTCACCGCGGTGAACAAGGCCGCCGGATTGGACCGGTCCACGGCCGTCGCCACACCGTGGCCGACGTCGCCGAACATGAGCATCCTCGGCGTGATCCAGCACTTGACGGCGGTGGAACGCTGGTGGATCTCGAAAGTGGGCGGCGGCGCGGACCTGCCGACGCCGTGGCGGGACGATAACGAACCGGACACGGATTTCAAGATCCCGCCGGACGCGACTCCGGCAGCGGTGATCGCGGCATATGAAGCCGAATGGGCGTGATCTGAAGCGGCGCTTGCCGGAATGCGTCCTACCGACAAAGCGATACTGAAGTTCCGTGATCAGGACAGCACGGTTCGCTGGATATGGACGCACGCCATCCAGGAGACCGCGCGGCACGTCGGCCACCTGGACGTCCCTGCGCGAGTTCGCCGACGGCGAGCGCAGCCAATAATGCGGACGTGATCATCGGGGCGACGCCGTTTCGTCCTGAGCGACGGACGATTTCAGGCACATCGTGTACGGCCTCGTCACCACACCCGATGACGCAAACGCCCAGCTCGACGGCGGTGGCGTTCCTGGCGCGCCTGCCACCCATAGCGGAGTCGCCCTCGTCACTCGCCCGCATGGTGGCTGCGAACGAGAAGCGGGGACAGCGCACACTTGACGTCGGCGGGCGTGTGCATCCGGACAGGAGTGGTACCCCATGAGCGTGAAGAGGCCGAATCCAGCACAGTGGCTCTGGTACGCGGTGGGCGGCAAACTGCCGGACCGGTACCGCGAGTGGGTACTGCACGACGCCACCGTCCCGACTTGGCTGATCAGGCACGTGCTCCGCCGTCTCGTGGTGATCGTGCCGATCCTGGCGGTGCTGTTCCTGGTGCTGCGGGTATGGCTGCAGTTCGACCTGATGATCGTGCTGATCGGCCTGGGCCTGGGCGTGTACGCGGGCCTGTACTACTCGCTGATTTTCTGCACGCACAGCGTGGACAGCCGCGTGACCCGCCACGGTTACCCGGACCAGTACGCCTCACAGGTGCGGAAAGCCCTGAAGGAAGCGGAACGCGAGCGCTACAACGCCACCTGGCGCAACGGCGACGCCACCTCCTGATCTGCCGCCGCCACCAGCAGAAAGGGCCTTGTGAGGCGCTGTGAAGGCGCACTCCCAAGGCCCTTTGAAGATCAGCTAAAGAGTGACCGACCAACTGTCGAGCACACCGACATCACCCGGACCGTTGTCGGCGACGCGCAGCGTCCACGTCCCGGATGCCCGCTCGTTCAACGGAACTTGGTAGGTCCGTGGCCCACCGAACGCCGTGCACTGGAAACCACCGCCACGTGCGAGCGTGTACCAACGGCCGCTCGGCGCGACCAAGGTGATGGTCAGGTCCTCGTAGCACGTGTGCGTCGCGGTCACCTTGACCGTCGCGGGGTTGGCCGCGGCATTGGTGGCGTTCGAGGTGAGCCTGCTGCTCGCCACAGTGAAGTCCCGGATCTGGTAGTCCGTGTCATTGCTGAACGTCCGGCCACCACCGCCCCCAGATTGCGTCCGCACAGTCACAGCCGCACTCGCCGCCGACTGGTTGCCCGCAGCGTCCCGCGCCCGCACGGTGAACGTGTAGCTCGTATCAGCCGCCAACCCGGTGACAGTCGCCGATGGACTCGCCGACGCCACGGCGAACGCACTGCCGTTGTACACGTCGTAGCCCGCGACGCCCACGTTGTCCGTCGAGGCGTCCCACGCCAGGGAAACACTGTCTGACGTGCCGCCCGTCGAACGCAGGCTGCCCGGCACCGTTGGCGCTTCAGAATCGCCGCCGCTACCGACGACAAGCGTGAGGCCCCATTTCCGCAGCGGTTCGTTCACCGGCTGGAAGATCGACTGGTCGTCCGCACCGCCCGGCGAGCACGACGACTGCCCGCCGGAGTGCAACCCGACAGCCTTGTCGCCGGCCAACCAGGCGCCGCCGGAATCCCCACCGAGCGAACAGGCGGTCGTCGTGGTGAGCCCTTCCACGACTACGCTGCCGTAGTTGATGGTCTGGTTGATCGCGGTGACCCGGCCGCACTGCCATTTCGAGGTATTCCCGGAATGGCAGACCGACATGCCCTGGACCGGTTCGGTCGAGCCGGTGACGGTGACCGGCGGTTTGTCCCACGTGTTCACCGCGGCTGAAAGATTCCAGCCCGATTCGGTCACGGCGACCACGCCCATGTCACCTTCTCGGGCGTTCACACTTCGCCCGCCACCTGAATTCGACGTGCCGATCCGGTTGCGCTGGCTGATTTCCCCGTACGCGGGCTGGCTGACGTCGTTGGTGCAGTGCCCGGCGGTGACGAAGTGTTTCCCGCCAGCCGAATCGGTCGCCGGGAACCCGATCGAGCAGTAGGTCTCGCTTCCCGGCCACCACGGACTGCCGGGCCGGACGTCACCGGATTGCTGGCGCGGCGCACTGGCCGCGTTGACGACACGCAGGTTCGGATCGATCCGCCGGGCCTGGGCAACGAACTGGTCGTTGGCGTGGCTCATCCGGATGACCAGGCCGTTGACCTGGGGATCTATCCCCCAGCCGTAGACACCGGTGGCGTCCTGCGGCCGGAGGCCCCCGAAGTCGGCCAGCAGCCGGTCGAGCTCAGCCTGGCCCCTCGCGACGACGACAGCTTCCGCGCCACCTGCCCTGACCTGGGCAGCGGAGGCCTGGTCCACCACAGCGACCACCAGCTTGCCGATGCCGGGATCGAACCAGTAGCCGGCGTTGGGCACCGCCAGACGCGCCACCGCGTCACGGGCGGCGGCCTCCTGCTGGGCAGGGGGTGGCGCATCCGGCTGGCCAGCCGAGGAAGTGGGACTGAAGACAGCCGCGGTGGCGGCCGCGGCGCACAAAACAGAAAGGACTCTGCCGCGCATTCTCATGCGTGCTCTCCTTCATCGGAAACGCAGGGAATGCCGACGCTAAATGGAGAACACGAGGAACTGCCACACCCAGAGGGCGTTAACAATTAAGCCCATGTCCACTGAAAGCCCGCACAGCCGGGACCGAAATTCAGCACCACGTCGTGCACGCGACCGGCCGTGTCGATCCTGGCCGGTGCGACGTCTTCGGTGCCGTCGTCCATGCGTCTGACGCGCACGCATTCGACCGGGACGGCGGCCAGGTCGAAGTTGACCTCGAGGACGAACTGGCGGACCGGCAGCCGGAACTTGCGCTCGTAGTTGGTGGCCTCGGGATACGGCCTGCGGTTGATCAGCTCGTGTTCGGTGATGATCGTGTCGCCGCGGTACAGCGTCCGGTCGAACAGCAACTCGGCGACCAGCAGACCAGCCCGGGGATTCTCGACCACCCGGCCGAGCCTGCAGCCACGGCGTGGCCGGACAACGGGAAGGGAACGGTCGTGCTCGTCGAGATGGACGATCACCACCCACCGGTCCGGACCGTCGGTTTCGGCACGCAGCACCTGCTGGGAGCGGAACGCGATCTCGCCGCGGTGCGCGCCGACGAAGACCTGGTCGTGCTGGCTGATCCTGGTCAGCCGTTCGTCCCAGCGGATGTCGACCTGGTCGAGCGCGGCGGCCACCGGATCGGGCTCCGGCCAGAACGCCTGCATCTGCGGCCGGTTGTCGTGCCGCACGGTCCACCGCCCACGCGGTCGCGGCGGCCCCAGCAAACCGGTCAACGAACCAGTGGCCACCTCGAGGATGTCCTCCAGGTGCGCCAGGGCCGCCAGCGACTCACGACGTTCCGGCCTGCTGCGGCCGGACTGCCAGTAGCTCAGCGTCGCGGCCGTGAGGGAATGGCCGCGACGCAGCAGACGCTCCCGGATCCGGTCAAGCGGCAACCCGCGGGCCGCGATCGCGGCTCGCAACGCCTCTGCGAAGTCCCCATCCCGCTCGGCACTGAGCACGCCTTCACGATATGCGGATTCCGACCGGCGCCGAGATTAACTGTTAAGCGCTACTTCACTAGGCGGCGACCGCCTTGGCGATCGCGTGGTGGTCGTGGAAGTCGCGCGAATGCACGATCAGGCCATCACGCACACGGACGACCAGGATGTTGGCCGTCTCGAAGCGCTCGCCGGTCTTGGGCACGTCGACGTGGTAGTCGTACTCGGCGACCACCACTTCCGGATCGTCGGTCTGCCAGACGACAAGATTGTGAGCGGTCACCTTGAACAGCCGCTCCCGTGCGCCAGTGAACCGGCTGTGCAGCACCTCACGCCCCTCGGTACGCCGACGTCCGTCCACCGCGTACGGATGCTCGACCACCGCGTCCTCCGCGTACAGCTGCGACAACTGGTCCCAGCTCTCGGTCGAGATACCGCCGATCAGCCGCTCCACGACCTCACGTGGGTTCAGCGCCATGGTCCACCCCTTAACAATCGGAACCTTCACTCCGTTACAGTTATACGGAACCATGACTCCGATTGCTCGCGCAAGGTCCTTTTAAAGATCACTTCACAATGCCGTCGCTGTGCACAACCGGTCACGCGGGGTGAGAATGTGCCGCGAGCGGACCAAGGAGGCAGCCATGACCAGCCACGATGTAAACCCCCAAACCATCGTGATCGACCTGCCCAAGGCCTGGGGCCTGGTGGTGCTGCGCGGCGTGCTGTCCGTGCTGTTCGGACTGCTCGCCCTCATCTGGCCTGGCCTGACAGCCCTGGCGCTTGCCGTCGTCTTCGGCGTCTACGCGCTGGTCGATGGCATCGGCCTGCTGATGGACGCGTTCCGCAACCCGGACAGGTCGAATCGGGGAATGCGGATCTTCGGCGGGATCCTCGGTGTCGCCGCCGGCGTCATCGCGATCGTCTGGCCAGGCATCACAGTGGCGGCGCTGGCGATCCTCGTCGGCGCGTGGGCACTGGTGACCGGCATCGCCGAGATCGCGGCCGCGATCCGGCTCCGCAAGCAGATCGAAGGCGAACTGCTGCTCGGGCTGGCGGGCCTGCTGTCGGCGATCTTCGGCATCCTGGTGCTGCTGTGGCCAGCGCTCGGCGTGGCGGCGATCGCGGCGTTCATCGGCGTGTTCGCGCTGATCTACGGCGTCGTCCTGATCGCGCTCGGCCTGCGGCTGCGCAAGCTGGCGCACCAGTAGCGCCACCCACTGCTACCTCGGCACCCACAACGTGACTCGGGTACCGCCCCCAGGCTTGGACACGATGTCGGCGTACCCGCCAACCTGAGTGAGCCGCGCGACGATCGACTCGTTGATGCCGAACCCGCGCGGCTGCTCGGTCATGTCGAAGCCCACGCCGTGATCCCGGGTGGTCACCACGATCCCGCCGTCCCGCTCCTCCATCCGCACCGTCGCTTGCGTCGCCTGGGCGTGTTTCAACGTGTTGCGCAGGGCTTCCCTGGTCGCGTCCCGGACCGCTTTGCGCCGCGCCTCCGGGAGCTGGTCGTCTATTTCGGCCATCACCAGCTGCGCACGCAACCCGTCCCGCGCGAGGTCGGTCGCCACCGCGGCCAGGTCCTCGGTGAGACGGCCACGAGCTGGGAACTCCTCGAAGCCACGGCGCAACGCGATCGCCTGCGCGCGAGCAAGGTTGCGGAACTCCGCGAGCTTCGCGGGAGCGTCGACAGTGTCGGACGGCGTGCGCATCGCCATGGCTTCCAACGCCTGCAGCACCGTGTCGTGGATCTGCCGGTTCAATTCGGCCCGCTCAGCCGTCCGCCCACGCCGGACGCCGACGAAGAATGCAGCGACACCCACGGCGGCAACCGCCAGCACCGCGATGAGAACCTCCACCTGGGTCACACCGGCACAGTCGGCGCGACCGGCACGTACGCGACACCCTTCTCGATGGCGTACCGGGTCAGTTCCGGACGCCGCCGCTGGCCCGTCTTGTCCCTGATCCGGTCGAGGTAGGACCGGACGGTGCGAATGCTGATGTCCAGCGCCTCCGCGATGTCCTGATCACGTTCCCCGGCGGCAACCAACGACAGCACCTGCCGTTCCCGCGCGGACAGCTCGATCACCAAGCCGCTGTCCCGGCCCGGCAGCGCGTCCAGTACGTGCGCGGCCAGCATCGGGCTCACGTAGCTGTTGCCACCCGCGATCAGCCGGACGGCGTGCAGGATCTCGACGCCATCGGAGTCCTTGGACAGATACCCACTCGCGCCGGCGGCCATCGCGCCAAGCACCTCGGCGCGCCCCGAGTACGCCGAGAGGACAAGCACGCGATGGCCCATTCCGACGACCTCCACCACGGCCGAGGAGCCCTGGGTACCAGGCAGGCGCAAATCAAGGACCACCACTCCGCCCGGGTGTTGCCGGTGCGCGGCGAACTGGGCGACCGACCCGGCGACCGCGTCCAGCTCGACATCCGGAGCGTCAGCCAGCAACTGGGCGACAGCGGCGCGGTACAGCGGATGGTCCTCGATCACACCGACCGGGATCCTCGTGGCGGTGGCCATTGGATCTCCTCCCTCGGGTCGCTGGTCAGCAGGCTAAACAGCACAGGAGGACGGTGCTGAGAGTCAATCGCCCCTCATGGCGCGCCCGAGGAGCCAGGCGGCTACAGCTCGTCGACCCGAACGATCCCGTCCTGGATGGCCCGGGCGACCAACGCCGCCTTGGTCGGCGCCTCCCGGCCCACGTTGGCGTATTTCACCCGGACCCGGTCGAGGTACCCGTTGACGGTGCTGACCGTGAGGTTCAGTTTTTGCGCCACCATCTCCTTTGACTCGCAGTGGAACCACTCGAGCAGGACGTCGATCTGGCGCTGGGTGAGATTCGGCCGGTTGGCGCGCGTGTCAGTGCCCAGCGCGCCCGACAGGGCCGGCGGCGTGTACGGGGTGTTGCTGGCCGCGGCGTGAATCGCGGCGACGAGGTGGTCCTCGCCCTCAGCCTTGGTGAGGTACGTGAACGCCCCGATGTCCAAGCAGGTCAGAGCGGTTTCCCTGTCCTCGCGCATGGTGTACACGACGACCTGGCGCCCCGCGTCGACCAGCCGCTTGAGATCGCCGTAGGCCGGGCCGGTGATGTCGAGCTGCAGGTCGAGGACGACCACGTCCGCCCGGTCCCCTGGATTCAACCACGCCACGGACACGCCCGGGCCTGAATCCAGCACCTCGATCGGCGGGTCCGCGGCCTGACACCACGCCTTGACCCCAGCGATCACAGCGGGATGGTCGTCCACCACCACGATGCTCGTCATCCGCGGCCCCTCCAGGTCGCCTGCACCCACATCCGGTCCCCAGTCGTCACGGTGGAGGTGGTGATCTCGTCGTTGTCCACGACCGGGACGTCGTACGGCACGGAGTCCGCCACCACGCTGACGGTGACCTGCTCACCGGCACCGACGACGGTGAGCCGGACGTTGCCACGAGCCGTGGCCAGAACCGCGACCGCGGGCTCGGTGAGCAACCGGCGCATCACGACAGGCACCGGTGGCCGCTCGCCCCGCTCGGAGAACCGCACCGACGCGCCGTTTCGCTCAGCCAGACCGACACAGGCCATCAGCTCGTCCACCAACGGATCAGGGCCCACGGTGGTCTCGCCGAAGAGCCTCCGCATCCGCGCGGCCTCGATCGCGCAGGTCCGGCGCACGGTTTCGTCACCAGGGTTGAGCGTGCCGGACGCCAGCCCGGCGAGCACGGGCGCGGTCGTTTCGGCGAGCGCGGCGTATCGGTCCTTGCGATCGGCGTGCAGTTGTGACGCGACGGCGTCGGCAGTCCGGGACCGTTCTTCCTCGCGCGACATCCTGGCAACGGATATCGCCACCCGACGCAACGCGTTCGCGAACAGGACGACCGCGACCTGGAAAGCAGACGTCACCACGGTCGTGTTCACCACTCCCGCGAACGTCACGTCGACCGGCCCGTCGAAGACCGCAAGGAGGAACGCCGGCACGTAGTGCGCGGCCAACAGCCCCGCGAACAGGGCGACAGGCCGGCCCATCGCGAGAAGAACCAACGGCCAACCAACGATCTCGTCCGACCAGTGCGGCGTCCCCAGCCGATCGACCGGGTCGACGGTCAGCGTCGCAGCGATCGACGTGGCCAGCACGACCGCGATCAACGGCCAACGCAGCAGCCGCACTACCCGGTCGCACGCACACGCCACCGAAACGGCCGCCAGCACGACCAGAGCCACGACCTGGATCTCGACCGGCCGGTAGGTGTCCCAGTTGGCCAGGAGCTTCGGCAGTTCGAGGCCGAACAGGATGACCACACTGATCCCGGCGGAGCTCCACCGCATACCCCGCATGTACTTGGTGGCGACGTCGTCGGCGTGCCCCCGGATGTCGGGCTGTACGTCGCGGTCGGCGTCGGTGCTTTCAGACGCGCGCATCGGACCACTCCAACACGACATCGGTCCCCGCGCCTGGCGTACTCGTGACGATGGCCTGGCCGCCCAGGCGCGCCATGCGCTCGACCAGGGAACTTGTCAGGCCGTACCCGCGGCTCGTCGTCCGGGCCGGGTCGAACCCCTTCCCCCGATCACGGATCCGGACGGTCGCCATGCCGTCGCGGTCGTGCACGGAGACCTCAGCTGTGTCCACGCCCGCGTGCCGGACGACGTTCGTCAACGCCTCGCGCGCGCCCCGGCACAGCGCGATGGCCACTACAGCGGGCAACGTCACCGAGTCTCGAACCTGCCACTCGATGCGCAGGGGGACGTGGTCGACCACGTGGCGCAGCATCGGGACCAGGTCGACTTCACCGTCGACGGGATCGGTATGGCCCTGGATGACCTCAAGGTCACGAGCGGCCTGTTCAGCGAGCCATGTCTCCGGCCGGTTCGCGACGCCGGCGCCGACCATGAGCAAGGTGGCGGACGCCGTGTCGTGAAGGGCAGCCAGGTATTCGCGTTCATCCGCGCGACGGGCCGCCGCGACCGCCGCTTCACGCCGGACTTGCTCGCCGCGTTCGAACTCCCGGTCGGCAGCTCGCCCACCGCGGCGTACCAGGAGGTAGAGGCCGCGACCGAGGAACGCCTCGACGGCCATCCACGAACCGATGGGGATCACGAACGCCCAGTCCTGCAGGTCCGCCAGGACACCGCCGGTGAGGTAGGCGGCAAGGATCACGGCGGTGGCCACGGCGCCGAACAGGAGAGAAGAGTGGAACTGGTAGGCGACCACGATGATCGACGTGGCGACGAGTACCCAGTTCACGCGGTCGGCCTGCATCTCCGGCGCGATCGTCCACACCTGAGCAAGGCACACACCGCTGACGATCACAAGATCGGCGACGAGCAGCCAGGTGTCCCGCCGCCGAAGCATCCGGACGGCGAAGAACACGTTCCACACATTGAAAACGACGATGACCAATGCGGACAGCAGCATGTCGCGCTGGTCGGTGGTAGTCCACGAGACGAGGCTGCAGAGCGCGACCACGACAGCGCGGATGACCACGGCGTAGAAGCGGCCGAGGCGGTTGAGTTCCCGCTCCGCGGGACCGGCGGTCATGGTCGGCGGGCCCGTCCGGGCGGCAGGCCGTGCGTGCACGGCTGGTCGCCCCTCTGCGCCACTCTCACTCGCCCATCCTAGTGGTGAGTAAGTCACCGCGACTCCGGCAACGGCGACAACATCAGGCAACCTCGCGATCCCGGAATTCGCGCTCGACCAGGCCAACCGTACATCGCAAGCAGGTAACACGAATCTACCACTCCTACCAAACCTGTGGTAGAAAAAGTCATGGCTGTCGCCGACCGACTCGACCTCACACTGCGCCTGGTACGCGGCGCGGAACGGATCTCATTGAACGAACTGGCCGACCGGCTGGGCGTCTCACTGATGACCGTGCGCCGCGACCTGGATGAACTCCAGGCCCAAGGTCTGGTCCAGCGAGTACGCGGCGGCGCGGTCTCACTCGCCGCGCCCGCCGAGGAAGCCGGATTCGCCGCCCGCGAACCGTGGCAGGCTGCGACCAAACAACGGATCGGCACGGCCGCGGTGGAGCTCATCGAGCCCGGCCAGACCATTTTGCTGGACGCCGGAACGACCACGGCGGCACTCGCCAGCAGCCTCGCCGCGTGCGCACCACTGACGGTCGGCGTCCTCAGCCTGCAGGCCGCACAACGCCTGGCAGACAAGCCAGGCATCCGCCTGCTGGTCATCGGCGGCGAGTCACGGCCGGGCGAACGCAGCCTCGTCGGCCACTTGACGTTGCGGATGCTGGAAGAACTGTGGTTCGACACCTTCGTGATGTCGATCGGCGCCGTACACCGAGACCTCGGCTGGTCAGAGTTCTCAATGGAGGACGCGACCGTGAAGCAACACGCTCGATGCCGCGCCTCGAAGACAGTCGTGGTCGCCGATTCGACCAAGCTCGGCGTGCGCGCCTTCGCCCGGGTGGCCGGCCTGGGCGACGTCGACACATTTGTGACCGACGATCCAGGGCCCGGCGCAGCGATGGAAACCCTGACCGATATCCGCGACGCCGGTGTCGACGTCGTGATGGCCTGAAGGAGCCGCCATGTCCCTGATGATCCTGGTCGCCGGACCGTACCGGTCGGGAACCGGCGACGACCCGGTAAAACTCGCAGCCCACGTCGACGCGATGAACGAGGCCGCCCTGAACTTGTTTCGCGCAGGTCACCTCCCAGTCACCGGCGAGGCGCTGGCCCTCCCGCTCATTCAACTCGCCGGTTCCACAGAGGTCGGAGACCCGGCGTTCGACGAGATCTTCCACCCCATCGCGCGGCAACTGCTGTCACGCTGCGACGCCGTCCTGCGGATAGGCGGACCGTCCGCGGGCGCGGACGAGATGGTCGAGCAGGCGCGCGCCGAGGGCAAGCGGATCTTCACCAGACTCGAGGACGTGCCGGCCTGATGCGGTGGACGCAACGGCTGGCCAGGCGGAATTGTCTCTACGTAGCAGATTCCGTAGTGCCACGGATACCCCGAATGGTCGAGGCGGAGCAGGATCTTCACCATGAGCGATCGGTCTGCGCCCAACTCGCGGTACAAGAACCTCGTCCTCGCGCTCAACCACGCCTTCAACACCGGCGACTTGTCAACCGTCGACGACCTGCTGACGCCGGACTTCGCTGAACGAGACATGCCGCCCGGCCCCGAGGGGTACAAGACGGCCATCCGGGAACTACGCGCGGCACTGGCTGAGCCAAGGTCGGAGGTGCTCGGGCTGGTCGCTGAAGGGTCGACGGTGGTGTTGCGAGTCCGGCTGACCGGAGTCCACGTCGGCGAGATCGTCGGGGTGGCGCCGACGCGGCGCCAGGTGGACGTGGAGCAGATCCACTTCTACGAAGGCAGGGACGGGCGCTTGGCGACCCACCACTACATCAGGGACGACCTGGCGTTGCTCGGGCAATTGGGAGTCCGGTCGGACGTGACGGCGACCATGTACCTCCGGCCGGGTCACCAAACCAAATACGGCCACATGGCCCGCTACGCCGGCTGAGATTACGTGCTGGCACGGATAGCGCGCCTGCTGGGAAATAGCCACGATTCGGCCATGAGGAACACGTGGGCGATGATCGACACGCTGAACGATCTCACATCGGAAGCCGCGCTGGTTTCATCGGCATCCTGCCAACAAAGCGCTGCCCTAACCGCGGTCCCGATCGCTCCCACGCGCGCACCAGTAACGCCTAACTCCACCAGGCTGGAGGTCAGCTTCGGCAGCAGGCGCGACATCGCGGCGGCGGGCTCGTGAGTACGCCGTACCTCAACCTCACCACTGCGGCGGGCAAGGTCGCCGCTTTCTCAACCGCGGTCCGGCTCGGTCTGCTCGACCGAATCGATCGTGAGCCAGCAGGCCCGGCAGAGCTGGCCCGCACCTGTGGAGCCACGGAACGCGGAGTCCGCGTAATCCTCGCGGCACTCGACGAAGGAGGCTTCGTCGAGAAACTCCCAGACGGTCGGTACCGACCAGTCCTGACAGGACTCGCCGGCCTGCACCCGCTGATCCCCTTGTGGGATCACCTTCCAGACGCCGTGCGAACCGGCGTCCCGGTGCACGGAACAAATGCGTCACCGCCAGGCAGTGCTCTCCACCCGCGTCCGGCAACGGTCCTGGACGGACCGTGGACCAACGCTGTCCAACAGGTCATCGCCGCACTTCCGGCTGACGCGAACCGAGTGCTGGACATTTCTGTCAGCAATGAACCGTGGACGATTCCGTACTGCCAACGGCATCCGCGAAGCCACGTCACCGTCCTCGACCTTCCCGACGCGTTGCCCACAATCCGGCGCGCGGTGTCACGCGCCGGTCTCCTTCACCGGTACGACTTCCTCCCCGGTGACCTGTTCACCGCCCAGCTGGAACCAGATGCCTACAACCTGATCATCGTGGCGCACGTCTGTAGCATGCTCGGTCACGCCGAGGGAGCCGCACTGATCAGGCGGCTGACTGCGGCGTTGGCTGCCGACGGCGTCCTCGCCATCATCGACACCCTCGCGGGTGCCCCTGGTTCAGCGATGCAAGAGCTGGCGCTGTACTTGCGGACGCGCGCAGGGACGGTCCACCAGCCTGACACCTACCGGTGCTGGCTCACCGACGCGCGTCTCAGTGGAGTCAGTGGCATGAACCTCCCCTTACCGCTGGCGATTACGGTGATCACCGGCAGCAAGATCGTTCCCGCCAAGTCCGCGCAGGACGAACCATCGACTGAGGAGGGGTAACACGCGTGTCGGCAACCGCTAGGCGCAAACATGGACGTGTCGGCTCACGACCGGGAAAACTTCCCGACCGATCTAGGTGCGTACTCCCTGTTGTCTGGGTGTCGGCCCACGAGATGCTGGCGGAATGGAGGCTGTGTCAATCCGTTGTCACACGTCTGGTGCGGAACGCGGTCCCGCCGACAGCGACGGAGGCGTCATGACATCGCTGCCACCGGAGAAAGAGCTGACAGTGGTCCTCGCGGACGACCATCCGGTGGTGCGCAGTGGACTGCGCGCGTTGCTGTCCTCCGTCGAGGGGATCACGGTGGTCGCGGAGGCGACCAATGGTCGTGAAGCCGTTGACGAGACAGTGAAGCACCGGCCGGATGTTCTGCTGGTAGACCTCCAAATGCCTGGTCTGAACGGCATCGCGGCAACCCGAGAGGTCCTGCAGGCCGCCCCTGAGGTGGCAGTGCTGGTACTCACCATGTTCCACGATGACGAGTCGGTGGTGTCGGCGATGCGCGCGGGCGCAAGGGGCTACATCCTCAAAGGTGCGGGCCAGGAGGACATCGTCCGTGCGGTTCGTGGGGTGGCGGCCGGCGAGGCGATCTTCGGTCAGAACGTCGCGCACAGAGTCCTCGACCTCCTCGCGACTCCGCGGACAGCCGAACCGTTCCCGGACCTGACCGTCCGAGAACGAGAGGTGCTCGATTTGGTGGCCGCCGGTCTGGGCAACGCCGTGATCGCTCGCCAGCTGCACCTGGCACCCAAGACCGTGAGCAATCACATCTCAGCCATCTTCGCCAAGCTGCGAGTCGTGGACCGGGCGGCCGCGATCGTGCGAGCACGAGAAGCAGGGCTAGGACGTTAGGCAGCGGGTTCTTCATACCGTTCCGCCACAGCTTCTCGCACCTGCGCGGTCGGCGTAACAAAGATCAACCGGTCAGGCTCGGGTTGGGCGACGATCCAACCCTTCGTTCGTTGGTACATCAACTGGTGCCGTTTGCACAGCAACCGGTAGTCGCGGTCGCGGTGCCGCCGACGTCGGCTGGCTCGTTTCGACGTGTGCACACGGCACTTCCGGCCTGGAACCCGACAACCCGGCTGCCGACATGTGCGGTCACGCATCCGGATCCGCTCCGCGAGCCCCTCAGACGCGTACCTGTTCGGGCTCACGTCCAGCAGGTGGCCGAAGTCATCAGTGACGAGCCTGCGGAGTACGCCATCACGAGCGAGCTCGCGGCACTGTTCAGCGGTGATCGGCCCGTACTCGGTCAGTTCGCCGGGCTCGTCGTTCAGGCCTATCAGAGTGCTCAGCGGCACAGTGACGTTGATGGTGGCCCGTACCCGCTGCCTGTCATTGCCCAGTACGAGATCGATCAGCGCGTCCGCCCTTCGCTGGGCGAGAGTCCTTGTGTCGTCAGGAGTCTTCGCCTTGTGGGCAAGGTGATTCAGTACGTTGTACGCCGACTCGGCCTCACCGGCAAGCATCGTCGCGACCAGCTTGGCCGAACCGTCTTCACTCTTGCGGGTGACGACGTCCCGCTGTTCCAGTCTCTGTTTCCGTTTCCGCTCAGCCGCTTCCGGGTCGACCTTCATTGCCTGACGACGCAGAGCGCGACGATACTCCTGATAGCTCGCGTGCGCCCCGTGCGAAAGCACAGCCTTCTCAACTGTCAAAGCGTCGTCGTCGGACAAGTCCTTCGTGATCTGATAGGTCGCCCGCAAGCGGGCCGTGTCGATGACGCCGTCCTGCAACGCCTGGAGCGTGGCAGGTAGTCGGCGGACGATGTGCTCGGCCTCGAGTATTCGTTTTGTGGCAACCCTTATCGACATGTTCATAGGTGCGGCGAGCTCTTCGGGCGTGCCGTCAGCGAGTTGGATGCCGGGCCTGTCCGGCGGGCGGCACTCAGCGAGCTTGGCGAGGTCACGGATCTGCATGGCCTGCCAGAAGTTTTGCCGCTTCTCTGCCGCTTGGATCGCTGTGATGATCTCGGCTTCGGGTGTTGTTTGAGTCATGTCGTTGACCGTAGACGTGGGGTCTGACAATTTGTGGTGATTCGTCCGTCCAGTTCGTAACGATGGTCCATCGGTACGGAGCTTTCCTACTCAGGGCACAGAAATCACCCCGCCCAAGGACGCGGGCGGGGTGATTCCTTGACCGATCACCGGCTGGGGGGACGGCAATCGGCGGCCTGGTGTCAGTTTCCTTCGATCTGGTCCGCCGGTGGGACCTCGACCTTGACCGGTGCGCCATATTCGAAGAAGTCCCAGTTCATCGACCCGCCCGCGTCATCGGCGGACATCGATATCTGGATGCGGGCGAGCCTTCCCTTGCTGTCGAGGAACAACTTGATCGCGCCTGACGAGATCTCCGTGTCATCCTTCTGGTCCGCTGGGAGCTTCGCCGGGTCGAGTGTCACCTTGTACCTGGTCGTCGGGACGCCGCGAATGGTCTCCGAGCCGTCCGGGGTGACATCCGCGATTTCCTTGACCTTGTCGATGAACACCATCGGGTCGCTTCCAGCGCTTTGCCCACCGACCGAGCCCAACTCGCCCAGCGACGACGGCAACTGCTTCAGGTCGACCTTCGACCACTTCGCCGCTGGAGCACCCTCGATGGAAGTCTTCATGTAGACGGTGTTGCCGTCGTTGAGGATGATCATCGTGGTCTTCTTGC
The DNA here is from genome assembly GCF_001302585.1 of Kibdelosporangium phytohabitans. Lineage (GTDB taxonomy): Bacteria > Actinomycetota > Actinomycetes > Mycobacteriales > Pseudonocardiaceae > Kibdelosporangium > Kibdelosporangium phytohabitans. Next base: position 2,190,544 of record NZ_CP012752.1, on the reverse strand, counting down.
CACCCATGTCCATCACAGAGTCGATTTTGGACCGATTGTTCTTGAAGTCGATCTCCCCCGTGCTGGTCCAGCCGACCACGCCGGGCCCAGCCTCACCCGCGAGTTCCATCTTCGACTCGAACTTGCAGCTGAGCTCGCTCCGCGTGGTCTTGGCCGCCGAGGCGATCAGGGACTTGGGGTCGGCGTTGGAAGGGCTGTCGGGCTTAGGCGCTTCCTGCTGCGTGACCGTTGCACCGGATTGCGGCTGAGGGCTGCCGGACACGGCGGACCTCTCACAGCCCGCCACAGCGAGCACAGACAGCGCGACCGCTGAGCTCACGCCGACTCGAGTACGCATAGTGCTTGGTCCCTCCGTGCCCTCGGCGCCGGTTCGGTTTCCCGGCACCGACAACTCTGGTTCGCCCAGACCCCCAAGCGGCAGGGCTCTCGCCCGGGAAAGGACGGGAAACTGTCCGGACGAGATCGGGACCTCGATCCCAGGACAAATCAGCCAGCACGAAGGACCATTACGTGGTGCCGCACTCTGCTCACCGCATGGCCGCTGGCCTCGCCTGGGGAACGCTCGCGGTCTCCGCCGTGGGCACGACCGTGGCTGTTGTGCTGGCGATCACGGGCGGAGTGAGCTGGCAGCCGGTCGTCGAGAACACAGCCATGGGCATCGCGTGCGCAGTGAGCGGCGCCCTGCTGGTCGCACAGCGGCCGAAGAACCCGATCGGGTGGTTGTTCCTGGCAGCCGCCCTGGCCAATACTGTCACCGCTGTCTCACTGCCGCTGGACTACGCAATTGGCCGGCAAGCGTGGGTGCTGTCAGCGGCGTTGGCGTTGCCACTGGCGCTCCTGCTGTACCCAACTGGGCGACTACCCGGCCCATGGTGGGCGGTACTGGCGTGGGCGCTTGCTGTGGCCACGCCGTTCGTCGTCCTGGGCTTGCCAGCGGCCCGGATTGTGTGGACCGGACTGACAGCCGCTGTGGCGGCCCCACTCGTGTTGCGCTACCTGCGTGGCGACGAGGTGGTGCGCCGTCAGTTGCTGTGGTTGGTGCTGGCACTGACCGGCAACGCACTGGCGTCCTTGCCATGGCTTCTTCGACTGGGCCCGGGACTGCTGCTCATGACGCCCGCGTTGATCCCGGTCGCGATGGCGATCGCCATACTGCGGTATCGCCTGCTGGACATCCGGCTGCTGGTGTCCCGCAGTTTGCTGTACTTACTGATGGCGATCGGCGTGATCGCGATTTACGCCGGTCTGGTCGTCCTGCTGGGCCAGGCGCTGGATGTCGAGGCTCATCTGGGTGTCGCCGCGCTCGTCGCAGCCGGTGTGGCGCTGCTGTTCAACCAGGTGAGGATCAGGCTCCAGCCCGTCATCGACCATGCGCTGTACGGGCATCGACGCGATCCGTTCCGGGCGCTGAGCCACCTGAGCGCTCGGCTCGACACCGAGATGGATTCGCTGGATGACCTGCTCACCGCGGTCCGTGACGCGTTGCAACTGCCGTACGTCGCGTTCCGGCTGCAAGGCCGGGAAGTCGCCGCGTCCGGATCGGCAGCCGGTGTCCTCGAGGTCGTCCCGTTGGCCGCGTCCGGCGCTGCGAGCGGCGACCTGGTGATCGGTGTGCGCCCCGGACAGAACCGGCTCGGCAGTCAGGACATGCACGTCCTCGCGGTCTTGGCGATCCCCCTGGGCGTGGCACTGCGGGCCACGATGTTGTCTGAGGAGCTGCAACTGTCGAGGGAGCGCATCGTCGCGGCCCGCGAGGAGGAGCGTCGGCGTCTGCGTCGTGACTTGCATGACGGCCTGGGCCCGACGTTGAGCGGAGTCGCCTACGCGACCGACGCGGCCAGGAATCTGGCGCGCTCGGATCCGGATACCGCAGTGGACCTTCTGGTGCGCCTGCGTGGTGACATCGGCGACGCGATCGTCGAGATCCGCCGCCTTGTCGAGGGCCTTCGCCCACCTGCCTTGGACGAACTCGGCCTCATCGGCGCTTTGCACCGAGAAGCCGAGCGTCTGTCCTATCAGGAAGGCGGACATCCGTTGACGGTCAGCGTGGACGCACCAGCAGACATGCTTGAACTCCCGGCCGCGGTCGAGGTCGCGGCGTACCGGATCACCGCGGAGGCCTTGAACAATGCGGCCAAACACTCCGGCGCCACGAAGGTCTGCGTACAGATCACTGTCGGCGACGAACTGCACATCCAGGTCCACGACGACGGCAAACCAGGTCCCGACGGGTGGTCTCCAGGTGTCGGCATGGCGTCGATGTCCGAGCGTGCTGCCGAAGTCGGAGGACGTTGCGAGGCACGTCCTGGACCTGACGGCGGCAGCGTCGAAGCCGTCCTCCCCCTAAAGCCGTGGTGAGACCACGCGATAGTGCGTCGTCAGCCGCCGGTCGTCGTCCAGGACATGAAAGGCGATCGACGGAGGCAGATCGAGATCGGCGATTTCTTCGGTCTCACATGGCAGCATCACTGTCGACACGACACCCGGCGCGACCAGCAAAGGCAGTCCCGCGAACGTGGTCGCCGCGCCAGTGTGCGCGTGCCCGCAGAGAATCCCGACCACGTTGGGGTATCGAGAGATCAGCGCGGCCAGCCGATCCTCACCGGTTTGCCTGATGCTGTCGATGAAGTGCGCGTGCAGCGCCACCGGCGGATGATGGAAGCACACGAACACCGGAGCATCTCCGGCATCGACCAGCACCGACTCCAGCCACGTGAGGGTTTCATCAGCGAGGTAGCCGTCCGGGCGACCCGGAATACTCGAGTCGCACATGGCGAACACAGCACCGCTGACACGATGGACCTGGTTGATCGGCGTCTCGGCGGTTGCCTCGCCCAGGAGTACCTCGCGATACGGCCCACGTGAGTCGTGGTTGCCCGGACAGTGCAGCAGTGTGGGCGAGTTGGAGAACAGCTTGGCGACTTTCTCGTACTCCTCGGCCAGACCGTGGTCAGCGAGGTCGCCGGTGACCAGGATCGCGTCGAGGGGGCCGGGGAGCCCGTTGAGATAGTCGAACACCTGCGTGGCCCGTGCGACGCTGCGCTCTTCGCTGTCGATGTGTATGTCGCTCACGTGTGCCAGAACGATCATTCCGCCCCCATTCGCCAGTGCAGCTTCGCTCCGACCACGCAGAGCATTGGACTTACAAAATACCCGATTCTGATCATCACCAAGAGTCCACTTTGCCTCGTTATCGCACGGCCACTTCACATTCGGGCACAGAACGACCTGGTCGCCTGTAAAAGCCACGTGGTCGAAGGCGCGGATGACAGCGGATACTCGCGAAGTGATCCACCAAGCCGACTCGCCATACCTGCAGGTGATTTGGCACGACCCAGTCACCGGTAGGCCAGGTTTCCTGGTCATCGACCGGCTCGTCCGCGGCGTGTGCAGCGGTGGCCTGCGTATGCGACCAGGCTGCACGCTCAGTGAGGTCGCGGGCCTGGCATCAGGCATGACCGCGAAAGAAGCGCTCAACTACGACCCTGCCGGCCGCTACATCCCTCTCGGCGGCGCGAAGGGTGGTATCGACTTCGATCCGCGAGACCCCGCCGCGGTGGACGTCCTGCGGCGCTACCTCACCGCTGTCAGGCCGTACATCGAACAGTTCTGGACCATGGGTGAAGACTTGGGCCTGCGCCAGGACACCATCGACGAAGTACTTGCCGAACTGGGCGTGCGGTCGTCGATCCAAGCCATCTATCCCCTTGTCGACGATCCGGCCAAAGCCCGGAAGCGTCTCGCTGACGCCTTCGAGATCTCGGTCGACGGGGTCGCGCTCGATGAGTTGGTCGGTGGCTGTGGTGTCGCCGAGGCCGCGCTGGCAGGCATCGAACATCTGAACCTGTCCCAGCCCAAGGCGTTCGTGCAGGGTTTCGGATCAATGGGTGGCGCGACAGCGAGATTCCTGGCGCGAGCTGGGGTCCGAGTCGCCGGGATCGCGGACGCGGCGGGAGTGGTGGCCAATCCGGGCGGCCTGGACGTCGAGCGTCTGCTGCTGACCCGCGATCGTTTCGGCACGGTCGACCGTGATCAGTTACGACCGGGGGATCAGCAACTGCCGCTGTCCGCATGGCTCGACGTAGAAGCCTCCGTACTCGTGCCCGCAGCCGTTTCCTATGCCATCGACGACGCCGGCAAAGTGCGGGCCGACTTGATCGTCGAGGCCGCCAACATGCCGGTGACCGCGGCGGCCGAGGTGCAGCTGTCCGAACGTGGCATCTTGATCATCCCGGACGTGGTGGCCAACTCCGCGACCAACTCCTGGTGGTGGTGGACGTTCTTCGGTGACGTCGAGGCGGACGCGGACGCCGCGTTCGGGAGGATCCGGCAAAGCATGCGCCAGCTGGTCGGCCGAGTTCTGAACCGAGCGGAACAGGAGGCGACCATTCCGCGAGCGGCCGCTGCGGCTTTGGCGGCCGAGGCGAGCGATGTCATCTCACGACGATTCGGTGCGGCCAGGGCGTGATTCACGCTCCTCGGTGTGCAGCCATAAGGCTGTGACCGGCGGCGAACACTGTCACCCTCGGTCCAGGCCTGTGATACTTCGCGTCATGACCTTGATCGGCCGGGCTGACGAGGTGGCCCGGTTCGAGGCCGCCATCGCCCGGCTAGGTACCAAGCCCTGGGTCATCGAAGTGGTCGGCGAGCCCGGCGTCGGTAAAAGCCACTTGCTCGACGAGCTGCGCACACGGGCGGTCGATCGCGGCATGCTGGTGCTCGGCGCCGCATCAACCGAACTCAACCAGCACATCCCGTTCAGCGTGCTCACCGCGGCTTTGGCTGAACACGTGGGCACTGCCGATCTCGGCACCGCACAGCGGAGCACGCTCACCTCGCTGTTTCCGCAACTCGGACCACAGCGCCCGGACGTCGCGCGGTACCGGATCCTTCGTGCCATGCGGGCGCTGCTGGAGTCATTGGCCAAATCCAGCGGCCTGTTCCTGCTGCTCGATGACCTGCATTGGGTCGACAGAGGCACGGCCGAACTCCTGGCACACCTGCTGCGCCACCCGCCTGATGGACCGCTGATACTCGCCCTCGCTCATCGGCCCGCGCAGTTGTCCGCGCAGGTCTCCGCAGCGATCAACCAGGCGGAACGGGACGGCGAGGTCGACCGGTTCGTGCTCGACGTGTTGTCAGTCGACGAGTTCGCTGAGCTCCTCGGTCCCAGCGTCCCCCGCGAGCGCTGTGAGGAACTCCACCGCGGATGCGGCGGCAATCCGTTTTACCTGCGGTTGCTCACCGAACCGTCCTCCAGCACGGCCGCAGCCTCGTTGATCGACGAACTCACCGGCTTGCCTGCTGCCATCCGGCTGGTGGCGCGATCGGCGGCGGTGGCGGGCGATCCGTTCGAACCAGGACTGGTGTCGGCGATCGCTGGGCTCGACATCCGCAGCACCCTCGAGGCGCTCGACAACCTTCTGGCGCGTGATTTGATCCGGGCGGACGACGAACGCAGGCTGCGGTTCCGTCACCCGTTGGTGCGCCAGGTCGCTTATCTGGACGCCGACGAGGACTGGGGCACGCTCGCCCATAGCCGTGCGGCGGCCGAGCTGGCGAAGCGGGACGCGTCGGTGACCGCACGTGCGCACCACACCGCGCTCGCAGCCCGTGCCGGCGATCTGGACGCGATCAGCACACTTGTCCGTGCCGCAAGCCAGGCGCTGGCGAAGACTCCGGCGATCGCGGCGCAGTGGCTTCAGGTGGCGCTCGAGTTGCTCCCGGCAGATCAGCCGCAGCTGCGTCAGCGGCTGATGACGATGACTGGCCGGGCCCTGGCTGTCACTGGGCGCCTGGCCGAAAGCCGCGACGTGCTGCGCACCGCGCTGGCCGAACTGCCTGACGACGACACCGAGACCCGGATGACCGCCGCTGCTCTGTGCGGGATGGTTGAGCGGCTGATCGGAGACTACGACTCCGCACGCGCAGTACTGATCGCCGAAATGCCCGTCGGGACGCACACGATCAGTTCCGCCAGGCTGAAACTTGAAGTCGTTCTTAACAGCGTCGTGCGCAGCGATTTCGGCAAGGACCTCGATCTGGTCTACGAAGTGCTCGGGTTCGCGCGCCGGTCGCGAGACCGAGTCCTGGACGCCGCCGCGCACGCGCTGCTGTCGTGGGCCAGTTACCTCACTGGGAATCTGGTCACCGCCACCGAGAGCTACGCAGCCGCGAAGGCCGTGTTCGACGGGGTGCCTGACGGCGAGATCGCGGAGTGGATCGAACTGGCTGTCTGGCTCAGCCACATCGAACGGCTCCTGGACCGGTTCGACGACGCGCTGCGGCACACCGATCGCGGCATCACGCTGGCCAAGGCGTACGGCCGCACTCACGTACTGCCGCAGTTGGCGGTCCAGCGCGCGATTGTGCTGCGCTGGCTCGGCCGTCTCGAAGAGGCGAGTCGGTACGCGCAAGAAGGGGCGACGCTCGCGCAGCAGCACGGCAACTGGTCGATCCGCAGGCACGCGTTGGTGATGGCCAGCCGGATCAGCCTCGTCGTGGGAGACACGTCCGCAGCCGCGGTGGCAGCACGCCAGGCCGTGGGCGCAGTCGGAGACGACACCATTCAGCCGTCCGTCGGCGCGCATCAGATGCTTGCACTCACCACCAGCCAGCCGGACCAGATAGCCGGCCTACTCGATCTGCTGGGCGGACCAGAGCTGACCAAGATCGAGGAGCCGAGTCGGCCGCTGCACTACGCGGAGCTTGCCTGGGCTGAGCTGACCTTCGGGCACGTCGACCGCGCGCGGGAATGGGCATGGCGCGCTACGCAGGCCACTCACCCTGACCTGCCGACACGGCTCGGCTTAGCCCGTCTCGCGACGGCATATACCGAGTTCGCCGCCGGTGCGTTCGGAAACGCCAGGGCGAGTGCTTCCGCAGCCGTCGAGGCGTTCGAACAGGGAAACGCTCAATTCGACGCCGGCCGTGCCCATTTGGTCTGGGGACGAGCGGCAGCCGGCCTCGGCAACTCGACCGAAGCGATCAGCGAACTTGAGAAAGCCACCGAACTGTTGTCGAAAGCGGGTGCGCCGATTCTCGCGGCACAGGCGACGCGGGAGCTGCGGCTGCTGGGACGCCGGGCAGCGGGATCGGAGACCTTGACCGCGCGGGAACGCCAGATCGCCGAGCTCGCGGCGAGTGGCAGCTCCAACCGGCAAATCGCCGAGCGGCTCGTGATCAGCGAGCGAACCGTCGGAACGCACCTGACGAGGATCTACGCCAAACTGGGAGTCAGTTCACGCGCGGCGCTCGCGGCGCAACGCACCCGGGGCGAGTAGGGATATGAGGTCATGGCGCACTTCGTGGGGCGGGCCGAGGAACTCGCGGTGCTGACGACACTGCTGGCGCGTCCTGGTTTGTGTGTCGCTGAGGTCGTCGGCGAGCCAGGCATCGGGAAAACCAGGCTGCTGGCGGAGTTCCGAGCGGTGGCCGCCGCCGGCGGCCACCGGGTGCTCGCTGGTCAAGCCGGGGAACTGTCCGGAACAGCTCCGTTCTCGGTCTTGGTCGACGCGGTCGACGACGTACTCGTGAATTGCCGTCCCCCACTGGACGATCAGGCCTTGGCCTTGCTCGCGGACGTGCTGCCCTCGATTGAGGACACCGCGCCCGCGCAACGGCCGACTGGCGGAGGTCGCTACCGGGTGCATGGCGCGTTGAGCGAGCTGCTGGAGTGGCTGGCCGCACCTGGTGGTCTGGTGCTGACGCTCGACGACGTGCACTGGGCCGATGAAGCGACCTCAGAACTGTTGAGCCGCCTTGTCCGCAGGCCACCACGTGCGCCCACGATGATCGTGCTGGCCTACCGGCCGCGCCAGCAACCGTCGCACCTGTCAGCAGCGCTCGCGTCAGGTAACAGTGAGATCGTGAAGTTGGCTCCGCTATCCCGTGACCAGGTCGCCGAGTTGGTCGGCCCGGACGTATCCCAGCACCGTCTCAGCCAGCTGCACGATCTCAGCGGCGGAAACCCGCTCTACCTGGACGCGCTGTCCAAGGTCGGCACAACGGCCTCGTTCGACGCGGTGCTGCACGCCGAACTGGCCATGCTCGGTGAACCGGAACGTCTCATCGCCCACGCTGCGGCAGCGCTGGACGACCCGTTCGAACTGGCCACAGTCGCCCGTGTGGCGGAACTGCACGAGCATGAGGCGAAGGAAGCGCTTGCTGAGCTGGTCACTCGTGACCTGATCCGCCCGCACGGCGTGAAATGGCGCTACCGGCATCCGCTGGTCCGGCGCGCCGCGTACGGGTCAGCGAGCCGTGGTTGGCTGCACGGCGCCCATTCGCGTGCGGCCAGAACGTTGGTGGACGCGCCTGCCGTCCAGCAAGCTCCGCATGTGATGCGGGTGGCGCGTGTGGGTGACCAGGCCGCGATCGACCTGCTCACGAGCGCCGCGCGCGAGACTCTCGTGCATGGTCCGGCCACAGCAGCGCAATGGTTGCGCGCGGCGATCGACCTGCTGCCGGAGACCGTCGCTGATCAACGGTTGGGCTTGCTGGCCGAACTCGGTCACGCGCTTGCGCTGAGCGGTTCGCTGCATGAGAGCCGGCACGTCCTACAGACCGTGCTGCACCAATTGCCGGCCGACGAACCTGCACGCCGAGCCGCTGCGGTGGTGGCATGTGCACGCGTGGAGCAACTGCTCGGTCACCATCAGGAGGCCAGGGGTCTGTTGCTGGCTGAACTGCAGCGACTGCCCGTGACGCACCAGACGGAGAAAGTCCAGCTCGAGCTGGAGCTGGGTTCGGTCGGGCTGATCAGTTGTGATTTCCAGATCGACATCAGGTGGATCGACGACGCCCTCGCCACCGCTCGGGACCTGGGCAACCGGGCTATGGAGGCGGAAGCGTGCGCAGTCCAGGCCTTGGCCGCGTATGGTGCCGCCGACGCGGCAGCGGCGCTTGAGTGGCAGCACAAAAGCGCCGGGCTTATGGACCAGCTGTCCGACGACGACTTGGCGGCCAACCTGAACGGGCCCGCGACGCTCAGTTGGGCCGAGTTGTATCTGGCACGGCCACGCGAAGCGCTGCGGCACCTTGATCGTGGTTTGGCACTGTCCGCGAGAACCGGGCAAAGCCATCAACTCGTGTACTTGCTCACGGGGAAAGCCATGGCCCAGTTGCTGCTGGGTGATCTGACGGACGCGAGTGCGAGCGCGGCCGAGGCGGTCGAGGTCGCTGAGTTGTCCGCGAGCGACAAGCTACGGGCCTCCTCGTACACCATCCAAGCGATGGTCGAGACGAGCCGCCGCAACCGTGATCTCGCGTTGCGGGCGGGCAAACGGGCTGTGCGCGCGTGTCGCGGCACCTTGGACTGGTGGTCCGCGGTCGCGGGGTGCGCACTCGGTGGCGCCTGGTTGATCAACGGCGATCCGGACACAGGAGTGGCCGATCTGGTGCGCCTGGCCGGTGGACCGGAGTTGCCGTTGCTGGATCCCCTGCACCGTCCCGTCTTCGCCCGCAGCCTCGTGGCCGCGGAGTTGTCACGAGGACGTCCGGACGACGCGAAGCGATGGACTGTCCTAATGGAACAGTCCGTTGCCCAGAGCCCCGGTGGTGACCTGTTGGCCAACCGGGCAGGCCACATCGCCTATTGCCACGCCACGGTGTGCCTGTCCACTGGACAACCGCATAAAGCGATCGAGTATGCGAGAAGCGCGGCGGCGGCCTTCCACGCCACCGACCATGTGGTGCAGGAAATGGAGAGCCGGGAGCTGCTGGGCTTGGCGCTGGCTGCCTCGGGCGACACCACCGAGGCGGCCAAGGAGCTGACCGAGGTGGCGAGGCAGTACGAAAGATGCGATATGCCGGGCCGCCGGGACGGCGTGTACCAGCAGCTGAGGGCGTTGGGCCACAACGTGGTCTCGCCGCGTAGGCCCACTGAGCACGCCACCCTTCCCCAGTTGACCGCACGCGAGGCCGAAGTCGCGACGCTTGTGGCCGACGGCCTGACCAACCGGGAGATCATGCAGCGGCTGAGGCTGAGCAGGCGCACCGTCGAGACCCACATCTCCAACATCCGAGGCAAACTCGAAGTGGAGTCGCGGGCCGCGCTCGCCGCGACCGTCATCCGGGCCGGCCAGGCTGTTTAGTTCCGCTACAAAGCGGCGGCGGCGACTTTCTTCTTTCGCATGGGCTTGGTCTCCCCGACCATCGTGGTGTCCGGGCGGACACCCAATTGGTCGAGCAGTTCCAGGTCGTCACGGACGCAGTAGTGCGTGGCCAACCGTCCGTCCCGGCCCTCGTAGATGTGCACCTGCTCGACGCTGACCGAGCACCTGGTCGGCGCCACGCCGAGGTGGTCGCCCACGTGCACCCCGGAGAACCGCAGCCGCACGACGATGGTCGTACCTTCCGCGACCAGGCCGAGCACGTCCCAGCGAGCGTCCTTGAACGATCGCCGCAGCGCTTGGATGGAGCTCTTGAACCAGTCCGGCCCAGCCGACACGCCCAGATCTGCGAAGTCAGGCGTCAGATAGTCGTCGATCCTGGATATCTTCCCGTCGTTGAACGCCCGGCACAGCTCCAGCACGAGTCGTTTGTAATGAGCGGTCCCCGTCATAGCTTCCTCGACCCTCTCCCCAGGAGGTCCCCTTGCCCCGGACAATAGTGGCGCAAAGCAGGCGGCAGCGCTTCGTGGTAATTACGCACATCCAGTCCAACTGCTACGTAAGTTGCTGCCGAACGTAGCCGGGTGGCGCCTACGGGTAGCTGAACGGGCATCACTTCACGTTTTCGTGCCTCTTCTCATGGCGGTGAATGCCGACGATTGTGCTCTGAAGACGCGCGTACCGGTCGCAGGTTGCCGTTCACGCCACATGGCCACCCCGAAGGACCAGTTCCGCACCTTCCCAGGTCCGCCGCAGCCACCGGTCGTGCGACGCGATCACGACGGCACCAGGCGCGGAACGTAGCGCGTCCTCCAGTTCCTCGACGAGACTCAGCGACAGGTGGTTCGTCGGCTCGTCGAGCAACAACACGTCCGGCGGCTGGCCGATCAGAACAGCCAGGGCCAGCCTGCGCCGCTGCCCGACCGACAGATGCCCCACCGGCCGGTCGAGATCCCTGGGCGCGACCAGGCCGAGTTCGGCCAGCGGTGCCGAGCCCGTGTACAGCTGACGTGGCGTCTTGCCGGGATCCGGGAACTCGACGTCCTGCTCGAGCAGACCCACCCGGACACCACGCGCACGACGGACCTCACCGTCATCCGGGCGCAGCCGACCGGCCAGCACGTGCAGCAGCGTGGACTTGCCCGCGCCGTTCGAACCGCAGACCATCAGCCGGTCGCCCGTCACGACGTCGAGCTGACCGATGTCCAACCGGCTGTCGACCTTCACGTGGCGCACCGATAGAGCCAGCTTGTCGTCGGGCTGCGTCGCGGTGAGTGTCGCGGCGAACTTCAGCGGTGCCGGAGGCTTCCGCACCTGTGTACGGGTCAGCTCATCCAGCCGGTGCTGCGCGTTGCGCACACGCCTCGAGATCTGCTTCTGCACACGACCGCCGAAGAAGTCGTAGCTCATCTTGTCGTTGTCACGTGGCGGACGGTTGTACGCGACGTTGCGAGCCGTGATGTCGACGGAGTGCTTGAGGCGCTTCAACTCGTCCTGCTCGGACTCGTACTGCTGCTCCCAGCGTGCGTGCTCGGCGCGCTTGGAGTCCAGGTAGTCGGTGTACGCGCCGCCGTACAGCGTGATTCCGCCGCGTGCCGGATCGAGGTCCACAATCGCCGTGCACACGGCGTCCAGGAACACGCGGTCGTGCGACGCCACCACAACCACGCCCGGCAGTCGCGTCAACTGGCTCTCCAGGAAGGCCATCGCCTCGTCGTCGAGGTGGTTGGTCGGCTCGTCCAGCAGCAACGCCCGCGGCTGGCTGATCAACAGCGCCGCGAGACCTAGCCGGGAACGCTGCCCACCCGACAGTGAGCCGATGATTCGGTCGTAGCGGACCCCTGAGAGTCCGAGTCCTTCCATGACCAGCGCGGCGCGGCGGTCGGCGTCCCAGATGTCGTGCGCTTGCGCCCATTCCAGTAAGTCGCCGTACTCGGCCAGCGCGGCCGAGTCGGTGAGCATCGTGCTGAGTTCGGTCAACCGTTGTTCGGCGTCGCGAATATCTGCCAGGGCGCTGTCGACGACCTCGCCGACGGTCATGTCCAGGCTGTACGGCAGTTCTTGGGTGAGAAAGCCGCAGTCCGGCGGACGGTGGATCTCGCCGGCGTCCGCCTCTTCGGTGCCGGCCAGCAACCTCAGCAGCGTGGACTTGCCAACGCCGTTCTCGCCGACCAGGCCCAGGCGTTGTCCTGGGGACACAGTCAAGGAAACGCTGTCGAGAACTCGCCGATCGCCGTAGACCTTGTCCAGATCACGCACGACCAAGTACGGGGTTGATGACATCGCATACCGCCAGAGTGGCTCGGTAGGGCGTCCGCCGGGCAGCAGGCCTCGGGCGCGGACGGGTGGCGATGTCAGTTCTCCATGATGGTTACAACGCTAACAAGGTCGGCAAGCGATTATTGGTTCTCCGCAAATGCTGCCGTAGATTGCACAAGGTTCCGCAGATACGGAGGAAGATCGTGAAGAAGCTGGTGGCCCTGCTCGCGGCCCCGATCCTGCTCGCCGGGTGTGGCGGCTCAGAGCAGCCACCGGCCGCGACGGCGGGTGCGGGCCAATCGGTGACCGGCGAGGTCACGGTGTTCGCGGCCGCCTCGCTGACCGAGACCTTCACCCAGCTCGGCAAGGACTTCGAAGCCGCCAACCCTGGCGCCAAGGTCAAGTTCAACTTCGGCGGCAGCTCGGCGCTGGCCCAGCAGATCAACCAGGGCGCGCCCGTTGACGTGTTCGCCTCGGCGAGCCCGGCCAACATGAAGCAGGTCGCCGAGACCGGCTCGGTCACGTTCGTGAAGAACAAGCTGCGGATCGCAGTCGGCAAGGGCAACCCGCACAAGATCGCCACGCTGGCCGACGTGCTCAACCCAGAGATCAAACTGGCGTTGTGCGCCGAGCAGGTGCCGTGCGGCGCCACGGCCAAGAAGGCGTTCGAGGTCGCGAAGCTCACGCCGAAGCCGGTCACGCTCGAACAGGACGTGAAGGCGACGCTGACCAAGGTCAAGCTCGGCGAGGTGGACGCCGCGCTGGTGTACAAGACGGACGTGGCCGCGGCGACGAAAGACGTCGACGGCGTCGATTTCCCCGAGGCGGCGCAGGCGATCAACGACTATCCGATCGTGACGCTGCCCAAGACGCGGAACGCCACGGGTGGCAAGGCGTTCATGGACTTCATCCTGTCGGACAAGGGCCGCCAGGTACTGACCAAGGCAGGCTTCGATACCCCGTAACGGTCACACTGACAGCATGAGAGCGGTTCGGGCGCGTGTTCCGGTTGTCCTGCTCATCCCTGCGTTCATCGGCCTGGCGTTCCTGGTGCTCCCGATGGCCGGGCTGGTCATCAGGGCGCCGTGGGCCACTCTGGTCGACCAGCTCGCCACCGCCGAGGTCGGTGAGGCGCTACGACTTTCGTTGATCTGCGCGACCTCCGCGACGGTGATCTGCCTGGTGCTGGGTGTACCGCTGGCGTGGATGCTCGCGCGGACCGAACTGCCAGGCAGGCGCATCGCGCGCGCCTTCGTCACCGTTCCGTTGGTGCTGCCGCCGGTGGTCGGTGGTGTGGCGCTGCTGCTGGTGTTCGGGCGGCGCGGTGTGCTCGGTCAGTATCTGGATTCGTGGTTCGGGGTCTCGCTGCCGTTCACGACCGCGGGTGTGATCGTCGCCGAGGCGTTCGTGGCGATGCCGTTTCTCGTGATCGCCGTCGAAGGCGCGTTGCGCGGGGCGGATTCCCGGTTCGAGGAAGCTGCCGCGACCTTGGGCGCGTCCCGGTGGACGGCTTTCCGCCGGGTCACTCTGCCGACCGTCGCACCGGGCATCGCGGCGGGCGCGGTGCTCTGCTGGGCTCGTGCACTGGGCGAGTTCGGTGCGACGATCACATTCGCCGGCAACTATCCAGGGACTACGCAGACCATGCCACTCGCGGTGTATCTGGCGCTGGAGCAGGATCCGGACAGTGCCACGGTGCTGAGCCTCGTACTGCTGGTCGTGTCCATCGTGATCCTGGTCAGTCTGCGCGACCGGTGGATCGGAGCACGCGCATGACTTTGCAGGCCACCTTAAACGTCCATATCGGATCGTTCGAGCTGACGGCGGACGTCGAGGTGGAACCAGGCACGACGCTGGCGCTGCTCGGCCCCAACGGCGCCGGGAAAAGCACCGCGCTGCGCGCGCTGGCCGGCCTGCGACCGTTGACCAAAGGCACGATCGAACTGGGCGGCCGTACCGTCGACGCCCCGGAGAAAGGCGTGTTCGTTCCGCCTGAGCGTCGATCGGTCGGCGTCGTGTTCCAGGACTACCTGCTGTTCGGCCACATGTCCGCAGTGGACAATGTCGCGTTCGGTCTGCGTGCGCGTGGCACGCGTAAGCGGGAAGCGAACGCGACCGCCGTCGAGTGGCTCGACCGGGTCGGCCTGGCCGCGCAGGCGCGCCACAAGCCCCGCCAACTGTCAGGCGGCCAAGCCCAACGGGTCGCGCTCGCCCGTGCCCTGGCCATCCAGCCGGACCTGCTGCTGCTCGACGAGCCACTCGCCGCGCTGGACGCAGCGACACGCATCCAGATCCGGGCGCAACTACGCAAGCACCTCGACGACTACGAGGGCTCGACGGTCCTGGTGACACACGACCCACTGGACGCCATGATTCTCGCCGACCGTCTCCTCGTCGTGGAAAACGGCTCCGTTGTGCAGGCGGGCTCCCCCGCGGAGATCGCCAGACGGCCGCGCACCGACTACATCGCCGCGCTTGTCGGGCTGAATCTCTATAGGGGAACGGCCGACGGCGTGAGCATCAAACTCGACGACGGCAGCGTGCTCACCACAGCGCATTCCATCAACGGCCCGGTCTTCGTCACGTTCCCGCCGAACGCCGTGAGTCTGCACAAGACGCGGCCCGACGGCAGCCCCCGCAACACGTGGCTCGCCGAAGTGGCCGGGATCGAGCAGCACGCAGACACGGTCCGCGTCCGTCTGACAGGCACGCCCGATCTGCTCGCCGACGTGACCACAGCGGCTGTCGCCGAGCTCACGCTGACCCCGGGCCAGCAGGTGTGGGTCACGGTCAAAGCGACCGAAACCCACGCCTACCCCATCTAGAAAACCCAGGTCAGAGACGGTGGTCGCCCTATCGCGCCATCACAGGTCGCCCAGCAAGGCGGTGGGTCGCTCGACGCAGTCGGCCAGGAAACGCAGGAAACCACCGGCGACCTCGCCGTCGCAGACTCTGTGGTCGAAGGCGAGGGTCAGTTCGGTCACCTTGCGCACCGCGAGCTGGCCGTCGACCACCCAAGGGCGGTCGATGATCCGCCCGATGCCGACGATCGCGGCCTCCGGGTAGTTGATGATCGCGGCCGAACCGTCCACCCCGAACACGCCGTAGTTGTTCACCGTGAACGTGCCACCGGTGAGTTTTGCCGGGGGCAATGAGCCGTCCCGGACCGACTCAGTGAGGTGGCCCAACTGCGCAGCCAGCTCACGCGTGGTCAGGTCCTGGGCGTCCTTCACCACGGGCACGACCAGGCCCCGCGGCGTCTGGGCGGCAAAGCCGAGGTTCACCGCGTCCGAGATCACGATCTCACCGCGCTCGGTGTCCACGGTGGAGTTCAGCGCCGGGTACCGCTTCAGGCCGAGCACGCAGAACCGGGCGATCAACGCGAGCAGGCTCACCGGGCGGGCCGGGTCGGCACTGTTGATCTCCTGGCGCGCGGCGAGCAGGCCGGTGGCGTCGACGTCCACCCACACCGTCGCCTCGGGGATCTCCCGGCGGGAACGGCTCAACCGGTCGGCCACCATGCCGCGCACACCGCGCAGCGGGATCCTCGTCTGGCCCTCGACCTGGGTGTCCTCGGCCTGACCGGAAATCGCGGCCACCACGTCCTTGCGGAGGACCAGACCGTCGGGGCCACTCCCGGCCAGTGCCTTCAGGTCGACGTGGTTCTCCCGCGCCAGCTTGCGGACCACCGGCGACACCACCGCAACCGGACCCGATTCCGGGGCGACAGCCACCTGGCTCACCGGAGGAGCCACAGCGTCAGCCACGGCGAGAGCCCGCCGGCGGCCCTGGCGGCGAGCGCGTTTGGTGACGCCGGACCCGACCAGGTTCGGGCTCGTCTCCACGCCCGGCTCCGACAGCCCGGCGGACGCGACCGACAAGAGCGGGGCGCCGACATTGATCGTCGAACCAGCCTCGCCGTGCAGCGCGGTCACGACGCCGGCATACGGAACGGGCACCTCGATGGCGGCCTTGGCCGTCTCGACCTCGATTACGGGCTGGTCAACCTCGACCGCGTCGCCGACCTCGACCAGCCAGCGCACGATCTCCGCGTCGACCAGGCCTTCGCCGAGGTCGGGAAGCGCGAACTGGCGGACGTTCACTGGTCCTCCCACTGCAGCCGGGCGATCGTGTCCAGGATCCGGTCCGGGTGCGGCAACTGGTGCTCCTCGAGATCCTTCGGCGGGTATGGCACGTCAAAACCGCCAACCCGCAGCATGGGTGCCTCCAACCAGTGGAAACACTTCTCGCTCACGGTCGCGACGACCTCGGCGCCGTACCCGGAGAACACCGACGACTCGTGCACGACGACCGCGCGGCCGGTCTTGCGAACCGATGCGCAGACCGTGTCCTCGTCCAGCGGTGCGAGCGACCGCAGGTCGATGACCTCGACGTCCCAGCCTTCCTCCTTGGCCGCGCCCGCGGTCTCCATGCAGGTCTGGACGGTCGAGCCATACGAGATGAGCGTGACGTGCTGGCCCTCCCGGCGGACCACCGCACGGTTCATCGGGTCTGTCCGTGCGGGCAGCTCCAGGTCCGCCCTGCTCCAGTACCGGGACTTCGGCTCCATGAAGATGACCGGATCCGGGCTCTCGATCGCGGCACGCAGCATCGAGTACGCGTCCGCGGTGGCGCCCGGCGTGACGACCGTAAGGCCGGGTGTGTGCGTGTAGTACGCCTCAGACGAGTCGCCGTGGTGTTCGACGCCGCCGATGCCCCCGCCGTAGGGAATGCGGATGACCATCGGCAACGCGACCTTGCCGCGGGTGCGGTTGCGCATTTTGGCCACGTGCGAAGTGATCTGCTCGAACGCGGGGTACGCGAAAGCGTCGAACTGCATCTCGACGACCGGTCGCATGCCGTACATGGCCATACCGATCGCGGTACCGACGATCCCCGACTCGGCCAGCGGGGAGTCGAAACAACGCTCCTCACCGAACTGTGCCGTCAGGCCTTCGGTCACCGTGAACACGCCGCCGTACGGCCCTACGTCCTCGCCGAACACCACAACGTTCGGGTCTTCTGTCATCGCGTCGCGCAGGGCGCGGTTCAACGCTTGCGCCATGTTGAGCTGAGCCATCACGCGTCACCTCGGTCCGCGGCGAGCTCCGCCCGTAACGCGGCGGCTTGCGCGCGCAGCCGTGGCGTCGGTACGGCGTAGACGTGTTCGAACAGCTCGTCTGGGTCGACGTGCGCGTCCTTGTTCATCTCGGCGCGTAGTTCGGCCATCATCCGGTCGGCTTCCTCCGCGTACGCCGACTCGTCCACGCCGAGCAACCGGTTGAAGCGGAGGAGGGGGTCGGCGGCGCGCCACGGTTCGGCGTCGCTCGCGTCGCGGTACCGGTTGGTGTCGTCCGAGTTCGTGTGCGGGTCGATCCGGTACGTCAGGCCTTCCACAATGGATGGACCACCACCTGAGCGTGCCCGCGCCAGCGCCTCGGACACCACGGTGTACACGGCGGCGGCGTCGTTTCCGTCGACGTGGTAACCGGGCATTCCGTAACCGATTGCCTTGTGCGCCAATGTCGGCGCTTTCGACTGCTTGGACAGCGGGACGCTGATCGCCCACTGGTTGTTCTGGATGAAGAACACGACCGGGGCGTTGAACACCGCCGCGAAGTTGAACGCCTCATGCGCGTCGCCCTCGCTGGTCGCGCCGTCGCCCATGAACACAAGCACTGCCAACGAATCCCCGCGCAGGCGCGCCGCGTGCGCCAGGCCAACCGCGTGCGGTCCGTTCGTCGACAGCGGTGTGCACAACGGCGCGACACGGTACGCGTGCGGGTCGTAACCCGAGTGCCAATCGCCACGCAACAGGGTGAGCGTCTCGACCGCGGGAACACCGCGCGTGACAACGGCGACGGTGTCACGGTAGGTCGGGAACAGCCAGTCGTCGGCTTCGAGCGCGAGCGTCGCTCCGACCTCACACGCTTCCTGGCCGACCGATGAGGGGTAGACCGCGAGGCGGCCTTGCTTGGTCAGCGCGGTGGCTTGTCTGTTGAACCGCCTGCCCAGGACCATCGCGCGGTGCAGGGATCGCAGGACGCGCTCGTCCGGCAGGTCGCCGACGGCCGACCCGTTCTCGTCGACCAGCTGGATGGGTTTCCGGCCCGGCAGCGTGAGCTCGGGGCTCGCCTCGATCGACTTCATGACCGAATGGTCAGTTGGTATCGTGACACTTGTCCACGCTGGTGACCGAGGCCGAGACGAGTTGCCTGCGGGAGCGCGACAGGAGGCCCGGATGTCCGACCAGATGTCCGGCCAGGGGGAGACCGATGGACGGATGGCGCCCGCTCTGGACGAGGTCGACCGCAGGATCGTCGAGCTGCTGCGTGCGGACGGCCGGATCTCGGTGCGCAAACTGGCCGAGCAGGTCAACGTCTCCCGCGCCAACGCGTACGCCCGGATCGAACGGCTGACTTCGTCCGGCGTGATCACCGGCTACCACGCCACAATCGATCCGCACCGGTATGGCTACACGGTGTCGGCGTACCTGGCTGTCAAATTGCGCCAGCGGTCGTGGCGCGAGTTCACCCAGCGCCTGGCCGACATGCCCGAGGTCGAGCACGCGGCGATGGTGTCCGGTGGATACGACGGCTTGTTGCTCGTGCGCACCACCGACAGTGACGCGCTACGCGACGTCGTGCTGGACAGGTTGCAGTCCATGCCCGAGGTGATGGCGACGCACACGATGTTCATCCTGGACGAGCTCAGGCCGAAGCCCTCGTAGGTGGCTGACCCGACGAGCCACCTACGAGGGCCTGCGGTTTGCTGCTGAAACGCCGTGGCTACAGCCTGGCCGCCGCGGCCGCGATGTCCTTGGCGAAGGTGCTCACCTCGGTGTAGACGCCGGGCTTGCCGCGCCGGGCGCAGCCCTCGCCCCAGCTGACGATGCCGACCTCGATCCACTGTCCCGCGTTGTCCTTGCGGAACATCGGGCCGCCGGAATCACCCTGGCAGGTGTCCACGCCACCGTTGGCCAGACCGGCGCAGATCTCCGCGGCCGGGATCAGGTCGCCGTAGCTGCCGCCGGACGCCCTGCATGTCGAGTCGCTGATGAACGGCACCTGAGCCTTGAGCAGGTAGCGCTGCTGCGCGCCGCCTTCCGAGGCCGCGCCCCAGCCGGCGACCGTGAAGGTGCCGTTGTCGTACTCCTTGGTGGTAGCGATCTTCAGCGTCGGCACGTTGTTGACCGGGCTGGCCAGCTTGATCAGCGCCCAGTCACCGCCCGTGGCCGTGGGGTAGGTCGCGGACCGGTGGACGTAGGTCGACTTGACCTTGATCGCGCTGGAGCTCTGCAGGTCCACCACGCCGAGCGTGGCGGTGATGCTGGTGTTGGCGCCGGTCCGCGAGACGCAGTGCGCCGCGGTCAGGACGATCTGCGGCGCGTACAAGGCGCCGCCGCAGCCCATCGACAACCGGACCATCCAGGGGAACTCGCCTTGGGCTGCCCTCGTGCCGCCGACGACCTGGGTGCCGACCTCGCCGTCAGGGGCGCCCGACGGCTGCTCCGCCGTCGCCGGGGACGCGAGACCGATCATGGTCGCCGCGCCGACGATGGCGATCGCGGATTTTTTGAGCGCGCTGAACCACGTGTTGGTGCTCAACGGATCATTCCTTCCGAAGTCCACTCAAAGTGCAGGGAGGTGAACGCAAAGCGACTACACCAGAGTGGATAAAGCCCGGTCAACCCCACTTTCTTCGGATCTTGATCCCAATTGCGTTACCAGGATGTCGCGACGTACGTGGTTTCCAGGTATTCCGCGATGCCCTCGTAGCCGCCTTCCCTGCCCAGGCCCGACTCCTTGACGCCCCCGAACGGCGCGGCCGGGTCGGACACGAGGCCGCGGTTGAGCCCCACCATCCCGGCGTCGAGGCGTTCCGCCAACCGGAGCCCTCTGGCCAGGTCAGCGGTATACAGATAGCTCACCAGACCCATGTCGGTCGCGTTGGCGAACGCAACGGCGTCCTCGTCGTCCTGGATGGTGAAAACGGGCGCGACCGGGCCGAAAATCTCCTCGCGGCCGAGGACCGAGTCACGGGGGACGTCGGTCACGACCGTCGGCGGATAGTGGAAGCCGGACCCTTTCGTCCGTTTGCCACCCAGCTGGATCTTGCCGCCGGACAATTCGACCTTGGCTTCGAGGTTTGCCAGCGCGCGTTCGTTGATCACCGGCGCCGACGGCACTGCCCGCATCGCGGAAACAAGCTTCTCGGTGAACTCGTCGACGACCGATTCATGTACCAGAAATCGATTGGCCGCCGTGCAGGCCTGGCCGTGGTTGCGCATTTTGGCCACCATCGCGCCCTGCACCGCCGCGTCCAGGTCGGCGTCGTCGAGCACCAGGAACGGCGCGTTGCCGCCCAGCTCCATGGAGCATTTGACGACGTGGTCGGCGGCTTGGGCCAGCAGCACCCTGCCGACCTGGGTCGACCCTGTGAAGGAGAGCTTACGAATCCGGTGGTCCGCCAGGGCCCTGGTCACCAGCTCGCCCGGCTTGTCCGTGGTCAGGACGTTGACGACGCCCTGGGGTACGCCGGCGTCGGCGAGCAGTTCGGCCAGCAGCAAGGCAGTCAGCGGGGTGTCCTCAGGCGGTTTCAGCACGACGGTGCACCCGGCCGCGAGCGCTGGACCGATCTTGCGGGTGGCCATGGCCGCCGGGAAGTTCCACGGAGTCAGCAGCAGCGACACACCCACCGGGCGCTGGAACGTCAGGATCCGGTTCGCCCCGCCGGGAGCCGTCCGCAACTCACCGCCGATGCGGACGGCCTCCTCAGCGAACCATCGGAAGAACTCGGCCGCGTAGGTCACCTCGCCCCGCGCGTCATCCAGCGACTTGCCCATCTCCTGCGTGATCAGAGCCGCGATCTCCTCGCGTCGCTCGACCATCGCCTCGAAGGCGCGGCGCAGCACCTCGCTCCGTTGCCGCGGGGCGGTGGCCGCCCAGGACGGCCAGGCCTCATGAGCTGCGGAAATGGCCGCGTCCACGTCGCTGGCCCCGGCACGGGCGACCGAGGTGATGGTCTCGCCGGACGAGGGATCCAGGACCGGGAAGGTCCCTTCGGAGCCCGGAACCCACTTGCCGCCGATGAACAGATCGGTTTTCACAGCACCTCCTGGAAGGCCGCGTCGAGGATGTCCAGGCCCTCGGTGAGCAGGTCCTCGCCGATGACCAACGGTGGCAGGAACCGCAGGACGTTGCCGAACGTGCCTGCGGTGAGGGTGATCAGTCCGGCCTGGTGGCAGGCCGCGGACACGGCGCCGGCCAACGCGGGCGTGGGTTCGGTGAACTCGACGGCCAGCATGGCGCCGCGTCCTCGCGCCTCGCCGAGCTGGTCGTATTTCGCGACCAGTGCGTCGAGCCGCGGACGCATGGTCGCCTCGATCCGCCTGGCCGCGCCGCACAGATCGTCGGCGTGCATCGTGTCGATGGCGGCGAGTGCGGCAGCGCAGGCGATCGGGTTGCCGCCGTATGTTCCGCCGAGACCGCCGACGTGGACCGAGTCCATGATTTCGGCCCGGCCGGTGACCGCGGCCAACGGCAGGCCACCCGCGATCCCCTTCGCGGTGGTGATCAGGTCGGGGACGATCCGCTCGTGCGTCGAGGCGAACCAGTCGCCGGTCCGGCAGAAGCCGGTCTGGATCTCGTCGGCGATCAGCAGAATCCCCTCGTCCCGGCACCACTCAGCGACCCGGTGCAGGAAGCCGGGCGCGGGGACGATGAACCCGCCTTCGCCCTGGATCGGCTCGACGATCACGGCGGCGACGTTGTCCGAGCCGATCTGCACGCGGACCGCGGTCGTGAACGCCTCGAACGCCTCGTCAGCGCAGGTGGCACTGCCAGACGGCCACCGGTACGGGTACGCCATCGGCACCCGGTGGATCTCACCGGCGAACGGTCCGAAGCGATGCTTGTACGGCATGTTCTTCGCGGTCAGGGCCATGGTCAGGTTGGTACGCCCGTGATACGCGTGGTCGAACGCGACGACAGCCGACCGTCCGGTGTGGTGGCGTGCGATCTTCACCGCGTTCTCCACGGCCTCCGCGCCGGAGTTGAACAACGCCGTGCGTTTCTCGTGGTCTCCCGGCGTCAGCTCGTTCAGCCGCTCGGCCACCTCCACGTAGGCCTCGTATGGCGTGATCATGAAGCACGTGTGCGTGAAGTCCTCGACTTGAGCGCGGACGGCCTCGACGACGCGCGGAGCGGAGTTACCCACGCTCGTCACCGCGATGCCAGAGCCGAAGTCGATCAGGTGGTTGTCGTCGACATCCACCACGATCCCGCCGCCCGCGCGGACGACGTACGCGGGCAGAGTGGTGCCGACGCCCTGGGCGACGGCCGCGACCTTGCGGGCGTGCAGCTCGACAGAGCGCGGGCCGGGGATGTCGGTGCGCAGGACGCGTCGCTGCGGGACGCCTTGCGAGATAACGGTCGTCATGCCAGAAGTACATCGCTGACCTGCTGATCTGTCAGTTGTACAAAGTGCGCATCAGTTGTACAACTGGAGTGCTACCCACAACTCGGCCCGCGTGCCTGTGGCGTCGAGGCTCCGGCCGAGGAGCTCCTCGATCTTGCGCAGCCGGTACCGCAGCGTGTGCCGGTGGATCTCCAGCCGTGCACTCGCCTCGACCCAGTTGCCGTCACACACCAGGAAAGTCCGCAACGTGCCGACCAGATCGACGGTTGACTCGTACGCACGCAACGGTGCCAGCAATGCGTCGGCGTAAGCACGTACTTCGGGGGTGTCAACGTGGGACACGAGGCCCCGGTCCAGTACCTCGGCCTTGGTCACGATCACCGGCCCTTCACCAAGCAGCGCCGCAGACAACTTCATCACCTCGGCCGCCGCGTCCGGCACCTTTTCCCACGTCATGGCCTCGCTGACAGCAGCCCTCCCCCGCCCGTCGAGCAACTCGGCCAGTTGCCGCACGCTTTGTCGCTCGAACACGCTCAGCAGGTAGTCGACGCCCTGGACGACCAACGCCGCCGGCATCTCCCGCTCCACGATGGCCGCCAGATCGGCACACGCCACATCGCCACGGATGATCGCGACTCGGACCGGCGGTTTGGGCAACACGACCCCAGTGCTCACGGCGGCGTCGCTCAGTCCGTGGACCAGGAACGTCGCGGCGGCTGCCCGTAGCGAACGCTCCGCCCGGCGGACAGCCGTCACCTGGTCGGCTTGGAACGCCAGCAAGCTCAACGCCGTCCCGATCACGCTGTGCCCGTCCGCGGTCAGCTTCGGCGTGCCGACGGCCAGATAGCCACCCATGTGATCAACCGGGTGGACGGACACCTGGGCCTTGTCGGCCGACCAAGACAGTGAGAACCGCCCGGCCGGTGAGACCCGTTCGATCTCGGCCTTGACCCGCTTGAGCTCGCGCCGTGCCTTGGCCGGAGCCGCCGCGACCGCACGAAAGTCCTGGTCAAGCAGCATGGCCCAGCCGTTGAGCCACTGCGCCAAGCGTCGGACGATCTCACCGGGCACGTCCGGCGCGGCCAGGGAACGGATGAGCGCGCGTTCGACGTCGGCAGTCGAACGCGCGGCGCGGACGGCGGTTCGTGCCATGTCGTCGGCCACGTATTTGGTGATGTCCGAGAACCTGGTCTCCAACGGCACCTCGACCAGAGGCATGCCAGCGTCCTGACAAGCCTTGAGCAAACCCGCGGGCACGGCCTTGTGCGACAACCCCACCCCGAACCCGATCCCGACCACCCCCGCCTGGCCGAGCCGCGACACGTACTGGCCGGGCGGCCCCAGTTGCAGGCCGGTGGTCAGCAGGAGCGTCCCTGTCCGCAGGAACAGCCCCGGGTCGGCGAGTTCGCTGACGTGCACCCAGCCCACCTGGCGGTTCACCGCGTCGTCACCGGAAAGGACCCGCAAGCCGAATTCGCGCTGGCGGACGAGTGCGGCCAGAGTGAGCGTCACGGGCCTCACTGTCGCACGCACCGACCTGGTCCACCGGGACGCAACGCTGAAGATCGACACCGGAGCGAAGGAGACGTGGTGTCCGAATCCGCGCATGACGCAGTTGTCGTCGGCTACGACGGATCGCCTTCCGCGCGCCGGGCAGCGCACTGGGCGGCCAGAGAGGCGGCGACGCGACGCAGGCGGCTGGTGATCGTGCACGCGTTCCGCTGGCCGTTGACCGAACTCACGCAGCTGCGCACCGAGACGGTGGTGCTGTCGGAGGACCCGTTCCGCAGCGAGTACCAGAAACTCGTCGACGAACTCGTCGCGGAGTGCCAGCCGTTGGCCGGCACCAACGAGGACCGGGGCGAGGTGATCGTGGGAGACCCGGTCGACGTGCTCAACCAGCTCGGCGCGAACGCGAACCTGCTCGTGCTCGGCTCGTCCGGTCACGGCGCCGTGCACCAGGTGCTGCTGGGGTCCACATCGGCGGAGTTGGTCCGGTCGACCAGCGCGCCGGTCGTGGTGGTTCGCGAAACCGACCAGCCCGCGCGGCGCCGCCGGGTGGTGGTCGGCGTTGACGGGTCCGAGACAAGCACCCGTGCGGTCGACTTCGCGTACGACTTCGCTGCCAGGCACAACGCCGACCTGGTCGCCGTGCACGCGTGGAGCGATCTGCCGCTGGACGCGCTCGGCGCGGTCAGCGAGTGGGACGTGAACTGGGACCACATCGTCGGACAGGCCAACGCTGTGTTGGCCGAGGCGCTGGTCGGTCATTCGGTGCGCTACCCGGACGTGCGGGTGCAGCCGTTGGTGACGATGAGCAAGCCCGTCGAGGCTTTGCTGGCCCAGGGCGACAACGCGGACCTGGTCGCCGTGGGCAGCCATGGCCGTGGTGCCGTCCGGCGGATGCTGCTCGGCTCCGTCAGCCAGGCGGTCCTGCATTACGCGAAGTGTCCGGTGGCGGTGCTCCGGCCCGGATGATCGCCGCGTCCAATGGGTGGGCACAGTTGCTTCCAGGCGTGGTTTTCCGACTATTGGACAGGTGGGGTCCACCAAGACAGTCGCGATCATCGGGGCAGGCCCACGTGGAATCGGTGTGCTGGAGAGGCTGGGCGCCAACATCGATCTGTTCGGCCGTGGCGAACTGGACGTGCACCTGATCGACCCGTATCCGCCCGGCCCCGGCCGGGTGTGGCGGCACGCCCAGTCGCCGCTGCTGCGGATGAACTCGATGGCCGAGGACGTCACGATGTTCGTCGACGACAGCGTCCAGTGCGAAGGTCCGGCACGGCCGGGTCCGTCGCTGGCGCAGTGGGCGAGCCAGGTCCGCTCCGGCGAGGTCGGCACGACCGGCATGGACCGCGATGTCCTGGCGGAGATCCATGCGTTGACCGGCACGTCTTTCGCCACGCGACGCGTGCAAAGCGCTTATCTGTCCTGGTTCTTCGAGGACACCATGGCCAAGCTCGGCGAGGGCATTTCAGTCAAACTTCACAAGGACACTGTGCTGCGGGTCACCGGCGGACTGGATGAGCCACAGCTGGTCTGGCTGACAACGAGTGCCACACCGATCACGGCCGACATCGTGATCTTCACCCTGGGCCACCTGGACAGCACGCCCACTGAGGAGGAGTCCGCGCTCGTGCGCTACGCCGAAGCGAACGGGCTGACTTACCTGCCGCCCGAATACTCCGCGGACAGCGATCTCGACGTCATCCAGCCGGGCCAGGACGTGCTGATGCGCGGCTTCGGCCTCGCATTCGTCGACCTGGCAGTGCTGTTGACCGAAGGCAGGGGCGGGAAGTTCCGCACCGAAGCCGACGGGACGCTGACCTACCTGCCGTCCGGCGAGGAACCGCGGTTGTACGTGGGTTCCCGGCGTGGCGTGCCGTATCACTCCAAAACCGACTACCGCTTGCTCGCCGGAAGGCCGCCGGTGCCGCATTTCTTCGGCCCGGACACGGTGGCGCGTCTGTTGAGCCAGGACGGTCAGCTCGACTTCCGCCGGGATCTGTGGCCGTTGATGGCCATGGACATCGCATGGGGTCACTACCACGAACTCTTCAACGGCCATCCGGACCGGGTGCGGGCGACGTGGCCGGATTTTTCGGCCAGGTTCGCTGACCTGGTGTGGGACACCCCGGAGATGCACGCGCTGGTGGCCGAAACCGTGCCGGAGCCGGCGGACCGGCTTGATCTCGACGCGCTCGACCGGCCGCTCAAGGGCCTGCGGTTCGAGACGTTCGCGGAGTTGCAAGAGCACCTGCGTGCCTACATCCGGCGCGATGTGGACCGTCGCACGAACGACCACTACAGCGCTGATCTCGGCGCGTTCGTCGGATTGCTGTACGCGTACGGGAATCTCGCGGTGATCGCCGGAGCCAAGAGGCTGACCACGACGTCGTACGTGCGCGACGTGGGCGGTTGGTGGGCCGGCTACTTCAACTACCTGGCCAGCGGGCCACCGGGGCACCGCCTCGAAGAGTTGCTCGCGTTGTCACGCGCGGGAATCGTGCAGTTCCTCGGGGCGGACATCCAAGTGGACGCGGTGGACGGCGTGTTCGTCGGAAGCAGCGTGAGCAGTCCGCACACTGTCCGTGCCACCGCACTGGTCGAGGCCCGGATCCCCAGCGCCACGATCAAGCGGACCAGCAACGTTCTGCTCAGGTCGCTGTACGAGTCCGGTGACGGCGCGGCGGAAGTGCTGTCCGAACCGCGCCACGAGACCGGCCGGTTGTTGGTGACGCCGACCGACCTGCGTCTCGTGGACAGTTCAGGTAACGCCCATCCGCGGCGGTTCGCGTTAGGTGCGCCGACGAGTGTGGTCGCGGTGGCGGCATTCGCCCGTCCGAACGTCAACTCGCCGGCGTTCCGGCAGAACGACCTCGTTGCCCGCACTGTCCTCAGGACGCTGTAGCGGGAACGATCCACTTGCGCAGCCTCGGCGGGAGGCGTTTCTCCAGTCCGTACGGCTCCAGGTGTGCCTGGAAGACCTCGTTGAACGCGTGCTCGACGCCGTCGGAGTCCCACACATCGCGTTCAAGGATGGGCGCTTTGAAGTACGGCTGGCCGACGATGTGCAATTGCGGCCCGTTGCACCGAACCACCTGGCCCGTGATTCCGTGTGCGCGGTCGGACAGCAGGAAGAGCGCCACCGGAGCGATCCGGCTGGCAGTGCGGTCCGGCGGGCACGCCCGCAGCGAACGCTCCGATTTCCACACCATCCTGGTGTGGGCCAGGGGGCACAGCGCGTTGACGCGGATTCCCGCGTCCTCCATGTCCAAAGCCCACGAGTACGTCAGCGACGCCACCGCGCCCTTGGTCGCCGCGTAGGTCCCCAGCTTGCGTTGCCCCAGGTGCGCTCCTGAGGACACGTTGACGATCGAGCCGCCTCCCTGCGCCCGCATCTGCCGTGCCGCCGCTACGCCCACGTACATCACGCCGAGGACGTTGACCTCGACCAGCTCCCTCATCTGGTCGATGTCCTCGTCCCACGGCAACGACTCGTAGTTCAGCCCGGCGTTGTTGATCAGGCCGTCGACCGAGCCGAACTCCCGGACGCACAGGTCGATGATGGCCTGCGCTTGGCCGGGATCGGCCACCGAGTGGTCGCTTGCGACGACCTTGCCGCCCTGGGCGCGGATGTTCCCCGCGGTCCGTTCCGCCAAGTCGCCGTCTATGTCGTTGACCACGACAGCCGCCCCCGCATGGGCGGCGTGCAGCGCGAACGCCTCCCCAAGGCCGCGCCCAGCCCCGGTGACGACCACTGCCTTCCCGTCCAAGAACCTCATGGGGTCCAGTGTCGACACCCGGCTGGGCTCGAATGGGTGACCGGCGGCGAACGGTCTGGACATTGCGCCAAACGTCCCAACGAGTTCACCCGCGCCGTAGTGCCGCGCCTATCACCAAGCAGGGCGAAGATGTGAATCAAACTGCCGATTCTCGCCGAGAAGTTGCCGGTCGCCGATTGAGTTCACACGCTCAACCGCAGCTCAGAGCATGTGTGAAGCTGCCGTTGAACGGCGTTCGGAAGTATAGGGAATCTTCACTCTAGATCCACTGAACGAGACTAACGTTCTAAATACCCGGAAGGCGTATTACGGCATCGGGGGGTATGTCGTAATACGCGCCGGGCACCGATGGACAGCTCACAGGTCCTCGACCGGGGGTACGCCGAGCGCGGTGTATATCGCATCCGCGGCACCGCGCTCGACCATCGCCTCCCCCGTCTCCCCCAGGCCGCGCAGGACGAGGCATTTCGCCTGGCGCGCCCACGCCTCCACCAGCCGCTGGCCGGTTTTCCGGGCGATCGTCAGCGCCTGCTGTGCGTGGTCGTAGGCCCTGGAGAAGTCGTTGAAGGCCAGGTGGCCCAACGCGAGCACCGTCAACGCTCTGGCTTCCAGCAGGCGCATACCGGAGTCACGCATCACGGCCAACGCATCGCGTGCCGCCGTGAGCGCCTCGGCGACGTGTCCCGACCGGCGCAGCGCAGCGGCCATCCCGATCAGGACGGACGTTTCGCCGTACCGGAACTCGATGTCCCTGGCCAGTTGCAGCGCGTCCCGGTAGTGGCCCAACGCGATGTCCGTGTGACCGCGTCGCATGTGGGCGGTCGCCACGATGTCCAGGCCGCTCACTTCGTGACGCCGCTCGCCCAGCTGTCTTCCTTGCGTAATCCCCGTACGCGCCAGCACGACCGCGCGCCGGTATCGCCCCGCGTCGCAATGGGTCTCGGCCAGGCAGATGATCGTGCTCACCTCGCCGTGCCGGTCGCCCAGCTGACGGCACGTCGCGAGCGCGCGAAGGTGACACTGCACGGAGTTGTCCAGCTCACCCATGGCCCAATGCGCGAGCCCCGCGCCGTTCAACGCGCGCGCCTCCACGTACCGGTTGCCCAGGTCGCGGGCGAGCGTGATCGACTGCTTGTGCCAGCTCAACGCCTGATCCGGCCGGCCGAGGGACAGCTGCGCGACGCCGACGTAGTTCAAACCGGTCGCCTCGCCAACGCGATTTCCGGTCTCACGGTGGATGGTCAGCGCTTGTGAGTAGTAGCTGGCCGCCTGGGCGGGCCTGCCCAGCTGGGAGTGCACGCGCCCGAGGTTGTGCAGGGACGCCGCCTCACCGGCCCGGTTGCTGATCTGCCGGTTGAGGGCGAGCGCTTCGTTGTGGTGGGTGATCGCGCGCTGGTAGTCGCTGAGGTTGTAGTAGACGAGGCCGAGGATGTCGAGCATCGACGCCTCAGCGAGCCGGTCGCCTTCCTGTCTGGCCGCGTCGAGCGCCACATGGCAGATCTCCAAGCCGTCGACTCCGTGTCCCCGGCTGATGAAGTACCCGCGCAGCACGTCGGTGATCTGCCAGGCGTATCTGCGCGGCCCGTTGGCCGCCGCCCAGTTCGCCGCGGCGATCAGGTTCGGGCGTTCGGCGTCCAGCCAGCTGATCGCCTCGGTCTCGTCGGCGAGCACGACCACGTGCGCGCCGTCGGCCATCTTGGGCACCGGCAGCCGGGAGGTGTCCGGGAAGAGCAGGCTCGTCGCCGCGTGGGCGGTGTGCAGGTAGAAGTCGAGCAGCCGGTCCAGAGCGACCGTGGCGTCGTCTTCACGTGCGCGCAGGCTCGCGTATTCGGCCAGCAGGTCGTGCAGGCTGTAACGGTCGCCGGGTTCCGGGTGCACGAGGTTGGCCGAGACGAGGTGGCCGAGACCGCGGCGCACCTTGGCCGGGGTGCCGCCGGTCATCGCGATCGCCTCGTCCGGCGAGAAGTCCGTGCCGGGGATCAGGCCCAGGAGGCGGAAGAGGTTCTGCGAGTCCGGTTCGAGCTGGGCGTAGGACAGGTCGAACGCCGCCTGGACCGCGCCCTGCTCGTCGCCTTCGACGCTCAGCCCGGCGAGCCTGCCGTGCCTGCGGAGGTCCGCGGTGTACGCCGCGATCTCGGTGTGTGGTCCGGAGTTGATGTTGGCCGCTGCGATGCGCAACGCCAACGGCAGATAGGCGCAGGCTTCGAGCAGTTCGGCGACCGACGCCGCCTCGTCACGCATCCGGTCCTGGCCGACGCTGCGCGCCAGCAGCGCTTTGGCTTCGTCGGGATGCAGGCCGTCCAGTGCCAGCCTGTAGGCGCCTTCACGTGCCGACAACCCGCCGAGCCTGCCCCGGCTGGTCACCAGGACCAGGCAGCCCGCGCTGCCCGGCAGCAACGGCCGGACCTGGTCGACGCCGCTGGCGTTGTCCAGCACGATCAGGACACGGCGGTTGGCCAGCAGCGTCCGGTACAGGCCCATTCCCTCTTCGACGTCGATCGGGACCTGTTCGGCGGGAACCCCGAGCGCGTGCAGGAATCGCGACAGCGCGTCGAGTGGCCGAACTGGTGCGCCAGAGGCGTAACCGCGCAGGTCGACGTACAACTGGCCGTCGGGATACCGGCTGCGCACCCGGTGTGCCCAGTGCACGGCCAACGCTGTCTTGCCGACACCCGCGATGCCCTCGATGGTCACAATGACCACCGCACTGGCCTGGCTGCCCTCGGGGACCAGGGCATCCAGCGCCTCGAGCTGGGCCTCACGACCGGCGAACCCGGTGACGTCCGCCGGCAGCTGGGCCGGGATGCTGCGGCCCGGTGAGGGCGCCACCAGAGTCGTGGCCGGTGATTCCCGCTGCAGGATCCGCAGGTGGGCCTCGCGCATCTCCATGCCGGGCCGGACGCCGAGTTCGTCGGCCAGGCGGTCGCGGACCTCACCGAACAGGCGCAGCGCGGCGGCCTGCTGCCCTGACCCGGCCAGCGCGAGCATCAGCCGCGCGTTGAGTCCTTCGTGCAGACCGCCGTGCAACGGGTCTTCGCCGGTCAGCCGTTGCAGCTGGACCGCGGCGTTTTCATGCTGGCCGAGCTTCATGGCCAGGTCGGCGTAGCTCAGGGCTGTCGCGAGGCGGCGCTGTGCGAGGGCCATCGCGGCTGGGTGCTGGCGCAACCGGTCGGGCATGTCCGACAACACGCCACCGCGCCAGCACTGCAGCGCTTCGACGAACGTCGCCTCCGCGGTGTGCGGGTCGTCGCCGGCAAGCACGCGGGCACGGGTGGCCAGCCCGTCGAACCGCAGGACGTCCAGACCGGCTTCGTCGACTTTCAGCAGGTAGCCGCCGTGTGCGGCGGTGATCGGCTGGGCCGGGTCCAACGAACGTCTAAGTCGTGCGACATATGTATAGACGAGGTTCAGCGAGGACTTCGGCGGGTGTTCGCCCCACAGCACGTCCACGATCTCCTCGCGGGTGACGACCCGGTTCGGCTGCAGCGCCAGCAACGCCAGCAGTGATCGGGGCATCGACGGTCCGATGTCGACCGGTCCCGCGCCCGTGCGCACGCTCAACGGCCCGAGCGCGCCGATCCGCAATTCGTCGCGGCCGTCCAGGACCAGTCCGACGACCTCGGCGAGCCTGCGCATCGAGGCAGGCCGTGGCTTGGCGACCCGGCCCTGCTCGATGTACCGGACCGCACGGACGCTCACCTCGGCGCGATCGGCCAACTCCTGCTGGGTCAACCCAGCGCGGACTCGGTGAGCGCGAAGCAGCTCACCCAATTCGTTCGGGCCGGACGCCATGGCGTTGATCCTGCCCGAACAACCCGGCCAGCCATACCGGATCTGAGGGCCACCCTTACCGCGATGTCGCGGGGTGAACGGTACTTTCGGCGTGTGCGCAGGTTGCTGGGGGTGCTGGCGGTCACGGTCGCGGCATTGACTTTTGGAATAGTCGCGTCCCGTCCGGCGCCGCCACCTGGCAGTCTGCCGTCGGACGGTCCGCTGGCGGCTGACATCGGGGCGGCCGCGCGCACTATCGAGGCGCTATTGGACTCCGCGTCCGGCATCGATCCGATCGCGCTGCTACCCGCCGATTTCACGGCGGTGGAGAAGGTGGTGCCTGGTCGGCTGCGTGCGCCTGACGGGACGATGCGCGCGGTCCACGTGGACGGCGGTTGCTCGACACCGATGGGCGACGAGAACACCCGGTGGGATTACAGCGTCGGCTGCAAGGCGCACGATCTGGGCTACGACCTGCTGCGTTACGCCGAGAAAAAGGGCCACCCGTTGCCGGCGGACCTGCGCCGCAGACTGGACGACCAACTGTCCAGGGACATGCACAAACAGTGCGAGCTCAACCCGAAGGACTCCGCGGGCACGTGCCAGATCGTCGCCGA
Source organism: Kibdelosporangium phytohabitans (assembly GCF_001302585.1). Classification (GTDB taxonomy): domain Bacteria; phylum Actinomycetota; class Actinomycetes; order Mycobacteriales; family Pseudonocardiaceae; genus Kibdelosporangium; species Kibdelosporangium phytohabitans. The sequence goes on along the minus strand of NZ_CP012752.1, from coordinate 2,158,078 downwards.
CGTGTACACGGCCGGGCTGGTGGTCAACTCGTGGCACCAGCGGTGGGGCCCGCCACGCGCGGAGCCGATCTCGTCGTGGGCGGTCGGTTTGGTCGTGGTGGTCATGCTGCTGGCCGGACGGCCGCCGTGGAGTCGTTTGCGCAGGTCATCCCCCGGCTCATCAGATGCGCCACCCGTTGACTACATGTCGATGCTGCGGGTGGTGAGCATGGTCGGGATCGTGGTGGGCGAGACCGTCCTCGCGTTCACGCACGCCGGCGGCTTCTGGTTGCTGCGGCTCGCGCCGTTGTTGTTCTTCGCCGGTGGCCACGCCAACCTCATGGCGTGGCGCTCCTCTGGTCACGACTACGGGTCGTATCTCGCGATCCGGATCCACGCCCTGCTCAGACCGGTGTTCGCGTTCGTGCTGGCCTGGTTGCTCATCCCGCTGACCCTCGAACTGCTCGACGTTCCAGAGGACACGATCACGTCGGTCGGGTCGCTGGTCCTTGAACCGCTGTGGGTGCTCGGCCTGTTCCTGGTCACGGTGGCCGCGTGCCCCGCGATGCAGTGGTTGCGTGAACGGTTCGGTGCCGCGGTCCCCCTGGTCCTGCTGACTGGTTCGACAATCGTGCACGTCGCCGGGTCGACCGACGCGTACCTCCTGGCCAGTGGGCTGCTGCTGGCTCTCGGATTCGGCCAGCTGGCATTCCACTGGGAGGACGGCTCGCTGCGCCGGATCCCGCGGCCTGTGCTGTTCGGCGTGGCCGGTACGGCGCTGGTCGCGTTCGTGGTCCTCGGATACTTGCCGCTGCTGGGTATCGCGCAGGTCAGTCTGGCGTGCACGGTCCGGTCGTTCGACTGGGTGCCGGTGCGGGTTGTCGGTTTCCTGCGGTCCAGGCCGATGACGGTGTATCTGGTGTACGTCGGGATCGTGCTGGTGTTCGCCGGTCTGACCAGCTCGGTCGGATTCGACTGGTTCACCCGGCCGCGGACGTGGCTGGCGATCTCGATGATCACCGCGGCGACGTTGGTGGCCTTCCTCTGGTACGAGCGGCGACCGCGTCCGATGGCCGATCTGCCGGGCCCGATCAACGGTGTGCAGACGCTGGCGTGCGCCCTCGGCGTCGGCTACGCGACGCTCGGCGTACTCGGATTCGCCGTGACCGGCGTGAACTGGCAGGTCGGCGCGCCAGCAGTGTTCGGTATGGCGTTGGACCCGATGGCCAACCTGATCCACCTGATGCTCGGCGGTTACCTGCTGCACGTCGTGCACAGCGGCAAAACTGGCAGAACATGGCCATGGCTGCTCACAGCGGCCGCCTGCATCCCGCCGATCATGTCCACGTGGAGCGTGTCCGGCGCTGTCGTGCACGGCGCGACCGTGGTGTTGGCGTTGGCGGTCGCCGGACATGTCACGGTGATCAGAATGCGTGACAGAGCGAGCATCGCGAACGCTGGGTAATCTCGTATGGATGTGGCGCACGCAACGCGCCACATCGGTACCGACGGAGTCACCGCTGGTCAGAGGGGTCGAGTGACCGGTCAGATCGGCTGCGGCACGCCGTACCGTGACGTGGTCGACACCTCGGCCGCGATGGTATGCCACCCTACCGGTCAACCGGATGCCCTCCCGGTGCGTCCACTAGGTAGTCGGGGACAGGGCATAGCCGAGCTGACAGGAGAGGTAGTTGGAGTACGGGCCGCCTAGGTCGAGCGGCCGCGCTGGCGACCAGGGACGAGGAGGACGTCCGGTACCGCCGCGTGGCCAGCAGGGTGCGCCACCCAGGCGACGGGTGCCGCCACCTGGTCGTGACCAGCTCCCCTCATCTCGCCAGCCCGCGCGGCCGTCGAGGCGGGACGAGGATTTCCGGGATGAAGGCCCACGTACGCGGATGGCTCCGTCCCGCGAACGCGCGTCGGAGCGTGAGCGTGCACGTCCGCGAGTGGCCGGCGAGCCGCGCCGTCCGAAAATGATCGGCGGCAAGGTAGCGGTCGCGGTGGTCTCGTTGATCCTTCTCGGCGCCACCGGCTACGGCTACAACAAGTACAGCGAGATCGTCGACGGCTACACGACCGCGAACGTGATCGACGGGGACGCGGGCGGCCCGAAACCGGCCGACGGCGCGACCGACATCCTGCTGGTCGGCCTGGACAGCCGGGTGGACGCCCAGGGCAATCCGCTGCCCAAGGAGCAGTTGGCGAGGCTGAACGGCGGCAAGGCCGACGGCGAGCTGAACACCGACACGATCATCCTGATGCGCATCCCGAACGACGGCAGCAAGGGTATCGGCGTCTCGATCCCGCGTGACTCGTACGTCAACATCCCCGGCGGCTACGGCAAACACAAGATCAACTCCGCGTACGGCCGCGGCAAGCTCAGCGAGATGCGCAAGCTGAAGAACCAGGGCATCAAGGACCAGGCGAAACTGGAGGTCGAGTCCAGCAAGGTCGGCGCGCGGACCCTGATCGACACGATCCAGGAGCTCACCGGCGCACGGATCGACAACTACGCCGAGGTCAACCTGCTCGGCTTCGCCGATATCACCGACGCGGTCGGCGGCGTCCCGGTCTGCCTGGTCAAGGCGGTCAACGACAGCTTCTCCGGCGCCCGGTTCCCCGCCGGTGAGCAGGAGGTGTCGGGCCCGGCGGCGCTGTCGTTCGTCCGCCAGCGGCACGGGTTGCCCAACGGTGACCTGGACCGGATCGTGCGCCAACAGGTGTTCATGAAGAGCATGGCCACGAAGGTGCTCAGCGCGGGCACCCTGACCGACCAGAGCAGGCTGGACAAGCTGCTCTCCGCGATCAAGAAGTCGATCGTGCTGAACCAGGGCTGGAACATCGTCCAGTTCGCCAAGCAGATGCAGGGCATGTCCGGCGGCGCGCTGGATTTCCGGACCATCCCGACCGGCCGTCCCGACCTCAAGACCCCGGAGGACGGGGACGCGGTCGAGATCAAGCCCGCCGAGGTGAAGACGTTCGTGCAGGGCCTGCTCGGCGGCGGGCAGGCAAGTCCGTCGAGCGGCGCGCCGTCCCCGTCGGACAAGCCCGGCAGCTCGGACAACAAGGCGATCACGGTCGACGTGCGCAACGGCAACGGCAAGACCGGGCTGGCCAACCAGGTCTCCGAGGCGCTGGGCGGCAAGGGCTTCACCGCCGGCGAAACCAGCAACGTGAAGGCCAGGACGACGACCGTGATCCGCCACGCGCGCGGTGAGAAGGAAAGCGGCGACAAGGTCGCCGCCGCACTCGGCGGGGACTTCACAGTGGAGCAGGACACCACCCTCACCAAGGGACATGTGGCCGTTTTCCTGGGCAAGGACTACAAGGCGACCAGTGGCTTCGCAGGACAGCCACTACTGCAGCTCGACCCCGCTCCCGCGCTCACCCAGCAGCAACCTGGCGGGTCGGCGCCGAGGATCGGCTCCAACGGCGCGCCGTGCGTCAACTGATCGACCTCGGGTCACCGCGCTCCGAGGTCACTCGTTCGGCGTAACACGGGGAAGAAAAAGCTACTTCCGCGTAAGAGTGCCGCTACTGGCGAGTTTCACCTGTGTGTTGTTCGACGTGGTTGTGTACCAGCGGGTGCTCGGGGACGAGATCCGCAGGCTGCGTAAGAAGCGCGGTCTGACTCGCAAGCAGCTCAATCGCCGCTTGCAGAGCGACATCTCGCTGCAGACGCTGGCAACCTACGAACTGGGCACCCGGCAATGTTCGATGGTCCGGTTCGTGGAGATCTGCCTGGCGCTGGACGAGCTCCCCCACGAGTTGATCGCACGCGTGCACGAGCGGGTGTTCACCGACTCGCCACGCGGCCGGGTCCGGATCGACCTGCGCCAGGTCGTCTGCGACGACCATCCCGAACTGCTGCCGCTGCGGCGCTGGGCGCGGGACAGACTCGACCACCACCCGGCGGGTCACACCGCGGGTGCCGCCGAGGTCCACCTCGATTTCGCCGCATTGGAACGCATGGCCGAACTCTGCGGGTTGGACACCGTCGACCTGATCGGACTGTTGCGCCGGATCGGTGGCGCACCCAGCGAGCCGCCGGTCTACGTGGACCACGGCGACGATCACCACGGCGACGATCACGACGGCGAGGAGCACAACGGCCACCACAGCGCCGGCAACGGAAGCGAACGCAACGGCGCCGGCTGACCGGCCGATGACAGCTGCACGGCCTCGTGCCGCGGGACCTCCCTGGCATCCCGCGACATGAGGCCGTGTGTGTTCAGGCCGAGCCTTTTCAGTGGAGCTTCACAGCGGCGCTATGAAGCCCACCTGAATGGTCGGCAGGTCCAGCTTCAGATCGGCCGCGGAGCCACGGGCCTACCTGATCAACTCGAAGTCGGCCGGGTCGACTGAGCGCGTCTCCAGCCAGTAGCGCCAGGTGAAGCCCGGCCACACGGTCCGGTTCACGCCCATCGAGTCCAGGTACCAGCTCTTGCACCCGCCCTGCGTCCACACACCGTTGACGAGCTTGCGCTGAATCCGGTCATTGAAGCCGTCCTGCACAGCGGGCTTCACGTTCAACGCTTTCGCTGCACTGCGCTCGACGAGTTCGATGGCGTCGGCGACGTACCGGATCTGGGACTCGATCATGAAGACGACCGAGTTGTGCCCGAGCGCGGTGTTCGGGCCGAGCAGGAAGAACAGGTTCGGGAAGCCGGAGACCGTGATGCCCTTGTGGGTCTGCATCCCCCGGTCGCTCCACACCTTGGCCAGGTTCTTGTCCTCCAGCCCGACCACTTCCAGCTCGTCGAACGCGTCCGTGACGTGGAAGCCGGTGCCGAAGATGATCGCGTCGACCTGGTGCTCTGTGCCGTCCGCCGCGATCACGCTGTTCTCGCGCACGTGTGTGACGCCTTCGGTGACCACGTTGACGTTGTCACGCGCGAGCGCCGGGTAGTAGTCATTGGAGATCAGGACTCGCTTGCAGCCCATGGTGTAGTCCGGCGTCACCTTGCGGCGCAACTCGGGGTTGCTGATCTGGCGCGCCATGTGCCGGCGAGCGAGCCATTCCCCGGCCTTCATCAAACGTGGATTGCCGTTGAACCCGATGGCCCGCGCCTCGAGCAGCCAGTAGATGGCGTTGCGGTACAGCCGCTGCGCGCCGGGCACCGACTTGAACACCCGCTTGGTCCACTCCGGCATCGCGTGGTCCGGCTTGGGCATGATCCACGGCGGTGTGCGCTGGAAGAGCGTGAGTTCGGCCACGTCCGGGGCGATCTGGGGCACGAACTGGACCGCGCTTGCACCTGTGCCGATCACCGCGACGCGCTTGCCGCGCAGGTCGACGTCGTGGTTCCACTCGGCCGAGTGGAAAACCTCGCCCTTGAAGTCCGGCAGGCCCGGCAGTTCCGGGATCCGCGGGATGTGCAGCCCGCCCATACCCGAGACGACGAACTTGGCGACGTACTCGTCGCCGTTGCGCGCCCGCAGGTGCCAGCGGTTTTCGTCCGCGTCCCACCGCGCGCCGACCATCTCGGTGCCGAACCGGATGTACTCGCGCACGCCGTACTTGTCGGCGACACGGCGCAGGTAGTCCCAGATCTCCGGCTGCGGGGAGAAGGACCGGCTCCAGTCCGGGTTCTGTTCGAACGAGAACGAGTACATGTGCGACTGCACGTCGCAGGCACACCCCGGGTACGTGTTGTCCCGCCACGTGCCGCCGACGTCCTGTGCCTTCTCCAGGACCAGGAAGTCCGTCCGGCCCGCCTTGCGCAGCTGGATAGCCATCCCCAGGCCGGAGAAGCCGGTGCCGACCACAACGACGCCGGTCTCGTAGCGCTTGCCCATGTGACCTCCAAGCCTGCAGGGCCCACCGATGTTACCGATAGTAGGTTACTTCAAGTAGGTAACGGTAGACTCAAGTTGTGACAAGTGCGGAGACCAGGACCGAACGCCGCCGCCGGATGCCACGGGCAGACCGGGAACGGCAGATGATGACGATCGCCGAAGCGGTCTTCGCCGAGCGCGGTTACGCCGCGACCTCGATGGATGAGATCGCCGACCGTGTCGGCGTGTCCAAGCCGATGATCTACGAGTACTTCGGCTCGAAAGAGGGCTTGCTGGTGGCGTGCATCCGGCAGGTGCGCACCGAGTTGCGGGAACAGACCGCCCAGTCGGTGATCGGCGCGCGCTCGCCCGAGGAGGCGCTGCGCAGCGGCCTGCAGGCGTTCTTCCGGTTCACCGACGACCACCGCCGGTCATGGGAGCTGCTGCTGCGGACCGAGACGGCCGTGGTCGGCCCGGCTGCCGTCGCCGAGATCGAGACCGCCCGCCAGGAGCAGATCCAGCTGCACATCGCGCTGTTCTCGGCATACATGCCCGACACGGACCAACGGTCGCTCGAAGCTGCCGCCGAGATCCTCGTCGGAGCGTGCGAGCGACTGTCCGTCTGGTACGTCCGACATGACGATGTGACACCTGAGCAAGCCGCTGAACACATCATGCGGATGACGTGGTTCGGCCTTCGAGGCGAACTCGCCCACCAAGATGACCACCCTCAGTAGCAGATCCGCGTGAGGGGTAACACTCTGGATCGATCACCCGCTGCTGAAGTGTCGAGATAGGCTCGTAAGACGTCTAATGGTGACGAGCAAGCTCGACGAAGGAGCCGCGGCGAGAGGGGCCGGCCCATGATGGAACCGATCGAAGCGAACTACGTGCCGGATGGCGACGACTGGACCATCACGATCGTCGGCAGGGGAAAAACCCTCACCGCCACAGCACCAGGATTGATCGCGGCGCGCGACCGAGCCGACCAGCTGGTCGACGAACTCGCAGGCGACGAGAAGAACCGCACGGTGGTCCACCGGCTCGACGGCGACGCGCTGGAGTTCACGACGGCGTACTTGAACGCCCGGCTGGCCAAGCCGCAGCACGTCGACGCATCCCCGGACGGCAAAGCGGCCACGCCCGCCTCAGGCGCCGGGAACGCGACCGCGGAGAAGGGCAAACCCGGGCAGACCGAGCCCGCTGAGCAGGCCACCTCCGCGAAGGCCCCCTCCGCGAAGGACGGCACCGAAGGCGCCGGTGAAACCGCGGGGGACGAGCCGGCGGAAGCGACTACCGGCTCGTAGTCCCCACGAGGTGGCTCAGCGGAAGAGCCGCCGGACGACGACGACCGCGACCAGCACACCGACGCCGATCAGCGCGGCCTTCACCCGCGGGTCGTCGAACTTCGACTTCACGCTCGCCGTGGCGTCGTCGACCAGCTTCTTCGGGTTGGCCTTCTCGCTGAGCTGGTCGAGTGTGGACGCCAGCGCGTCACGGGCCTGCTCGATGTCGCGCTGAATGGTGTCAGGATCGCGGGCCACATGTCCTCCAAAAACTGGCTGGCTCTCGGCGCACCACGGTAGATCACCCGGCCCGCACCCGCGGCCCCGGGATATGACCGGCGCCGAACAGGCCACCGCCCACAACCACTAGGCTATGGCCCGCGAAGTCGAAGAGGGGCCGTAGCCCAATTGGCAGAGGCACACGGTTTAGGTCCGTGCAAGTGGGGGTTCAAGTCCCCCCGGCCCTACGTTCTCAGGCCGACCCCGCTCGGTGGCCGTCCCACCTCGCCGGGTCGGCCTGTCGTCCTTCGGGGGCCGAGGCGCACGTTCGATGGTGCGTGCTCCTCACGAATCAGCCAGGCAGCACTGACCCGGGGACCGACTGCGCCGCTGGCGTGATGGCGTGACCATGGGGCTTGACCAGGGCTTTCAGGTCAGGGACGGCCAGTGCTGTTCAGGCGATCTTCACAAAGGGCGGGTGAACGCCACGATCCCTTCATCAGCGTCGGTCTGGTCGCCCAGCGTGACCGTGGGGCGTTCCTTGCCTTGGCCTCGCCGCGAACTCGTCGCCGGTCTTGGCCGCGTAGAGCGTCGTCTCGTAGGTGAAGTTGCGCAGGAGTGAGCACCTGACCGGCGTCCGACGCGTCGACACCGACCCGAACAAAGCAGCCATCAGCGGCTCGATCACACGAACGTGGGTGAACACGGGGAGGTCCTTGACACGCACCAGGAGTGGACTCCTGGGTTTCAGCGAACGACCGCGGCAATCGACGTACGGCTGTGGTGAGCAGTGCCAGTCCGCACAGCGCCATTGCGTATCCGTTGCGGTCGTGCCGTTCACGTCTGCCGGAACACAGTGGACATATTCGTGATCATTAATTCCCGTTTGGACACTCCGTATTCGTTTATGCGGTTGAAAAGCCGCACCATTGGGCGACTTGTGCGAGGCGCCCGGTCGCGCCAGGGTTCAACGCATGACATATCGAGATCTGACCATCCGGGTGCTCGGTGATTTCAGCAACCGGCAGTACGCGAGCCTCGCTTACGAGGTGGGCCTGCGTCTCGAGGCCGCGGGCCTCGGCAAGCAGGCGATTCTGATGACCGACGGCAAGATCTCGGGCACCGAAATGGACTCGGCGTACTCCACACGGGACACCACACCGCCTGTGCGGGTCAAGAATTGATTGTGATCAATCGACGGCCATCCGGCTGCCCATAACGACTCGTTCCGGAATCCTGATCACCTCGCCGAATTGTCCGGCCCGCGCTGTACGGTTGCGACCGTAGGGGCGCTGCGGGAGGCATCGGTGATCGAGTACGGCGGTTCAGGGGATCCCTCACGAAGTCTCGCGTTGCTGTGGCGCACGACCGAACGGCAAAGCCGGGGCGCCAAACCCGCGCTGACCGTCGACCGGATCGTGCGAGCCGCGATCGAACTGGCCGACCAGGAAGGCCTCGCGGCGCTGTCGATGCGCCGGGTCGCCGAGCAGCTCGGTGTCGGCACGATGTCCATCTACACCCACGTGCCCGGTAAGGGCGAACTGCTGGACGTCATGGTCGACACCGTCTACGGCGAGACCACACGCCCGGACATGGACGGCAGGTCGTGGCGCGAACGACTGGACCAGGTTGCCCGAGAGAACCTGGCCCTTTATTCGCGCCACCCCTGGCTGCTGCACGTCCAGACGACTCGCCCGCCGCTCGGGCCGAACTTGATCGCCAAGTACGACTACGAGCTGCGGGCGGTCACCGTCACCGGGTTGAGCGAGGTCGAGATGGACGCCGTGCTCACCCTCGTCCTGCAGTACGTGCACGGCGCCGCTCGCGTCAGCGTGGAGAAAACCCAGGCCGAGCGCGTGACCGGAATGACGGACAACGACTGGTGGGCGGCGCACCAGCCGTTCCTCGCCCAGATCGGGGACGCGGAGAAGTACCCCGTCGCGGCGACGGTCGGCGCAACCGCCGGTGCGGCGTTCGACGGCACGATCGATCCGGACTTCGCGTTCGAGTTCGGGTTGAGCCGCTTGCTCGACGGGATCGAGGTGTTCGTCAGCCGCTCAGCTGATCGCCCCAGCCGCCCTGCACCATAGTCTGGAACAGCCACTGGCCGTCCTTTTTGACCAGGAGGTCCGCGTAGCGCACCGACTGGGCGACGCCTTCGATCGTGAAGGTCGCGTCGGTGACGACAAGAACCAGTTGCTTGGTCAGGAAGATCGGCGAGCGGTTGGACTCCATCTTCATGTCGCCCGCGCCGCCGACCACCTGGGACATGCTCTCGATGAACTGCTCCCGGGTCTGTTGTGCCGCACCGCCGTTGCCCGACTCGTCGCTGTCGCTGACGATGTTCAACGGGAACATCGCCATGTCTGCCATCTGCTCCAGTTCAGCGTTGGCGACGTGCCCGTCGTACTTGGCGAACCACGCTTCGACGCTCGCCACGTCCTCGGCCGACGGCTCGAACGTGCCACTGGCCGCCACTGCTTCCGGAATCTCAGCCATACCCCTGCCTTTCCACTCTTGCCGTACAGTGTACGGCAAGGTTCGGCGTAGGAGGATCGGCCCATGACCGACCGGCACATCGTCGACGTGCACCTGCTGTTGATCAGGGACGGTGAGCTGCTGCTGAGCCGTCGCCGTGATCCCTCACCCCGCTTCGACGGCCAGTGGCACCTGCCGTCCGGCAAGCTCGACGCGGGCGAGTCGGTGCTGGACGCGGCGGCACGCGAGGCCGAGGAGGAGGTCGGAGTCCGGATCGAGCACGGCGACCTCCGGCACGTGCACACGTCGCACGTGACCAGTTCCGGGATCGAACCGCGGCTCGGGCTGTTCTTCGAGACGCTGCGCTGGACGGGCGAGCCGGTCAACCGCGAGCCGCTGAAGTGCTCCGAACTCGGCTGGTTCGGACTGGACGACCTGCCGTCCGACATGATCGAGTACTCGGCGGCCGGTGTCCGCGCGTACCGCGCCAATCAGGGGTTCGCCCTGCTCGGATGGCCGAAAACCTGACGTGGCCGATTCCGCGCGCCACCAGAATGGACCACGTGACACAACTGCGGACGGCGCACACAGCCGACCTGGACACCGCCACCAGGGCCACGATCCGGGACCTGATGACAACGGGCTTCGACGGTGACTTCTCCGACGAGGACTGGAACCACGCCCTCGGTGGCATGCACGCCCTGCTGTGGGACGGGCAGGACCTGATCGCGCACGGCGCCGTAGTGCAGCGGCGCATGCTTGTCGAAGGACGCCCTCTCCGCGCCGGCCATGTCGAGGCAGTGGCTGTGCGCCCTGACAGGCGTCGCCAAGGACACGGCGGAACCGTCATGGCAGAACTTGAGCGCATCGTGCGAGGTGCGTACGACCTAGGTGTCCTGGGCGCCAGTGATGACGGTGCGGCGCTGTACAGGTCACGCGGGTGGCAGCTCTGGGAAGGACCGTCCTCGGTGGTCACGCCTGACGGCCTCGCCCGTACCGAGGACGACGACGGCAACATCTACGTGCTTCCGGTGGCCGTCCAGTTGGACCTGTCCGGCGCGATTGCCTGTGACTGGCGAGACGGCGACGTCTGGTGACCACAGGTACGTTGTGGACATGACGACGCCCGGGTCACTGCCGCAGCGCACGGTCTGCCATGGCTGCCGTCAGGTCACCCACATCCGGCTGGAGGACGAGGACGACATGGCCATCCTCCGGCCGATGACCGTGCCCGGTCAGGGCTCGATCTACCACGAGATCGCACCGGGTGTGATGGTCGAACGGCCGTGCCCGGTCTGCGGCGAATCCGACGACGCGGGCTGGATCGAAGGGTTCACCCCACCCGTCTGATCCCCGGTGGCTGTTCTCGGCGGCCATGCCCAGGACCGCCGGCTCCGACGAGCGACCACCCGGAATCTCCGGCCGCCTGACCCCCTGTCTGGAATCCCAGCCACGCGATGCTGACCGGCCGGATCACGGGCACACACCTCGCGTTCGGCGGATTCCCGTTCCGGTGATACTCCACCTAGTGGCTTGACCATTCCGGACAAACTGACACCATGTCGGAGGACTGGTGGACAGGAGGTCTGGACCATGCGGGCACTCGAGCCGCTGCGGCGGGCGCTTCGCGTGGTCGACTGGTTCGAGGCGCGTGGCGTCTACGTCCCCGGTGAGGACAATCACCCCGTCTCGCCGTGGCGGGACTTCGGCTGGCTGATCGCCTCGTGGCTGATCACCGTCGGGCTCTTCGTCGTGTTCTTCGCCATGGCGGCCTGAACCGGCCGCACGGAGTGTCGATGGTCACTCCTGGTGCCTTTTCGGTTACGGATTGGCCACATCACGACACCAGCTCCGACTCGACCCGGGCATCGCTGTGGGTATTTCCCGCGACAAGCCCCACGCTGTGGGAGTCGTACCTCCTTCCTCCCCATAGGCCGAAAGCAGGAACCTGTGAGACCCGTCGGACTCGCGGTCGCCGCATGTGTAGTCGCCATGCTGGCAGCCGGGTGCAACGCGGGTGTGATGAGCAGCGCGAGCGCGACCGGGGTCTCCCCCGCCGCCGCGCCGAACGCCATCTCCGACCACCCCGCCAAGTTCGGTGAGCGCAGGACGATCAGCAGCGGGTCCTTGATGGTCACGGTGCTGGCGCCGAAGTCGTTCGTCCCCGGGAACACCGCGTACCCACAGTCGCCGCGCGCCGTCGCGTTCGAGGTCGCGCTGGAGAACCTGGGCAGCCGGACGTACCGGCCCGCTCAACTCGTGGTCAAGGCGACCGGCCCCGCGGGCAACACTGTGGATCCCGTCGTCGACAAGGCGCAGGGTTACGCGGGCGGCGTCAACGCCGACGCCGAGGTGCCACCTGGCAAGAACGTCCGGGTGACGTTCGCGTTCGCGGTGCCGGCCGATCCGATCGACCTGACGGTCACCGTGCAACCGGACATGGCGGCCGCCGGGGACCGCGCCGAGTTCGAGGGCACCTCCTGACCCGGGTACCTTCAGCGGCTATGAGCGAGCAGAAGAGGCTGGCCGTCGGCGATCCGGCTCCAGAGTTCACCCTTCCCGACAGCACCGGCAAGCCGGTGTCGCTTTCGGACTACCGCGGCCGGTCGGTCGTCGTCTACTTCTACCCCGCCGCCGGCACGCCCGGATGCACCAAGCAGGCGTGCGACTTCCGGGACAACCTGGCCGAGTTGAACGACGCCGGTTTCGACATCGTCGGCATCTCGCCGGACAGCCCGGCGAAGCTGGCGAAGTTCGTGGAGGCCGAAGGGCTGACCTTCCCGCTGCTGTCCGATGAGGACCGCTCGGTGATGACGGCGTGGGCGACGTTCGGCGAGAAGCAGAACTACGGCCGGACCGTGATGGGCGTGATCCGTTCGACGTTCATCGTCGACGGTGACGGCAAGATCACCAAGGCCGCCTACAACGTCAAAGCGACCGGCCACGTCGCAAAATTGCGGCGCGACCTGGGCGTCTAACTTTCTCCACCGGTGGCTCAACCTCAGGACCAGCAGCCGCATCGACGCGCTGACGTGCCCGAAAGTTGAGTCCGGGAGGAATCAACTTGTGATCCCGCCTCAGGCGTTTGCGGGGCATGAGGCGGACACCTTGGACGTTGGCGGCGGTCGCGCTGGCGGCCGCCGTGGCAGGGCTCAGCGGATGCGCCACGCCGCAGGCGAGCTCACAGCCCACGCAGGAGATACCGATCCTGACCGGTTCACCGGACACGCCGGCGCCACCGGAGTGGTCCGGCATGCCGAGCAATCAGTTGTCCGCCGCCGGGTCGGCCACGACACCGGCGGCGGCGTCCAACCCGGGACGTCCGGCCAGGAGCCTCAATCTCGACGAGGTGGTCCGCCGGGTCGCGAGGACGGAGAAGGCCGCCGCGGTGGTCGTGAAGGACCGCACCTCCGGCGACGTGCTGCTGTCGGAGAAGGCCGACCGCTCGTTCTACGCGGGCTCGCTGGTCAAGCTGATGGTCGGGGTGGACGCCCTGATGCGCCACCCCGGGGACAGCAGGGTCGCCCAGGAGATCACCTACATGATCAAGCGCAGCGACGACTCGACGTGCAACAAGTACTGGGTGTCCGAAGGCGGTGGCGTGGCGATCCTCAGCCGCATGCGCCAGCAGATGGGCCTCAGGGCGACCAAGGCACCGGCGGACCCCGGGCAGTGGGGCAACACCGTCATCACGGCCAACGACATGGTCCGGGTCTACGAGTACATCGTGGACAAGGCACCGGCGGCGGTCCGGACGGTCATCCTCGACGGGATGTCCGGCGCGACCGAGTACGGGTCGGACGGCGTGCGGCAGTGGTTCGGCATCCCTTCCTCCGGCACCAAGCACCAGTGGGCCGTCAAGCAGGGCTGGACGACCAGCGGCAACGGCCAGATGTCCGTGCACAGCACCGGCCTGGTCGGGAAGAACTGGCAGTACGTCGTGATCCTGCTGACCGAGCACCCGGAAGGCCAGAAGTTCGAGGTTCCGATGCGTTCGGTCACCGCGGCCGCCGCGGCTGTCGCGCCGTATCTGACCTGAGCGCAGGTCAGTCGCTTGTACCAGGGGGAGACCAGTTGTACATCTGGCTAACTGACCGCAGCATCACCGAGGCAGGCACCAGTTTCATCACCTGGTCCCTGGCGGCGGCCACCACGGCGGAGGTCGTGAGCCCGATCCGGCCTGCCTGACGTGACCTCGTGACGATCGACTGGGTCCGGCGTAGACGCAGGCTGTCGTAGTGGGCCAGCGACCCGGCGAGGTCACCGCTGCGGGCGACCGCGCCGAGGGTCACGGCATCCTCCAGCGCCTGGCACGCTCCTTGGCCCATGTTCGGGGTCATGGCGTGCGCGGCATCGCCGACCAGTACGACCGGCCCGTGCACGTACGACTCGAGCTTGGGCAGGTAGGTCAGGTCGTGCCGGAGGATCTTGTCCGGTGCCGCCTCGCCGAGCAGCTGCGGGATCGGGTCAGCCCACCCGTCGAATCTGCGGTGCAGTTCGGTGAGCTCACCGTCCGGACTCCGGCCTCCGGCCGGGACGGCCGCGGCGGCGAACATGTACACCTGGTCCTTGGGCAAGGGCACGAGGCCGAATTCCTCGCCGCGCCCGTAGAACACGCCGGCCACGTCGAGTTTCCTGCCTGGGCGGTCGAGAACCGTGCGCCAGGCCGTCGCACCCGCGTAGACCGGGTCGGTGCCCGGCCAGAACCGGGACCGCACAACACTGCGATGCCCGTCGGCCGCGACCAGCAAATCCGCAGGTGACTCGCCATGGCTGTGTGTGACGACCACCCCTCGCCCGGTCAGGCGGACCCCGGTGATCTTCGTGCCCGTGCGCAGGACACCGGGTGGCACTGCCTCGATCAGGGCCGCTTGGAGCTCCGCCCGGTGCAGCGCCACCGCCGGGCCGAACTTGCGGTCCAGCAAGGACGTGTCGGCGCGGATCAGCCAGTTGCCCCGGGAGTCCAGGATCCCGCCGCTGCCCGCCAGCAGGCCGACGTCACGGACGCGGTCGCCCAGACCGATGTGGTCGAGCGCCCGCAGCGCGTTCGGCCAGAGGGTCAGCCCGGCGCCCACCTCGCTGAGTTGGGGCGCCTGCTCGTGGACCTCGACGTCCCACCCCGCGCGGGTCAGCGCGATGGCGGTCGCGAGGCCGCTGATTCCCCCGCCCGCGATCACCGCTGTGGCCACGGCGTCCCTCCTCTACATCTGTAGAGGACTCTACACTTGTAGAGTGCCTGACCGCCGAGCCGACCTGCTGGATGCCGCGATCGTCACACTCGCACGCGAAGGCATGCGGGGGCTCACGCACCGCGCCGTCGACCGGGCGGCGGGAGTGCCGGAGGGGTCCACCTCGTACTACTTCCGCACCAGGGAGGCGCTGCTGGCCGCCCTGCTCGACCACCTCGCCGCATTGAGTACCGCGGAGATCGAGACGGTCCGGAGCGAGGATCTCGACGCGGTCGCCGGGCTGATCGAGCACTGGGCGACCGTCGGACGCGACCGCATGATCGCCCGGTTCGAATTGACCCTCGAGGCCGCGCGGCGGCCGCATCTGCGTGACGCGCTGGAACAGCTCGGCGGCCGGTTCCGGTCGATGGCCGAGGATCTCCTCGCCACGATGAACGTGCCAGACCACAAGCGCCGTGCCGCGAACCTGGTGGCTCACGTCGACGGCCTGCTGTTCGACCAGATCGCCGGGGCTGGATCGGTCCGATCCCGCGACGATCTGCGGGACGCGCTCATCCCGTTGTTCGCTGCCGCCACGGCCGATCAAGAGCTGTGAAGCCCAGCTTCACAGGAATGGCCGGTCGGCTTGTGAAGGTCAGCTTCACAAGCCGTTGGCCGGCCAGGCCTCAGGACGACGCCAGGGCCCGCAAGTGCGGAAGCAGCAGGTCCAACGCCCGGCTGCGGTGCGAGATCCGGTCCTTCTCGGCCGAATCGAGCTCCGCCGAGCTGCGGGTCTCGCCTTCCGGCACGAAGATCGGGTCGTAGCCGAAGCCGTTGGTGCCCCTGGCCTCCCGGATGATCCGGCCCGGCCACACACCCCGCACCACGACGTCCTCCCGGCCGGGCACGACAAGCGCGAGCGAGCAGACGAACGCCCCTCCCATGCGCTCGTCCGGCACGTCACCGAGCTGGTTGAGCACGAGGTTCAGGTTGGCCGAGTCGTCGCCGTGCGAACCCGCCCACCGGGCCGACAGCACACCGGGCATGCCGTTGAGCGCGTCCACTTCGAGGCCCGAATCGTCGGCCACCGCGGGCAGCCCGGTGGCTTTGACCGCGTCCATCGCCTTGGCGTGCGCGTTCTCCTCGAACGTCGCACCGGTCTCGGGCGCCTCGGGGTACTCGGGCACGTCATTGAGGCTGATCACCTCGATGCCCGAGATGCCTGCGCCGACCAGGATCCGGCGCATCTCGACCAGCTTCTTGGCGTTTCGGGTGGCCAGCAGCAAACGCGTCACGGCTACTTCGCCTTCTTCTTGCGCGGCGAGGGCTCCGGCAGCTCACCGGGATACGGCTGCGCGAGCGCCTCGGCCTGCAACCGGCAGAGCTTCTCGGTACCGGCCAGCGCCAGGTCGAGCATCTGGTCGAGGGTGGAACGGGCGAACGTGGCGCCCTCGCCGGTGCCCTGCACCTCGACGAGAGTGCCCGCGTCGGTCGCGACCACGTTCATGTCGACCTCGGCGATCGAGTCCTCTTCGTACGGCAGGTCCAGCCGGACGCGGCCGTTGACCACCCCGACGCTCACCGCGGCGATCGCGCACGACAGCGGCTTCGGATCGGCGAGCCGGTCGGCCGCCGCGAGCCACGTGACCGCGTCCGCCAGGGCGACGTACGCGCCCGTGATCGCGGCTGTGCGAGTACCGCCGTCGGCCTGGATCACGTCGCAGTCGATCATGATCGTGTTCTCGCCGAGCGCCGACAGGTCGATGCACGCCCGCAACGAGCGGCCGATCAGCCTGCTGATCTCGTGCGTGCGGCCACCGACGCGGCCCTTGACCGACTCGCGGTCGCCGCGGGTGTTGGTCGCCGACGGGAGCATCGCGTACTCGGCTGTCACCCAGCCCAGCCCGGAGCCGACCCGCCAGCGCGGCACGCCTTCGGTGACGCTCGCCGCGCACAACACCTTGGTGTTGCCGAACTCGACCATCACCGAACCGGCCGGCCACTTCTGGAAGCCACGCGTGATCCGGACTTCCCTCAGCTCGCCATCGTTCCTGCCGTCACTTCGCGCCACCCGGCCACCCTACGAGATACGCCTCAGACGGTGTACGTGTCCCCGAGCTCGACCAGCCGGGCGTCACCCTGGTAGGCCTGCCGCGCCTCCGCCAGCACGGCCTCCCTGTCGGTCCACGGTGGCACGTGCGTGATCAGCAGGCGCCGCACGCCCGCGCGGCTGGCCAGCTCACCGGCTTCCCGGCCCGACAGGTGCAGGTTCGGCGGGCGCCCCGGCTCGTGCGTCCATGACGCCTCGGCCAGCAGCACGTCGGCGCCGTCGGCGAGCTCGTCCAGCGCGTCGCACGGACCGCTGTCGCCGGTGTAGACCAGGCTTCGGCCGCCGTGCGTGATGCGGAATCCGAAGGCCTCGCAGGGGTGGTCCACTGGGCGCGCCATCACCTCGAACGGGCCGATCTGGACGGTGTCCGCGGCGAGCGTGCGGAACTCGAAGACGTCCGACAAGTCCGTGCCTGCCAGCTCGGCGCGGTCCGGGGCGTAGGCGCGGGCGAGCCTGTCCGGGGCCTCACCGGGTGCGAACACGGGCAGCCGCTGCAACCTCGGGTCCCTGGACGGCTTGGGGTGGTAGCGCCGGAAGACCGTCAGTGCGGTGAAGTCCGCGCAGTGGTCGGGGTGTAAGTGCGACAACAGCAACGCGCCGAGCAGGAACGGATCGCAATAGCACTGCAGCTCGGCAAGCGTGCCGTTGCCGAGGTCCATCGCCATCAGGAAATCGTCGGCCTCGATCAGATATCCCGAGGCAGGCGAGTTCGGGCCGGGGACGCTTCCCGAACAGCCCAGCACGGTCAGCAACACGGTGCACAGCGTTACATACCGCGAGCCAACAACGGGTCAATTTCGCGCCATCGGCCTAACCGCGGCCACTTCCAGCCCAAGGAAGCGGCGGGCCAGCCGGTGGAACGGGGCGACTGGCCCGGTGGCCAGGAATTCATGCACCGGGTCGTTGCCGGTGGGTTCACGCAACTGGTCGCGCTCGGTGAGCACGCGCACCACGTCTTTCGCGGTCTCCTCGGCACTGGACACCTGGGTGACGCCATCGCCCATGACGATCTGCAGCACACCGGTCAGCAACGGATAGTGGGTGCACCCGAGGACCATCGTGTCCACATCCGCGCGTTGCAGCGGCTCCAGGTAGCTCTGTGCCAGGCCGAGGACCTGCCTGCCGGAGGTCACTCCGCGTTCGACGAATTCGGCGAACCTCGGGCAAGGCACCGCCGTTACGGTGATGTCCTTGGCCGCGGCGAACGCGTCCTGGTACGCGCCCGACCGGATCGTGCCGTCGGTGCCGATCACGCCGATCCTGCCGGTCCTGGTCGTGGCGACCGCACGGCGGACGGCGGGCAGGACGACCTCGACAACGGGGATCGAGTACCGCTCCCTGGCGTCCCGCAGGCACGCCGACGACGCGGTGTTGCACGCGATCACCATGAGCTTCACGCCGCTGTCGGCGAGTTCGTCCATGATCGCCAGCGAGTGCGCGCGTACTTCCGCGATCGGTTTCGGACCGTACGGGGTGAATTCCGTGTCGCCGATGTAGCGCAGCTCCTCCGCGGGCAACTGGTCACGGATCGCGCGGGCGACCGTCAGCCCGCCGACACCGGAGTCGAAGATCCCGATCGGGGCGTCAGGGGAGGTCAAGCCGGCAGCTCCGGGATGGCCGTGCCCGCGGGCTCAGCCTTGCCCTTGCCGCGGTTGGCGCGCGTGGTGAGCCATGCGGTCAGCACACCGGCAAGCGCCCCGAAGAGATGGCCCTGCCAGGAGATCTGCGGGTTGCCGGGAAGCACGCCCAGCAGGGTACTTCCCCAGTACAGGAACAGCACGAACGCCACCGCGAGCTGTTTGGGGCTGCGGCTGAAGATCCCGCGGACCAGCAGGAACGCCAGCCAGCCGAACGCGATGCCGGACGCGCCGACCGTGATCACGTCCGAGGGCGCGGTCAGCCACACGCCGAGTCCGCTGACCAGCCAGATCGTCACGGTCACGGCGACCCACTGGCCCAGTCCGCCGGCCATGGCCAGGAATCCGAACAGCAGCACCGGGAGGGTGTTGCTGAACAGGTGAGTCCAGCCGTCGTGCAGCAGCGGTGCCCAGATCACGCCGTCAAGGCCGGACCAGGAGCGGGCGACGATCCCCCACCGGTCCAGGCTGACCGGCAGGATCAGGTCCACGAGTTCGACGAGGTACATCAACGCGGTGAAGCCGAGGACCACCAAAGCCGCCTGTTTCGGGTTGGGCGGCACGACCCGGTTCACCGGGCCTGGAGCGGCGGGCACAGCAGGCAAAGTGGTCACAGTTCGAGGCTACGTCTCCACGCGCGACCCGGGGATCAGGTGAAACCCTGGCTTTTCACCCCGGGAGGACGGGCCGCCGGGTGGCCTGTTTGAGCGACCGGCCGACCAGCCACGCCGCCACGACACCGCCGACAGCACCGCACAGGTGCCCTTCCCATGACACGCCGGTCTGGTTGGGCAGCACACCCCACAGCACCGACCCGTACACGCCGAACACGACGACCGCGATCAGGATCTGCGGGAGGCTGCGTACGAACAACCCGCGGACCAGCACGAACGTCAGGAAACCGAACACGACGCCGGACGCGCCGAGGTGCACACCCGGCTGTCCGATCAGGAACGTGCCCACTCCGCTGAACAGCCAGATGATCGCGGTGACACCGAGGAACTGGCCCGTTCCGCCGGCCGTCGTCAACAGGCCGAGCACCAGGAACGGCACCGCGTTGGCGGTCACGTGGTCCCAGCCGGCGTGCAGCAGCGGGGCCCAGAGGATGCCGTCCCATTCGTCGATCTCACGCGGCCAGATGCCGTGCAGGTCCAGGGTGTGGCCCAGTGCGGTGTCCACCGCCTCGATCGCGAACAGCAGCGCGACGAAGCCCGAGACCAGGAGGAGCGCCTGCAGCGGGTTCGGCGGGATGATCCGCTTGGCCATCGGGATGGGCTGCCTGGGTGGTTTCGCTGGCTCGTCCTGGTAGGGGAATCCAGAGGGCTGCACAAGATGACAGTATCTCGGGTTGTGACTGATCGTTTCGAGATCGCGGTGCGCGCGGAGGCCACGCTCGGTGAGGGGCCCACCTGGGACGCCATGACCTCGACCCTGCTGTGGGTCGACATCCTCGCGCCGGAGATCCACCGCTGGAACCCGTCGACGGGTGCGGACGAGACGACCACCGCGCCGCAGGACGTCGGCGCGGCGAAGCCGCGGGTGGGCGGTGGGCTCGTTCTCAACCTCCGTGACGGCATCGCGATCGTCGATTCCGCAGGTCAACACCGGTGGCTCGTTTATTGGGCCAAGGACGGGGTGCGCGGGAACGACGCGGCGGTCGACGCAGCCGGGCGGCTGTGGGCGGGCACCATGCGGTACGACGAAGCGGACGGCGGCGGCTGGCTGGCCCGGGTCGAGCCGGACGGCAAGGCGACCGTGGTGCTCGACAAAGTGACCATCAGCAACGGCGTCGCCTGGAGTCCCGACAGCACACTGATGTACTACGCCGACACGCCAACTGGCGTGGTCGACGTGCTCGACTACGACGTGGCCAGCGGCACGGTCTCAGGGCGGCGTCAGTTCGTGGACGTCGACGGGTCACCGGACGGGATGTGCGTGGACGCCGACGGCTGCTTGTGGGTCGCGTTGTGGGGCGCCGGCCAGGTGCGCCGCTACACGCCCGACGGCAACTTCGACCGGGCGATCACCGTGCCCGCGAGCAACACGACGGCGTGCTGTTTCGGCGGCGACCGACTGACGGATCTCTACATCACGACGGCGCGGGCCGGGTTGTCCGACGCGGACCTCGCGCGTGAGCCGCTGTCCGGCTCCGTGTTCGTCGTCCCGGACGCCGGAGCAGGCCTGCCATCCACTGTTTTCGCGGGTTGACAGGCCTGGCTCGGCAACCGCGCCATCAGGCCCAGAGGTGGCCGTCGAGACGTTCGGCGGCCTCGTCCAGCGAGCCGCTGTAGGCGCCGGTCGACAGGTACTTCCAGCCGCCGTCAGCGACGATGAACACGACGTCGGCCTCCTCGCCCGCCTTCGCGGCCTTCTCGGCCACGGCGAGCGCGGCGTGCAGGATCGCGCCCGTGGATATACCGGCGAAGATGCCTTCGGTCTCCAACAACTGCCGGGTTCGCCGTAGCGCGTCATACGAGCCGACGGAGTAACGGCCGGTGAGCACGGACGGGTCGTACAACTCGGGCACGAAGCCCTCGTCGAGGTTGCGCAGACCGTAGACCAGCTCGCCGTATCGAGGCTCAGCGGCGACGATCTGCACCCCTGGTTTGTGCTCACGCAGGAAGCGCCCGACACCGACCAGGGTTCCTGTGGTGCCCAGTCCGGCCACGAAATGCGTGATCGACGGCAGGTCACGCAGGATCTCCGGGCCGGTGCCCTCGTAGTGGGCGCGGACGTTGTCCTCGTTGCCGTACTGGTAGAGCATCACCCAGTCGGTGTTCTGCTTGGCCAGTTCCTTCGCCGTGGCCACCGCCTGGTTCGAGCCACCGGCCGCCGGTGAGAACACGATCCTCGCGCCGTATGCCTGCAACAGCTGACGGCGTTCCTCGGAGGTGTTCTCCGGCATCACGCAGACCAGGCCGTAGCCCTTGAGCTTGGCCGCCATGGCCAGCGCGATGCCGGTGTTGCCGGAGGTCGGCTCGAGGATGGTGCACCCAGGTGTGAGGCGGCCGCTTTTCTCGGCCGCCTCGATCATCTTCAGAGCCGGGCGGTCCTTGACCGACCCGGTCGGGTTGCGGTCCTCCAGCTTGGCCCACAGCCTGACGCCGTTGCCCGGCGACAACCGCGGCAGTCCGACCAACGGGGTGTCGCCGAGCGCGTCGAGCAGCGAGTCGTACCTGGCCATCCGGCTCAGCCGCCGGCGACCGCGGGCAGGATCGTCACGGTGTCGCCGTCGGAGACCTTCGCCTCGAGACCGCCGGAGAACCGCACGTCCTCGTCGTTGACGTAGACGTTGACGAACCGGTGCAGGGTGCCTTCCTTGACCAGGCGCGTCTTCAGGCCGCCGTGGCGGGCCTCCAGGTCGTCGATGATCTCGGCGACGGTGTTCCCGCTCGCCTCGACGGCCTTCTCGCCCCCGGTGTGGGTGCGCAGGATGGTCGGGATGGAAACGGTCACAGCCATGGAAATCCTCCGGCTTCGGGTGTTGACGTGGCGCGATGTGGGGAGTCAGCCGCGGTCGGGGACGTCGTCCGCCCCGGTGTGCGTGAACAGGTAGGACTCGACGACTTCCACCGGCTCCTCGGTGACCTCGCCGTCCACGATCCGGTACGACCGCAGCTCGATGTCCTCCGGGTGCCGCGTGGAGACCAGGACGTAGTGCGCGCCGGGCTCGCCCGCCAGTGCGATGTCGGTGCGCGACGGGTACGCCTCGGTCGCGGTGTGGGAGTGGTAGATGACCACCGGCACTTCGTCGTTGCTGTCCATCTCGCGGTACAGCCGCAACTGCTCGGTGGAGTCGAACTCGTAGAACGTGGGCGACCGGGCGGCGTTGGTCATCGGCACGAACCGTTCGGCCCGGTCGGTCCCCTCTGGCCCGGCGATCACGCCACACGCCTCGTCCGGGTGGTCACGCCTGGCGTGGGCCACCATCTCGTCCACGAGGTCACGGCGGATCTGCAACACAGTCCCATCCTAAGGGCTGGGTGGGCCGTTCCCACTCGGTGAGAAACGCCACCGGTTCACCGGGAATGCCCCCGGCCTGCACGGCAACGCTTTACAGCTCCGCTTCACAGCGTGGCTTTGCAGCGGGCCTTCACAAGGTCCACTTTGCGTTGAGCAGACCTTCACAGCGTGCTTGTGAAGCCCAGCTTCACAGTGCTCCGGCCCCATGGGCCTTCTCCGGCCAGAGGTCAAGATACGCAGGCAGCTCGCCGTTGGCCTGGGCGGCGAGCAGGCCGTGGACCATGGCGCGGGAGAACGTGTCCGCGGCCGCCGTGCAGAGCCGGTCCAGCCCAAGCGCGCGCAATGGCTGTTTCGCGTAGCCATCGTCCTCGGCCAGGGCATTCGCCCCCGTCGCCAGCGCGAAGATGGTGTCACCGTCGAACATGGAGTGGGCCGGATGCACCGCGCGGGCCAGGCCGTCGTGGGCGGCAACGGCCAGGCGCCTGGTCTCCGCCTTGACGAGTTTCGCGTCGACGGCGATCACGCCGATGGTGGTGTTGAGCAGCCTGCGCGGGATGTCAGGCAGGGTGGCCGCCCGGTTGGGCCATGGGCCACCGAACTCTCCGGTCACCCCGAAACCCGCGGCGTACGGAACACCGGTCAGCTCGTCCACGGCCTCGCCCACGGCATTGACCACCGCGAGCGCGCCCACGGTGAAACCGTCGACCACTGTGCTCGCCGTGCCGACACCGCCTTTGAGCGAGCCGACGCGCGCACCCGTCCCTGCGCCGACGCTGCCCTGTACGACCGGGCCATCCGACGCGGCCTCGCACGCCGCACTGCCGAACTTCGCATCCGGCCGATTGCCCCACGCGTTGACCGGCAGGTCGAACAGCACCGCCGACGGCACGATCGGCACAACCTCATGCGGACGCGTTCCGACCGGCAACCCCAGGTTGCGCTCGGCCAGCCACTGCATCACGCCGTCCGCGGCGGCCAGCCCATAGGCGCTGCCACCCGACAGACAGACGGCGTTGACGTACTGCACGAGGTTCTCCGGCAGGAGCGTGTCCGTCTCTCTGGTGCCAGGCGCCCCGCCGCGTGCGTCCACCGCGCCGACGGTCCGCGGCGGCGTGAGGATGACGGTTGTGCCCGTCGCCCAGCCGTCGCCGACTTGGTGGTGGTGGCCGACCTGGAGGCCCTCAACATCGGTGATCGCGTTGAGCGGTCCCGGGGTCGTGCTCTTCGACGCTGGGCCGTTCGGCACCGTCATGAGCTCATCGCGTGGATGAGTTCCTCCTGCATCACCGTGAGCCAGTGGTACACCGGCAGGTGACCGGCCCGCGGGTCGTCGTCCGGCAGTTCGTCGGGCATGTCGTCGTCGACGTCCAGTGCGGTGCCGAGCGCGAGACGCACGTCGTTGAGCGCCGACAGCCAGGCGTCCGCCTGCTCGAGGGTCAGCCGCACCGGGCCACCCTCCGGCGGGCAGGTCTCCAGCAGGACCCCGGCCACCCCGGTCTTCATGTCCAGCAGCGTCGGCTCGTGCAGTGAGCGCAGCGCCGCCGCGGAGTCCATGTCCTCCTTGGCCGGCTGGTCCGCGTCGAGCCGGTGGAAGTCCGGCAGCAGCCTCGACAGGATCGGGTCGTCCGGCGCGGTCGACGGGCCGGTCTTGATCCCGGTCAGCTCGGACAGCTCGTCCTGCGGCGCCTCGTCCGCCCTGGCCTTCAGCATGTCGTTGATCTGGCCGACCAGGCCGCGCAGCACAGCGGCTTCCTGGCGCTCCAGCTCCGTCACGACCTTCTCGCCGTCCCGGCTCCACGGCTTCAAGAGTTACGCTCCATGGTCGCCCACAGTCCGGCGGCGTGCAGGCGGGCCACGTCGGCCTCGACCTTGTCCTTGTCGCCGGAGGACACCACCGCTTTGCCCTTGTGGTGTACGTCGAGCATCAACTTGGTGGCCTTGTCCCTGGTGTACCCGAACAGTTTCTGGAACACGTAGGTCACGTACGACATGAGGTTGACGGGGTCGTTCCAGACGATCGTCTGCCACGGCTTGTCCTCGGCGCCCAGGTCCGCACCGTGTGTCTTCCCCAGCTCGACTGGCGTGGTCATACCCCAATGGTGGCATGCGCCCGCCACACTGTTGTGTCCAGTTCAGCGGTTTTGCCGCCGCCGGGTGATCGCCGCCCGCGAGGGCGCCATAGGCTCTCAGTTCATGAACGGACCCGGCGCGACCACTGCGCTGCTCACCGACCACTACGAGCTGACCATGCTGGCTGGTGCCCTCGCCGATGGCACAGCACAGCGGCCATGTGTTTTCGAGGTGTTCGCCCGCAGGTTGCCCGACGGCCGCCGGTACGGGCTGGTCGGCGGCACACAGCGGGTACTGGACACGATCGCCCGGTTCGAGTTCGGCGACGACGAGCTGAGCAGGCTGAGCGAGTCGGAAGTGGTCGACAAGCAGACCCTGGACTGGCTGGCTTCTTACAGATTTTCTGGTGATGTCGATGGATACCCTGAAGGTGAGCTTTACTTCCCCGGGTCGCCCATCCTGACCGTCCGCGGCACCTTCGCGCAGGCGGTCGTGCTGGAAACGGTCATCCTGTCCATCCTCAACCACGACAGCGCGATCCTCTCCGCGGCGGCCAGGATGGTCAGCGCGGCCAACGGACGGCCGATCATCGAGATGGGATCGCGGCGCACCCACGAGTACGCCGCCGTGGACAGCGCGCGAGCCGCGTACATCGCCGGGTTCGCGACCACGTCCAACCTCGAAGCGGGCCGCACCTACGGGATCCCGACCGCGGGGACGTGCGCGCACGCCTTCACACTGCTGCACGACGACGAGCGCTCCGCCTTCCAGGCCCAGGTGGACGCGCTGGGCGTCAGCACGACGCTGCTGGTCGACACGTACGACATCACCAACGGCATCAACACCGCGATCGAGGTGGCCGGGCCGGACCTCGGCGCCGTCCGGATCGACTCCGGCGACGTGGGCGTCCTGGCGCGCCATGCCCGTGAGCAGCTCGATTCGCTCGGCGCGAAGGACACCCGGATCGTCGTGTCCGGCGACCTCGACGAGTACGCGATCGCCGCGCTGCGGGCCGAACCGGTCGACGCGTACGGCGTGGGCACCTCGCTCGTCACCGGGTCCGGCGCGCCGACCGCCGGGATGGTCTACAAGCTGGTCGAGGTGGACGGCCGCCCGGTGGCCAAACGCAGCTCCCACAAGGAGTCGCGGGGCGGGCGGAAAGGCGCGATGCGCCGCCACAAGCCGACAGGCACGGCACTGGAAGAGGTCGTGTACCAGCCGGACAAGCAGTGGCCGCAGATGAGCGACAACGACCGCGACCTGCAGGTGCCGTTCCTGCGTGGTGGACAGCCGGTGGCCGACCCGCCCACCCTGGAACAGTGCCGCAAGCGTGTGAAGCGGGGCCTGGTCAGCCTTCCGTGGGAAGGCCTGAAGCTGTCACACGGCGAACCGGCCATCCCGACTGTCTTCATCGACTAGAGGAGCCACCGTGGCGAACGCGTTGATCGTCGTCGACGTTCAGAACGACTTCTGTGAAGGTGGCTCCCTGGCTGTGCAGGGCGGCGCCGCCGTGGCCGCGGCGATCAGCGAGCACATCGGCCGCACGCCGTACGACATCGTGGTGGCCACCCGGGACTACCACATCGACCCGGGCCCGCATTTCAGCGACAACCCGGACTTTGTCGACTCGTGGCCGGTGCACTGCGTCGCCGGTACGGCGGGTGCGTCGTTCCATCCGGAGCTGGATGTCACCGCGATCCAGGCGGTGTTCTCCAAGGGCGCTTACGCGGCGGCGTATTCGGGGTTCGAGGGCGCGGCGGCGGACGGCAGCACATTGGCGGATTGGCTGAAGACGCGGTCGGTGACGGACGTGGATGTGGTCGGGATCGCGACCGATCACTGTGTGCGTGCCACCGCTCTCGACGCGACGCGGGCGGGCTTGTCGACACGCGTTCTGCTTGAACTGACTGCCGGCGTGGCTCAGCCGACGGTCGATTCCGCGCTGGTGCAGTTGCGGGACGCGGGCGCTGACCTGGTCGGCTCGCCCCGAGTCGGCTAGCGCCTCGAGTTGTCCACAGGCGGCGGTTATCCACAGGCTGACCGCCGCCGGGCTTCCCGGCACACCCTTTCGCCTCGTAGCCTGAAATCAGGGGTCCCCCTTGCGGGCGGGGTGGGGTGTGAGAAGGGCTGGGAGCGGTTCCAGACAAGTGGAGCGTGCGGAGGTCCTAGACGAGTGGGGGGCAGTAGACGCCGCCGACGACTATCTCGCCGGTGACCGGGCCGCCGCCGTTGGGCGCGAAGATCACGTGCATCAGGTTGAGGGTGATGCTGCCGTCGGGCGGTGACGGGACGACGATCTCGTTGAGGACCACCTTGGCCAGCGGTGGGTCCTCCTTGCTGCGGCCGGGGATGAGCACCGTGTAGTTCGGCGTCAGTTCCGTCGGCGCGTCCATCCCGCTCAGCTCGGAGAACTGCATCCGGGCGCCGCTTCCGTTCAGCGTTGTCGCGCAGGTCGCCAGGTAGTTGCCGAGCTTGATCTGCGGGCCGCCGTGTTCCAGCAGGGCGTTCAGTTCGAACCGCTGACCGGTGGCCTCGACCGTGATCCGCCCGTTGGCCGGGTCGGCCGTGCACTTCGTCGCGCCTTCGCCGAATTCGGCCACTCCGCGCAGCCTGACCGGTTTGCTGGTGTTCTGGATGGTTCCGCCTGAGGTCAGGCACTGCGCGAGCGGCGCCTGCACGAATCTCTTCTTGCCTTCGACGACGACGTCGGCCGATCCGGCAGACGCGGTGCCGCTGCCGGTGGCCGCAGTCGCGGGTGTCGCGTTCACCACGAGCACGGCAGCCGCCAGCACAAGGGCAATCTGCCTGTACATCAGCTCATGATCACCGCCTTCACGACTTCCCACGACCCGGCGGGCGGCCAACCACCCGTTCCGGTGAGTCCCATGTGGACTGTGACTGGCGTCAGCGGTGGCTGGGATGTTGGGATCGCCACAGCCGGAAGCCGATCACTGCCGACTAGCCTGCCTTCAGGAGTTCGATTCAGGAGGTAGTCGTGTCAGTTGTGCCTGTTCGGGTGCGTCCGGCGGTCCTCGCGGACCTGGTGCCGGGTGCGTTCGTGCGAGACGCCGCCCTGGTCGTCGGCGGCGCTGCGTTGACCGGCCTCGCCGCTCAGGTGGTGCTCCCTGTGCCTGGCAGCCCGGTGCCGATCACCGGGCAGACGTTCGGCGCGTTGCTGGTCGGCGCCGCGCTGGGGTGGCGCCGTGGTGCCTTGTCGATGCTGTTGTACCTGCTCGCCGGAATGGCCGGGGTGCCGTGGTTCCAGGACGGCAAGTCCGGCTGGCTGGGTGTGACCGGCGGCTATCTCGTCGGTTTCGCTGCCGCCGCGGTTCTGGTCGGTGCGTTGGCGGCGCGCGGTGGCGACCGCACGGTGTTGCGCACCATCGCCACGATGGCGCTAGGCAACGTCGTGATCTACGCGATCGGTGTGTCCTGGCTGATGGCCGCGACCGGTTTCGACCTGGGGACGGCGCTCCAGCGCGGCCTCCTGCCCTTCCTGATCGGGGACGGGATCAAGATCCTGCTCGCGGCCGGTCTGCTGCCCGGCGCGTGGGCGCTGGCGCGCAAGCGGTCCTGACCGGCTCAGCAGCACACCGACGATGATCAACGCCGCGCCGGCGATGGTGTTCGGGCCGACTGGTTCGGCCAGGAACACCGCGCCGAGCGCGGTGGAGAACAACGGCGTTATGTAGGTGACCGTGGACGCGACCGTCGACCCGGCGGCGCGGATCACTGTGAAGTTCAGCTGATAAGCCAATCCCGTGCCCAGGGCCCCGAGCACCAGCAACGCGGCCGTGGCGCCGTAGCCCGGCCACGTCGGCGCGCCCTCGACCACGGGCGTGACCAGTGCGAGCTGCAGGACCCCGCACGTGACCTGGACGGTGGCGAGGACCAGCGAGGACTCCGGTCGCCCGGACATGAAGCGCCGGGAGTACGCGAACGCGGCGCCGTAGCAGGTCGTCGCGCCCAGGCAGGCCAGCGTGCCGACCAGCGGCCCGGTGTCCACGCCGTTCCAGATCCCGAGGACGACGAGCACGCCGACGAACCCGATGGCCATTCCGACGAGCCGCCGGGCGGTCGGGCGCTCGTCCGGCAGCAGGAACAGCACGAACACCAGCGTCGCCAGCGGCACGGTCGCGTTCCACACGCCCGCCAGGACCGAGCTGATCTTCGTCTCGCCGAACGCGAACAGCGGGAACGGCACGCTGTTCAGCAGAAGCGCCACCACGGCGCCGTGGCCCCACACGGCCGGGTCGCGAGGCAGCCGTTGACGCGTGACGAGCACCATCAGCCAGAGCGCGGCGGCGCCGAAAACGCACCGCCACAATCCCACCCACATCGGGCCGACGCCCGCGTTCACCGCGATCTTGATCAGGAAGAACGTCGATCCCCAGATCATCGACAGCACCAGGAACGCGACGATCCACCGACGGTCGCGCTCGGTGGCGCCCGTAGCGCGCCACCTTTGTTGACCTGCGCGTATCTGCAGCTTGTTCATCACGCTCCACCTTGGCCGGATCCACCGGGTGGTGTCCGGCGGTCTTCGGACATGAGGTTCGCCGACTAGGGCAGGATGAGTCCAACAAGTAGTTTCCCCCAGTCCATGAGAGTTGCTCATGACCGTGAACCTGGCTCAGTTGCGGGCCCTGCTCGCCGTGGTGGACGAGGGTGGTTTCAGTGCCGCCGCCCCGGCGCTCGGAATCAGCCAGTCCGCGGTGTCGCACGCGATCGCGGCGCTCGAACGAACGGTCGGCAGCCCGGTGCTGCACCGGACGAAACAACCGCAGCTGACGACGTTCGGCAACCGCCTGGTCGAACACGCGCGCGCCGCCGTGGGCGCGGCGGCGGCGATCAACGACCTGGTGGCCGAAAACGCGAACCAGCCGACCGGGACGATCCGGCTCGCCGCGCCCGCCACCGTCTGCCAGGGCCTGCTGCCTGCGTTGCTGGCCCAGTGGCGGGGCGATCTGCCGGGCGTCAAGATCCGGTTGTTCGAGGGCGAGGACCACGAGATCGTGGAGTGGCTCGCTGAGAAGACCACCGACGCCGCCGTGCTGGTGGACCCCGACGGCCACGACGGTGTGCAGATCGGCGCGGACGAGTTCCAGGCGCTCCTGCCCCGCGACCACCCGCTGGCGGGTGAGGACGAGATCGACATCCCGGATCTGGACGACGACCCGTTCCTGCTGTCCGACGGCGGCTGCGAACGCCATGTCCGCGAGCTCTACCGGCGCACGGCGAGCCGGCTGCGGCCGACCCACCGGGTCAGGGAAGGCGCCACCCTGATCGCGATGGTGCAGGCCGGGATCGGTGTCTCGATCGTGCCCGGGTTGATGGCTTCCATGATCGACCGGCGGGCGGTGCTCGTTCCTTTGAAGCAGAAGCTGAAAAGGCGCCTGGTTTTGACCGGCCCCGCTTCAGGGTCGTGGCATCCGGCCGTAACCGCTCTGGTCGGCGCGACGCGGTCAAGGGTCTGAAACCGATGTCGGTGCCTGCCGGTAGGTTGCTTGCCGTGCCCCGAACCGCCGACACCCTTCCCTCGCTGCGTGAACTGCTGACCACCGCCGTCGAAGCGGTCGGTGGGTCCGAGCGGCCCGGCCAAGTGACCATGGCCGAGGCGGTGCACAAGTCGATCAGGACCGGCGAGCACCTGGCTGTCCAGGCAGGCACGGGAACCGGCAAGTCCTTGGCGTACCTGGTCCCCGCGGTGCGCCACGCGATCGAGTCGGGCCGGACCGTGGTGGTCTCCACGGCGACCATCGCGTTGCAGCGCCAGCTGGTCGACCGCGATCTGCCGCGACTGGCCAAGGCGTTGAAGCAGGCGATCGGGCGTGAGCCGACGTTCGCCATCCTCAAGGGCCGCCGCAACTACCTCTGCCTGCACCGGTTGGACACCGGCGCACCGGAGGAGCCAGACGACGGCGCCCTGTTCGACCCGTTCGCGGTGTCGGCGCTCGGCAGGCACGTGAAGCGGCTCTTCGAATGGTCCTCCGACACCGAGACCGGGGACCGCGACGAACTCGTGCCCGGCGTGACCGACCAGGCCTGGCGGCAGGTGTCCGTGTCGGCGAAGGAATGCCTGGGCAAGGACAAGTGCCCGTTCGGCACGGACTGCTTCGCCGAGAGGGCCAGGGCCGAGGCAGGCCAGGCCGACCTCGTGGTCACCAACCACGCGTTGCTCGCGATCGACGCGCTGCAGGGCTACCAGGTCCTGCCCGAACACGACGTGGTGATCATCGACGAGGCGCACGAACTGGTCGACCGGGTCACGTCAGTCGCCACGGCGGAGCTGACGGCGGGCATGATCGGCGCGGCGGTCAAACGGTGCGGCCGCCAGATCGCCGAGGACATCGTCGACCGGCTGGAAGAAGCCAGCGAGGGCATCAAGGAGATCTTCGACGACCTGCCGCAGGGCAGGCTGGACGATTTGCCGCGCCCACTCGAAGGCGTGCTGCGGGTGACGCGTGACGCCGCGCACGCCTGCATCACGGCGCTGGGCCCGGACCGGTCGTCACAGGACCTCGAGTCGACGACGGCGCGTCGTCAGGCCGTCGCGTTGCTCGAAGAAATCCACGACACGGCCGTGCGGGTCTTGGAGGCGTTCGACACCGATGACGCCAAGCGCCGGGACGTCGTGTGGCTCAGTTCGGACATGGTCGGCGGCAACCTGCGCCCGCCGGCGCTGCGAGTCGCGCCGTTGGGTGTGGCCGGTTTGCTGCGGGAACGGCTGTTCGGCGAGTGCACCACGGTTCTGACGTCGGCCACGCTGACGCTCGGCGGCTCGTTCGACGCGCTGGCGCGTCAGTGGGGCCTGCCGGTGGAGCAGCGGCCCTCGCAGAAAGCCGAGGGCACGGCCACCGATGTCGCGCCGCCCGCCGACAACGACATCCCGAGCTGGTCCGGCATCGACGTCGGCTCGCCGTTCACCCATGAGAAAAGCGGGATCCTGTACGTGGCGCGGCACCTGCCGCCGCCGGGCCGCGACGGCCTGCAACCGGCGTTCTTCGACGAACTCGAAGGCCTGGTGAACGCCGCGGGCGGACGGACCTTGGGGTTGTTCTCGTCGATGCGCGCGGCCAGGCAGGCCGCGGACGAGCTCAGAGAACGGGTGGACTTCCCGATCCTGTGCCAGGGCGAGGACTCCACGTCGCTGCTGGTCAGCAAGTTCGCCGACGACGAGGCGACCTGCCTGTTCGGGACGTTGTCGCTGTGGCAGGGCGTGGACGTGCCGGGATCGTCGCTGCAGCTGGTGGTCGTCGACCGGATCCCGTTCCCCCGGCCGGACGACCCGTTGGCGTCCGCCCGTCAGCGCGCGGTGGAGGCGCGCGGCGGCAACGGGTTCCTCACGGTCGCCGCGACCCACGCGGCGCTGCTGCTGGCGCAGGGAGCGGGCCGTCTGCTGCGCTCGAACGACGACAAAGGCGTGGTCGCGATCCTCGACTCGCGGTTGGCGACCGCGCGGTACGGCGGTTTCCTGCGTGCGTCGCTGCCCCCGTTCTGGACAACCTACGACCAGTCAGTTGTACGAGGTGCATTGGCGCGGCTCAATAGTTGAACCACCTTCCCAATGTCGTCCGTAACACCCTACGGAGGCATCGGAAGGCGAGGAGACAGCCGTATGGGGTCGCATCGGGTTGCTGAGCCACGCCCGTTCAACCGCAAGATCCTTTTAGGACTCGTGATCGGCGTGACGTTGTCGGCGGGGATCACCGTGATCGCCACCGCCAACCAGTCACCGGTGGCGCACGAAACCGTGGAGGTCGGCTCGTCGACTCCCCTTGATTCCGCCGCACGTGAGGACGTGCGGCTCACACCCGGCGAGGCGTCTACGCGGGGCCGTGAGGAGGCGGATCTCGGCAAGACCGTCGACGCACTGCGCCGCAAGGTGGGCAGTGCGTACGCGGGCGCTTGGTACGACAGCGCGAAACGCAAGCTGATGGTCGGGATCATCGACCGCTTGTACATCGGCGATGTGCGCGCGGCGGGCGCTGAACCTCGGATGATGAAGAACAACCTGGCCGGCCTGTACGGCCAGAAGACGCGGCTCGACCGGCTCGCCGCGTCGGCCCCGCCCACCGTCTCAGCCTGGTACGTCGACCCGGCCACCAACAGCGTGGTGATCGAGGCCAGGAAAGAACCTGCTGCCGAGGCGTTCGTCGACAAGGCCAAGGGCAGTGGTGAGCTGGTCCGTATCGAGTGGACCGACCGCGGTCCGCGCGTGCTCGCCGACGTGGTCGGCGGTCGCGGGTACACCATCGGTGATTCCCGCTGCTCGATCGGGTTCGCCGCGACCGGGCCCGCCGGGACCAAGCACTTCGTCACCGCTGGGCACTGCACCGCGGCGGGTGGCCTGGTCCTCAGCGACGGCCTCGAACTCGGTCGTGTCAACGCGGGCACGTTCGACACCGACGGGGATTTCGGTCTGGTCGACGTGACCGACCCCGCCGCGCAGGCGACCCCGTCGGTCGACACGCGTGATGGTGGCCCGATCACCGTCACCGGGACCGAGCCCGCGCCGATCGGCGCGTCGGTGTGCCGGTCGGGTGTGGCGTCCGGCTTCAGGTGCGGGGAGATCACCGGAATCGACGAGACCGTGAACTACGGCGACGGCAAGATCGTGCGTGGCCTCACGCGGACATCGGTGTGCGCGGAGCCCGGCGATTCCGGTGGCCCGTTCGTCAGCGGCACGCAGGCTCAAGGTGTGACGTCCGGTGGGATCGGTGACTGCGCGAGCAACGGCAGCACGTTCTTCCAGCCGATCGTCGAGGCCGCCACCAAGCTCGGCGTCAGCGTCGTGACCGGCTGACGAACCAGGGTTCCCGCGATCGAAGGATCGGCGGTTGGAGGGCCGCCGGGGCGGTGTCAGTGCAGGTCAAAGGCGGTGGCGCGTCAGGCGCGCCACTGGGCCAGGACGGTGACCGTGCCTGGGGTGACCTCGGTGAACCCGGCGTCGCGCACCGCGATGACCCGGCGGTTCTGCCAGGCGCCTGCTGGGTCGTCGCCGGGGTGGAGCGCGGCCCACTGGTCACGAGTCGGCATGCGGACCGCGCAGCGGAATCCGATGCCGGCCCACGTCTTGATGTCGGGTTCGTCGAGCAACGCCGCGAGCAGCATGCTGGCATGGCCCACCTGCGCGGCCGCCTTGCCGGCCGTGAGCGGAACTGCCGGGTTCAGCCACAGCACCGGCACACCGTCGGCGACTGCGCCGGGCTCGTCGGCCGGTAGGTCGCTGCCGGAGATCTGCAGCCGGCTGATCTCCTTCGGTGTTTCGACGACCAAGCCTGGCACCAGCGCACGAGCTGAGGCGCCGTCCACCTCGACGGTCACACCGGGAAACCCCTGCGCGGCCTGCCAGTGGGCGCCGCGGGCGCGGCGGGAAACCTTGCGGATGTGTCCGGCGACCCAGGCGCTGACCGGCTCGTGCCACTCCCCTTCCGGCTCCGCGCGCGGGTCGAGGCAGACCGCGACCGCCGCGGCGGCGGCTGCTTCCAGCAGCGGTGTACGGGCTGGGGCCGGGTCGCGTTCGATCCGGAGGATCACGGGCATCGCCCTGACCAGTTCCGGTTCCGTCTCGACCTGATTGGTCTGGTCAGCTGGGAGCGCCAGCCACGACGCGTAGCGGGCGGCCAGTGGAGCGAGAACGGTGCCGGCCGGAGTGGTCACGGCCGGTCGCCATCGATTCCGTCGGCCGCGTCGGCTGCTTCGACCTCGGCGCGGGTCACGCCGAGCACGAACAGCACCACGTCGAGGTAAGGGTGGGACAGCGCCGTGTCGGCGACCTCCCGCAGCGCGGGCTTGGCGTTGAACGCGATACCCAACCCGGCCGCGGACAGCATGTCGATGTCGTTGGCGCCGTCGCCCACCGCCACGCATTGGGCCAGCGACACCTGTGACGTGTCGGCGAAGCGACGCAGTGCGGTGGCTTTTCCGGGCCGGTCGATGACCTCGCCGACCACGCGGCCGGTCAGTTTGCCGTCGACGACCTCGAGGTCGTTGGCCGCGCAGAAGTCCAGGCCCAGATCGTCGACCAGGCGCTGGATGACCCTGGTGAACCCGCCGGACACGACACCGCACCGGAACCCGAGCCGCTTGAGGGTGCGGACCGTGGTGCGGGCGCCGGGCGTCAGCTCCAGCGACTCGGCCACCTCTTCCAGCACGGATTCGGGCAGGCCCTTCAGGACGGCCACCCGCCGGTTGAGCGACTCGGTGAAGTCGATCTCCCCCGCCATCGCCGCGTCGGTGATGCTTTTCACCTGCTCTTCACAGCCGGCTTTCGCGGCCAGCATCTCGATCACTTCGCCCTGGATCAGCGTCGAATCCACGTCGAACACGATCAGCCGCTTGGCCCGCCGGGTCAGCCCTTCCCGCTCCACCGCGACGTCGAGGCCCACCCGGGAGGCCACCTCGACGAGCGCGTTGCGCAGCAGGCTGTCGGCTTCCGGGGTGTCGTCGGCGACGGAAACGTGCAGCTCGAGACCTGTCACGGGGTAGTCGGCCACGCGGCGGATCGCGTCGATGTTCACGCCGAGCGCCGCCATCCGCCTGGCCACCTCGGTGAACGCCCGCGCGGTCACCGGCCTGCCCAGCACGATCACGGCGTGCGTCGAGCCGACCCTGGCCGGGGTGAGCGTGTCGGCACCGACCTCGACGGTGACACTCATCGTCACCGTCGCCATCGCCTGCTCGACGAGCTCCTGCAGCCCTTCGGGGTCGTGATCCGTGCCGACCAGCACACCCAGCACGAGCTGGCCGCGGATCACGACCTGCTCGACATCGAGGACGTCCACGCCGTGCCGCGTGAGCACCGCGAACAAAACCGAGGAGACACCCGGCTTGTCCGGGCCGCTCACCGTGATCAGAACAGGCGTGCTCGATGGACCGGGCAAGGAGTGTCTCCTCGGCTGAAACGGGGCTGTGCCTACCTCGTTGTGGGCCGCCTACCTTGGGTTCTTGAGGGACTACCGCTGCTTCGGGTCGCCGCCGGTGATCTCGTCCGGCTGCGTCTTCTCGGCGAGCACCTCGGACGGGGCGGTCTTCGTGCCGACGCCGGTGTGCGCCTCGGCCCGGAACCGCTCGACCATGTGCGGGTAGTGCAGCTCGAACGCCGGACGCTCGGACCGGATCCGCGGCAGCTCCTTGAAGTTGTGCCGCGGTGGCGGGGACGAGGTGGCCCACTCGAGCGAGTTGCCGTAACCCCACGGGTCGTCCGCGTCGGCGATCTGGCCGTAGCGGTAGCTCTTGAACACGTTCCAGATGAACGGCAGCGTCGAGGCCCCGAGGACGTAGGCGCCGACCGTCGAGATCGTGTTCAGCGTGGTGAACCCGTCGGACGCCATGTAGTCGACGTACCGGCGCGGCATGCCCTCGTTACCGACCCAGTGCTGGACCAGGAAGGTGCCGTGGAAACCGATGAAGGTCGTCCAGAAGTGCAGCTTGCCCAGCGGTTCGTCCATGAACCTGCCGGTGATCTTCGGGAACCAGAAGTAGATGCCGGCGAAGGTCGCGAACACGATCGTGCCGTAGAGCACGTAGTGGAAGTGCGCCACCACGAAGTACGTGTCCGACACGTGGAAATCGATCGCGGGCGCGGCCAGCAGGATGCCCGTCAGGCCACCGAAGAGGAACGTGACGAGGAAACCGATCGAGAACATCATCGGCGTCTCGAACGTCAGCTGGCCCTTCCACATGGTCAGGATCCAGTTGAAGAACTTCACGCCGGTCGGCACCGCGATCAGGAACGTCATGAACGAGAAGAACGGCAGCAACACGGCGCCGGTCGCGTACATGTGGTGCGCCCAGACGGCCACCGACAGCGCGGCGATCGCCAGCGTCGCGTAGACCAGCGGCTTGTAACCGAACAGCGGCTTGCGGCTGAACACCGGGATGATCTCGGAGATGATCCCGAAGAACGGCAACGCGACGATGTAGACCTCTGGATGGCCGAAGAACCAGAACAGGTGTTGCCAGAGGATCACACCGCCCGATGCCGGATCGAAGACGTGTGCGCCGATATGGCGATCGGCGAGCAGACCCAGCAAGGCCGCGGTCAGGATCGGGAACGCGATCAGCACGAGGATCGCGGTGATCAGGATGTTCCAGGTGAAGATCGGCATCCGGAACATGGTCATACCCGGTCCGCGCAGGCAGATCACCGTGGTGATCATGTTGACCGCGCCGAGGATCGTGCCGAGACCCGAGACCACCAGGCCGGTGATCCACAGGTCGGCGCCGACGCCGGGCGAGTGGATCTTGTCCGACAGCGGGGTGTAGGCGAACCAGCCGAAGTCGGCGGCGCCACCCGGGGTCAGGAAGCCGGAGATCACGATGATCCCGCCGAACAGGTACAGCCAGTACGAGAACGCGTTCAGCCGGGGGAACGCCACGTCCGGCGAACCGATCTGCAGCGGCAGCACGAAGTTCGCGAAGCCGAACAGGATCGGCGTCGCGTACAGCAGCAGCATGATCGTGCCGTGCATGGTGAACAGCTGGTTGTACTGCTCCTGCGACAGGAACTGCTGTCCCGGGACTGCGAGCTCGGTCCGGATCAGCATCGCCATCGCGCCGCCCACCATGAAGAAGGCGAACGCGGTGACCAGGTACATGATCCCGATCTGCTTGTGGTCCGTCGTGCGGAACAACCGCAGGAGGTACGAACCCTTGACCGTCTTACCCGCCGGGAACGGTCGAGTCGCGATCGGCTTGGGAGCTACCGCCGTCACTTCCGTGCCTCCAGTGGTGGTTCTCGTTCGGGAGCGCGCCAAGACAGCTGTCCGGGCGACGTGGTGGATACTATCCCCCGCTACATATGTGGGCCGCGCGAGGGGAGCCAACCACATCCTTTGAGCCGTTTGCTCGTCGGATGTGTCACAGTCTCGACCAGTTCGCCCTATTGAGCTGGGACGACGGCGTACTGGCGAAGGCTGAGGTCGGTGTAGGTGACCGGGCCGCGCGGGCCGGGCACCTTGTCGATGTTGATCCCGGTCTCCGGCACGGCGAGCAACTTGAACCCGTCGAGCAGCCGGGTGGTGGCGTTCCAGAACACCCCGGTCCCGGTGTAGGCCGACATGAAGGCCTCCGCGGTGGCTGAGTTCTCCGTCACGATGCCCGCGGCGAGTCCCGAGGTCTTCTCGTTGGCCACCTGCGCGGCCTGGACGGCGTCGTCGACCGGGGAGATGGTCACGGTCGCCTCGTGGTCGGAATCCAGCGCCCACTCGTAGCCGATCGGGTGGTCGTGCGGCGGCAACGACGGCCGCACGCCCGCCTTGTCCAATGTCTCCACGACGCTTTGAAGCACATCTGCATAGACGGTCGCGTCGATCAGGAGCAGGTTGAGGCGGTTGCACACGCCGAGGCGGTCCAGGCTGCGGGCGATCAGATCGTGCGCTTTGGCCAGGTCCGCGTCGGCGTCCAGGTAGAGCACGCCGCCGCCGTCCGCGTGGGCCAGCGTCCGCACGCCGTGCTTGGCGGCCTCGAAGCCCAGCTCACGGGTGCTGTCGCCGCTGCCGCGCAGGATCACCAGCGGGACCAGGTCGGGAAAACGGACCAGCGCCGCGGCCGCTGCCCGGTCCGGGCTCGGCACGAGCTGGATCACGGCGGGGTCGATGCCCGCCTCGGCCAGCGCGGGCGCGATGACCGCACGGACCAGCGCCGTGGCCGAACCGAGCGCGGCCGAACCGGTGCGCAGGACGCCCGCGTTGCGGGATTTGACCAGCTGGGAGGCGACGTCCACGGTGACGTTCGGCCTGGCCTCGTAGTTGGCGCCGATCACGCCGACCGGCCTGCGCCGCTCGACCAGCTTCAACCCGTCCGGCAGGTCGCGGACGGGGGTTTCCCGTGGCGCGTGCGGGACGCCCGCGAGCAGGTCCAGCGCGTCGGCCATGGCCGTGAGCCGCGCCTCGGTGATGGTGAGCCGGTCCAACAGGCCCGCGCTCATCCCGCCTGCCTTCGCGGCCGCGATGTCCTCGGCGTTCGCGTCGAGCACGGCGGTCGCGCTGGCCCGCAGCCGCTGCGCCATCCCGGTCAGCGCGGCGTCGATGGCCTGCTCGGATGCCGCGGCGAGGGAGGGCGCTGCCTGTTTCGCCGCGCGTGCGCAGGCCTCGACAACCTGGTCAACCACCGTTCTCTCCTTTCCGGGGGAGTGACTAGTCTGCCGCACGGGGTGACGTCCACCTCACGCGAGGCGAAACACAAGTCCACTGGAGGCGTCGTGACGGAGTTCGTTGGCCTGCGGCGG
Source organism: Kibdelosporangium phytohabitans (assembly GCF_001302585.1). Classification (GTDB taxonomy): domain Bacteria; phylum Actinomycetota; class Actinomycetes; order Mycobacteriales; family Pseudonocardiaceae; genus Kibdelosporangium; species Kibdelosporangium phytohabitans. The sequence continues at coordinate 2,119,157 of NZ_CP012752.1, read as the reverse complement.
ACCGCTGAGATGGTCGCCTCGGGCAAGACGAGCTCGGTCGAACTGGTCGCCGAGGTGCTCGACCGGATCGAGAAGTCACAGCCCAGCATCAACGCGTTCCGGCGGTTGCGCCGTGAGGCCGCGTTCGCCGACGCCGTGGCCGCGGACAAGCGCCTGGCCGCCGGTGAACGAGCGCCTCTGCTCGGCGTGCCGATCGCGGTGAAGGACGACACGGACATCGAAGGTGAGCCGACGGCGTTCGGCTGCGCGGGCGAGTTCCCGCTCAAGACCGAGGACTGCGAGATGGTCCGCCGGTTGCGCCATGCCGGCGCGGTGATCGTCGGCAAGACGAACACGCCGGAGTTCGGCCAGTGGCCGTTCACCGAGGGGCACGCGTTCGGCGCCACCCGCAACCCGTGGGACATGCGCTTCTCTCCCGGCGGGTCGTCCGGTGGGTCGGCCGCCGCGGTGGCGGCAGGCCTGGTCCCGGCGGCGACGGGGTCGGACGGGCTGGGGTCGATCCGGATCCCGTCGGCGTGGACCGGGCTGGTCGGCGTGAAACCGACGAGGGGCCTGGTGTCGCGTGCCCCGATCGGGGAGTGGAACGGGCTCGCCACGCACGGCTCGATCGCCAGGACCGTCGAGGACGCGGCGCTGTTGCTCGACGTCATCGCGGACACCGGCAGCCGGATGCGCGATGGCGCGCTGGGTGTGCCAGGCCGGTTGCGGATCGCGCTGGCGCTGCGGGTTCCGTTCACGCTGGCGCCCGCCCGGCTGGATCCGGAGGTGCGGTCGGCCGTGGTCAGGCTCGGCCGTGTGCTGGCGCGGCTGGGGCACGAGGTCAAGCTGGCGAGCCCGAACTACGCGCTGGTCGGGCTCGGTGTCCTGCCCCGGTCGCTGGACGGGCTCAGGCAAGCGGCGTTCGAGGTGCCGGACCTGCGGCTGCTGGACAAGCGGACCCAGGCCAACCGCAGGCTGGGCAAGCTCGTGCGGCCGCTGGTCGGTTTGTCGCGCCTGCACGAGCGGTACGAGCGGCGGCGGATCGGGAAGATCTTCGACACGGCCGACGTGGTCCTGGCGCCGACGACGGCGACACCGCCGACCCCGGTCGGCCGTTACGACGGGCTGTCGAACTTCGCCACGAACAACGCCATGATCGCGGCGTGCCCCTACGCCTGGCCGTGGAACATCCTGGGGCTGCCGGGCGTGAACGTCCCCGCGGGCCTGACGAGCGAGGGCCTGCCGATCGGTGCCCAGTTGGTCGGCAGGGAGAACAGCGAGCCGTTGCTGTTGTCGTTGGCCGCGCGGCTGCAGGACGAGGAGCGCTGGCAGGACCGCGTTCCGCCAGGGATCGGCTGACCTGTCTGGCCGAAGTGGATGCGTGCGTTGCGGACTCGTCCTGGACGGTGTTCGCCAAGGCCGACGAACGGACTGAGTACCCGGGGGTGGACGCCGTTCGGCCGCCGCTGAAAGACGGTTCCTGGTCGTGGTGCTGCTGAGGTCGGGACGTCGTGGGTGGCCGCCGATGCGAACGGTGGACACCGTGCTCGGCCAGCACGTGGCCGAACGCGGGACGATCGCGGACTTGTTGCGGGACAAGGCTTTCGCCGCATCGGTCGAGCGGCGCGCCGACGTGGCCGAGTTGGTCGCCGCCCGCAACCTCGGCTGATACCAGCCGGGCGGTCCAGACATCCGACGTGCGACCACCCAGCCGGTCATCCGACGAAGAACCAGGTCACGCCGCCAGAACCGGCTCCAGCAGCCACATGCCACCGAGGAACACGGCGCCCAGCGAGATCAGCGCGAACATGGCCACCCAGAACAGCCCTGGCGTGCCGGTCAGCCGTGCCAGTTGGTCGGCGTCGGAGTCACGCGCCTGCCTGCGCCGCCGTTTCGCCTGCAGTTCCCACACCGGACGGACGCCGCCGAGCAGCAGGAACCACGCGACCAGGCACGCGAACGCGGCCTGTACCTGCGGGGAAGTCACGAGCGACACCGTGACCAGGACAGCGCCAGTGACCACGACGGACACCACGCCGAACACGTTGCGGATCATCACCAGCACCGCCAGCATCAGCACGGTCATCACCCACAGCAGCAGGGTGATCTTGCCCGCGACCATGAGCGCCGCCAGGCCGAGGCCGATCAGCGACGGCGCGGTGTAGCCGGCGAACGCGGTCAGCACCATCCCCGGCCCGGTCGGCTTGCCACGCGACACCGTGACACCGGACGTGTCGGAGTGCAGAGTGATCCCGCGCAATCTGCGGCCAACCAAAACGGCGGTCAGAGCGTGTCCAGCTTCGTGGACGATTGTTATCACGTTGCGGGCCAGCCGCCACGACTCGCCGGAGAGCACCAGCAACAGCGCCGCTCCGCCCGTCACCAGGACAACGGCCATCGGCGGGTCCGGCTGCGTGCCGAAGAGCTCATCCCAGAAATCCACCGCGACACATCACCACACGTCGTGTTGGTGGCCGGTGAAACCAGCAGGTCGTCGCAGGTGGCGCAGCTGGTGAGCCGGTGCGGGCAACGTCACGAAAGAGCACAAATCGGTCCCTCGCGCGCTCCTCGCACCGCAGAATGTCGTGCATCATGCACACGTTGACCGGCAAAGGGCCGAAGATGACGGCGGCGGCCGCGCGATCCAGGCCGTACCTGCACGCCGTCGGCGTTTTCCTGCTGGTCCGGCTATCCGGTCTGGTGATGCTCGCAATACTGGCGGGCAACCGCGACCGGGCGTTGTTCGACGTGTTGAAGTCGTGGGACGGTGACTGGTACCTGGCAATCGCCGAGAACGGTTACGACAACGTTCCGGCCAGGTTCGTCGACGCGGCCGGGCAACACACGCCGACCACTCCCCTGGCGTTCTTCCCGCTATATCCGATGCTCATTCGGGTGGTCGCGCCCATCACCGGTTCCGATACGGTCGCCGCGGCTTTGCTCGTCAGCCTCATCGCCGGGTGCGCGGCGGCCGCGGGCATCTTCCGGATCGCCCGGATCGTCGACCCCCGCCCGAAGACCGGGCTGTTGCTGGTCGCATTGTGGGCGGGCTCGCCAATGGCCATCACCCTGTCAATGGCCTACACCGAGGCGCTTTTCACCGCGTTGGCCGTTTGGGCTCTGGTCGCGGTGCTGGAACGGGAATGGATCCTCGCCGGGCTGTACACCGCGATCGCGGGCCTGGCCCGGCCGTCGGCGTCCGTCCTCGTCGGCACGGTGGCGCTGGCCGCGATGCTGACGGTGTTCCGCGAAGGGCGCAACTGGGCAGCCGCGGCGTGCGCGGTCATGTGCCCGATCGGGCTTTTCGCCTGGTGGGGGTACGTGGCCAACGAGACGGGCAGCTTGACCGGCTGGTTCGACATCCAGCGTGCGGGCTGGTTCAGCTACTTCGACGGCGGGGCGCAGACGCTGAAGTTCGTCGGTGAGGTCCTCGGCAGCGGCAACTCCCTGATGGAGACGGTCACCGTGCTGGCGGTGCTGGCCGCCGTCGTGCTGGCTGTGCTGATCATCCGTGACCGGATCCCGTGGCCGCTGTCGCTCTACGGCGGCGGGACGGTCCTCATGGTCGTGGTGTCCGCGGGGATCTCGTACTCGAAGGCACGGTTCCTGATCCCGGCGTTTCCGCTGCTCATCCCGGTCGCGCAGGGCCTGGCCAACCGGAAGAGCCACACGATGTACGCCGCGACCGCCGCGTTCGTGCTGTTCGGCGGCTGGTTCAGCGCGTACTCGCTGACCGGGTGGACGCTCGCGATCTGAGACGTGTCGTCCGGGCGGCGTTAACATCGCGGATATGACGCTCAGTACCGAGCTCACCGTCGGTGAGCTGGCCCGACGCGCCGGTGTGCCCGTTTCGACCTTGCACTTCTACGAGACCAAGGGCCTGATCTCCAGTCGCAGGACCGCGGGCAACCAGCGCCGGTTCAGGCGGGACACGCTGCGCCGGATCGCGTTCATCCGGATCGGCCAGCGAGTCGGCGTCCCGCTGAACACCATCGCCGAGGTGCTGGACGAACTGCCCGACGGTCGCGTGCCGACCCGAGCGGACTGGGAGCGCGTGTCGGAGATGTGGCGCGACGAGCTGGACGCGCGGATCGAGCAGATGCTGCAACTGCGCAACGACTTCACCGACTGCGTCGGCTGCGGGTGCCTGTCGCTGGACCGGTGCGCCCTGGCCAACAAGGACGACCACTTCGGTTCGCACGGGTCAGGCCCGCGCAGGCTGATCGAGGCGCGCACGAAACAGTCCGCGGACTCGCCTCCCCCGAGCGAGTCCGCGGACTGCGACTGTTCCGTCTCCTGTGTCACTCCCACCGGAACAGACGGGACGCGATGAACCCGACGAGCAACGTGAACCCGAGCAGCACGACGAGGTGCAGCGGCTTCGGGAACGCCCCGCTCCACGCCGCCTGCATGGCCTGGGAGCCCGCGCCCAGCGGCGAGAAGTCCGAGATGCGCCTGACCACGTCGGGCATCAGCGGGCCGGGGGTCCACACGCCCGCCAGGAACGCCAGCGGGAAGAACGTCACCGTGCCGATGCCGTTGGCGGCCTTGCCGGTCGGTGCGAGCGCGGCGATCAGCAGGCCGAGCGCGAACATCGCCGAGACACACAGCACGAACGCCAGCACGAAGCCGAAGACCTGACGTGGCAGCGGCACGTCGAACGCGAGTCCCGCCAGCAGCAGCACGACGGCGGTGACCGTCGACAGCATGATCATGTTGACCAGGCCCTGCGCCAGCATGAGCGTGACCGGCCGGACCGGCGTGACGGCCAGCCTGCGCAGCACCCCGCGTTCCCGGTAGGTGGCCAGCACGCTGGTCAACGCGTTGAGCGCCATCATCGCGATGATCATGGTGAGGATCGGCGGCAGGTAGAAGTCGATGAACCGGCCGCCACCGAAGTCCTCACTGGGGCTGCTGGTCGACGGCAGCAGGCCGAAGATCATCACCAGCAGGATCGGGATGAACCCGACGAAGAAGATCCCCGGGTCACGCAGCATCAGCCGGAACTCGCTGCCTGTGAGCTTGCCGAAACCGGTGAGCAAGTTTCCTCCCTTGACCGGTGTGCGCTGGCCGTTTTCCTGCGCCATGTCGATGACCTGCGTAGTCCCGCTCATGCTTCCTCCGTAACCAGCCGTCGCCCGGTCAGCGCGACGAACGCGTCTTCCAAGTTGGTCTGTTCGACCCGCAGGTCGAGCGGGACCACGTCGTGGGCGGCCAGGGTCGTGCTCACCGCGTGCAGCAGGTTGCCGTTGCCGCTCACCACGACCTGGCTCGCTGTGCGCACCACGTTCGTGACCTCGGGCAGGCCGGTCAGCACACCGGTGTTGAACTCGACCGACGGCCGGAACCGCAGCCGCAGCCCGCCGCCGTCCACCCGGGACACGAGGCCCGCGGGGCTGTCGATGGCGACCACGCGGCCCGCGTCGACCAAGGCCAGCCGGTCACACAGGCGCTCGGCTTCTTCCATGAAGTGGGTGACCAGCACGACCGTGACGCCGCGCTCGCGGACCTGCTCGATCAGCTGCCACGTGTCGCGGCGCGCCTGCGGGTCCAGGCCGGTGGTCAGCTCGTCGAGGAACGCGATCTCCGGGTTGCCCACGAGCGCCAGCGCGATGGCCAGCCGCTGTTGCTGGCCGCCGGACAGCTTCTTGAACTGGGTGTGGCGTTTGGCCGTGAGCCCCAGGTCGTCGAGCAGCTTGTCCCCGTCTGCCGGGTTCGCGTAGAACGAAGCGTAGAGGTCCATCGCCTCCGACACGCGCATCTTCTCCGGCAGTTCGCTTTTCTGCAGCTGGACGCCGACCCGCTTGCGGAGTTCCAATCCTTCGGCGTGCGGATCCAATCCGAGGACCGAAATGCGGCCGCTGTCGGGCTTGCGCAATCCCTCGACGCATTCGACCGTGGTTGTCTTCCCCGCGCCGTTCGGTCCGAGAATTCCGAAGATCTCACCGCGCTCGACGCTGAAAGAAACGTCATCGACCGCGACGTGGCCGGCATATTGCTTGCGTAGGTTCGCGACCTCGATGACCGCCATTCCCCGCTCCCCTCGAATGTCTTCCGTGTCGATGGGGAGAACGCTATTCGCGGACCGGGCCCGTGCGTATCCGTCTGGAACCAGACTTGGGGTGGGGCTAGCTATACCTCACACCTACGCCTTTGCGTAGTGCACGACCGGCCGCCGATCGGTCAGACTGGCCGAATGCTGCGCGAACATGCCATTGCCCTGGCGCGCGGGCTGGCGTTGTTCGGGTTGTCCCTGCTCGCGGGGGTGCAGAGCGCCGCCGCGCTCGTGGTGTCCTTCGTCGGCGTCATGTCCGGGTTCGAGCGGGAACGCCGGCTGCTCAACCAGGTCAGACGGCTGGTGGCGCGCTGGACGGGCCAGTCGGTCCCCGTCCCGTATCTGCCGGAACCCGGCCCTCCCGAGCCCGACCGTGACGGCTGGTACCGGGCGGGCAAGCAGGTCTACCGGCGGCCCGGCCCGGTCGCGCGGATGGACCGGATGCACTGGCTGCTGAAGGACCCGGCCTCGCACCGCGACCACCTGTGGGCCCTTTCCGCGCCGGTGACCAGCGTTCTCACCGTCGGATTGCCCGCCGTTCTGGTGGTGGCCGGATTTTTCGTCCACCCCCTGGTGGCGCTGCCCATGGCGGTGGCCGGCCTGGCGGTCGCGCCTTTCACGCTGCGGACCTACTGCCGTTGGACCGGCACGTTGCTGCGGCCGTCCGGGCGGACGAGTCGCAGCACCGTGTGGTCGTGGGTGATGGCGCGTGGGGACGCGCTGCTCAAGCTCGCGGCGACGGCCGGGCTGTCGATCGTCGGCATCCTGTTCATCGGGATCTCGGCCGCGGCGATCTCCGGAGTCCTCGGACCTCTGGCCGTCCAGCGCCAGTTCGGGCGGGCGTTCGTGTCCATGCGCCGTCGTCAGATCGGACGGTGGTCAGGCATTTCGATTGCACAGCCTTATCTGCCGATGCCGCCGCCTCCCGCGCCCCGCCCGGACGGCAAATACCTGTACGGGCGAATCCTGTACGACACGCCGCACGTCGCCGTCTACTCCGAGACCGTCAAGACCTTGATGAGCGACCGGGCGACCTGGCGCGATCTCGTGTGGCTGATCCTGGATCCGCTGGTCACGCTCGTGCTGGCGGTTGTGCCCGTGTTGCTGGTGGTCATCGGATTCTTCGGCTATTTCTGGACGTGGATCTGGGCCAGCCCGACCGGGCTGTTCACCGACTTCGACATCCGGGCGGGATGGGCCTACCTGGGCGATGTGATCCCCGCTTTGCGTGATGCCCCCGGATGGCTCACGCCGGTCAGCGGCCTCGTCGCCGGCCTGGTGGCGCTCCTGGTGAGCCACGCCTGCCTGGCGGCGCACGGCCGCTGGTCGAAGGCCCTGCTCGGCCCCACCAAGTCCGCCAAGCTGGCCCAGCACGTGGCCCACCTGCGGGAGACCCGGTCGGCGGCGATCGACACGCAGGCCGCTGAGCTGCGCCGGATCGAACGCGACCTGCACGACGGGGCGCAGGCCAGGTGGGTGGCCATGGGGTTGCACCTCGGTGCGGTGGAACGGCTGATCGACGACAACCCCGAAGCCGCCAAGAAGCTCGTGGCCAACGCCAGGAACGCGTCCGCCGAGGCGTTGGTCGAACTGCGCAGGCTGGTACGCGGCATCATGCCGCCGGTGCTGGCCGAACGCGGGCTCGGCGACGCCGTGCGGGCGCTGGCGCTGGACAACCCGTTGAAGGTGCACGTGGCCGTCGACCTGCCTGGCGCACTGGACGCGCCAGTCGAAGCGGCCGTGTACTTCGCGGTCAGTGAACTGCTGACCAACGCGGCCAAACACGGCCAGGCCGAGCGGGTCAGCGTCGACCTCAGGTACACCGACGGCACGCTCCGGGTGACGGTCGCCGACGACGGCCAGGGCGGCGCGGACCCGGACAGCGGCAGCGGGCTGCCGGGCATCCGGCGGCGACTCGCTACATTCGACGGCGTACTCACCCTGACCAGCCCTTCGGGCGGTCCGACCACCGTGACCCTGGAGGTCCCGTGCGCGTTGTCCTCGCCGAGGACCTCTACCTCCTCCGAGACGGACTGACCCTGCTGCTCGAGGCGAACGGGTTCGACGTGGTCGCGGCCGTGTCGACCGGGCCCGAGCTGGTCAAGGCGCTCGACGAGCTCCGCCCGGACGTGGCTGTCGTCGACGTCCGGTTGCCGCCGACCTTCACCGACGAGGGCCTGCAGGCGGCGCTCGCGGCGCGCCGCAAAGTGCCGGGTCTGCCCGTGCTGGTCCTGTCGCAGCACGTGGAGCAGTTGTACGCGCGGGAACTGCTGGCGGATGGCGCCGGGGCGATCGGCTATCTGCTCAAGGACCGGGTGCTCAATTCGGACCAATTCATCGACGCGGTCCGCCGGGTCGCCGGCGGCGGCACCGCGATGGACCCCGAGGTCATCTCGAAACTGCTGGCCAGCAACGCGCGCCACGAGCCGCTGGCCGAGCTCAGCCCGCGTGAGCGGGAGGTGCTCGAGCTGATGGCCGGCGGGAAGTCGAACGCCGCGATCGCCGCGCAGCTGTTCGTCAGCGAGGGCGCGGTGGGCAAGCACACCGCGAACATCTTCGCCAAGCTGCGGCTGGTGCCGTCCGACGACACCAACCGGCGGGTGCTCGCCGTGCTCGCGTACCTCAACAGCACCGAGGCGTAATCCCTGGTCAGAGCCGGTGGCGCAATTCCGCGGCCAGGACCGCGGCCTGGGTGCGCCTGCGCAGGCCGAGTTTGCCGAGCACGCTGGAGACGTAGTTCTTCACCGTCTTCTCCGCCAGGTTGAGCCGCTCGGCGATCTGCCGGTTGGTCAGGCCCTCGCCGATCAGCCGCAGTACCGACCGTTCGCGTCTGGTCAGCGTGTGCAGCGGGTCGTGGGTCTGCTCGGGCTGCGGGTCCTGCGACAGCCGCCCGCCCGCGCCGACGATCCTGATCGCGCTGGTCAGCTCGGCCCCGGCCACGTGTTTGGGCACGACACCCGCGGCACCGGCAGCCATGGCCTCGGTCATGGTCTCGGGGTCCACGAACGGTGTCAGCATCAGGCACCGCACCTCCGGGCAGCGCAGCTGCAGGTCACGGCAGAGCTGGACGCCGTCGCCGTCGGGCAGGCGGACGTCAAGGACGGCCACGTCCGGCAGGTGCTCGGGGACTTGGGCCAACGCCTCGACCACGGTGCCTGCCTGGCCGACCACTCGCATGTCGGTCTCGTCGGCGAGCAGGGAGACGAGACCACGCCGGACCAGTTCATGGTCGTCGACGATGAAGACGCTGGTTGTCATGGGGGTTGTCACATCGCCAGCCGTCGGGTCGACGGTGCGCCGCGCAGCTCGATCAAACGTGCTGCACGGCGCACCCGCGCCCGGCCGAGCGACGCGGCCCTGCCCCGCGTCGCTCGACCGCCGGTGCCGTCAGCACCGGGGGCTCTGTGCGGTACAACCCCGCGAGGTACTACGCCGTGACTCCGCAGTGACGGAATTCTGTCGATCAAAATAACCGCAAAAGAATTCAACCTCACCGGAACCGGACCGAGTCGCAACGTCTCCCACGCTACGTTTTTCGTTTGAGCCTGCCCCATCTGACCGAGGTTCACTCGAATGGCGGAAGTTAGTCAACACCGTACCGCCGTTACAGTGAAACGCCCGATATCAGGTTGAGATTCTCACCACATGGGACACGGGCCGAATGGCCCTCCCGGCCCCGTGGCACGCGGTAGATGCTTCTCAAAACGAGGGAAGAAATGTTCAAATAACAACTATTCAACATCGAGACGGCTCCTGCGCGCGTGCGTGGCGAGCCGATCGGGGGTGTGGTAATGCCGGTCCCGGACGCAAGTACGCGTACCGACGACTACTGGCAGGAGTGCATCAGGATCCGGCCGACTCTGGTCCGGATCGCCGCCCGGCGTTGCGCGGCACCGGTGGACCCCGATGACATTGTCAACGAAGCCCTGATCCGCGGGGCCGAGTTCAACGACCTCGACATGAGCAGGATCGAACAGTTCCTGGTCTCCACAGTCACCCGGCTGTGCGCGGATGAGATCAGGCGCCGCACGGTGGCCACCCGGATGGCCAACCACCCCCGGCTCGTCCCGCCCTCCGCCGAGGATCCGGCGGAATTCGCCTGTGACAAGGCGGAAGCGCGGTGGCTGGCGATCCGGATCCTGGCGCTGCCGCGCCGCGACCGCGCGCTGGTCGACATGCTGGCCGACGGGATGGGCCACAGCGAGATCGCGCGGGAACTCGGTACGACGACACAGGGCGCGCATTCGGCGCTCTACCGGCTGCGCAAGCGGATCGGGGCGCATCGACCGATCGGTTGATGGGCGTATCCGCCGGGAAGATGGCTGGTGAGGCGATCCGGCGACCCGCCTCCGCAACGCATGCTGCGTGGCATGTCAGTCATCGAGGTAGCCAACCTGCACAAGCGGTACCGCGACAAGATCGCGGTACGGGATGTGTCCTTCGCCGTGGCCGAGGGTGAGATCTTCGGCATCCTCGGTCCCAACGGCGCCGGCAAGACGACCACGGTCGAGTGCGTCGCGGGCCTGCGGGTCCCCGACAGCGGCACGATCCGCGTGCTCGGAATGGACCCGCGGCGCGACGCACGGAAATTGCACACCCTGATCGGCGTGCAATTGCAGGAAAGCCAGCTGCAGGAGCGCATGAAGGTTTGGGAAGCCCTGCACCTGTACGCGTCGTTCTACCCCACCCCGGCTGACTGGGAGCGCCTGCTCGGCGAATGGGGCATGGCCAAACAGCGTGACGTGGCGTACGGCAAGCTCTCCGGTGGGCAGAAACAGCGGCTGTTCATCATGCTCGCGCTGGTCGGGCGACCGCGTGTGGTGTTCCTCGACGAGCTGACCACCGGCCTGGACCCGCAGGCGCGCCGGGAGACGTGGGAGCTGGTCGAACGGCTGCGCCAGACCGGCGTGACCGTCGTGCTGGTCACCCATTTCATGGAGGAGGCCGAGCGCCTCTGCGACCGGTTGGCTGTGATCGACGACGGCGGCGTGGTGGCCATCGACACGCCAGGCGGGCTCGTGGCCCGCGCGGACGACCGCCAGCGGATCCGGTTCCGCGTCCCCGGGCCGTTCGACGAACGCATGCTCGCCGCGATTCCCGAGGTCAACGAGGTGGCTCAGCAGGGCAGCCACATCGTGGTGACCGGCCGCGGTGATCTGTTGTACGCCG